>CATPBO010000173.1 GCA_955652835.1 Candidatus Dormiibacterota bacterium
ACGCCGACGCTGTCTATCACGAAGACATCCGGGTCGGCGAACGCGACCTGTCTGGCCGTCAGGTGCCGGAAAAAATCGCCGCGCGGTAGGCGCTTACCAACCTCAGACGGCTTTAACCCGGGCGAAGTTTGCGGCCACGAAACTGGCCACCGCAAGGACCCCGAAAAGAATCGCGTGCTGGTAATGCGGCCCCGTCTTTGTAGACGTCAAGATCTGCAGCACACCAAGCGCATAGAGAGCGGCAACTATCAGAAAGACGATTCCAAGAACCCCGAAGCCGGCGGCAAGCGAATTGGATTTCATCACAGGTTCAAGCGTAACAAAGCGAGGCTGACGAGCCCGGCTGCGATGCAGTACCAGCCGTACGGATCAAGCCGTCCAGATCGAAAGTAGCGCAGGAGAAATCGCGCGCTCGCGTATGCGGCAATTCCCGCGAGCACCGTCCCGGCAAGGTATTCGCCGATCGGTACTCCGCTCGAAAACAGCTGCGGGACCTCGACGAGGCCCGCGCCGAGAATGACCGGGGTCGCGAGAAGAAAGGAGAAACGTGCGGCCTCCTCGTGTCGCAGCCCGGCCAGCAAGCCGCCTCCTATCGTCACGCCGGATCGTGAGATGCCGGGAAGAAAGGCCAGCGCCTGGCATGCACCCACAAGGGCGGCAGCACGAAAGCTGATCCGCTCTGCCTGCCCGAACCCCTCCTCCTGCTCGGCGCGAGGTGCGGAGTCGAGGGCCGCCCGGCGTTCCGCGCGCCGCCGGAGCACCTCGAACGCGAGCATGAGCACGCCGTTGGCGACCAGGAACACAGCCGCCTCGAAGGGGCTGGCGAAAAGAGACTTGATCCGAGTCTCGAGGAACACGCCGAGGATGGCGGCCGGGATCGTCCCTACCAGCAACAGCATCGCGAGGCGCTCATCGTCGGTCCGGATCTGTCCTCGGATTGCGGCGGCGAAGAATCCCCGAATGATGGCGACCCACTGCTCTCGGTACAGCACAAGCAGCGCAGTTGCGGTGCCCAGGTGAAGCAGGACCAGAAAGGGGAGGAACGACGGATCGGACTGCTTGAAGCTCCAGTGCAGCAGGCTCGGGATCAGCACCGCGTGTCCGAGCGAAGACACGGGGAACAGCTCGGTGGTGCCCTGGAGCAGGCCTATGAACAACGCCTGCCAGAGGTTCACAGCGCTATATATTGCTGAAGCTGTGGGTCGCCTTGCCGCCTTCA
Organism: Candidatus Dormiibacterota bacterium; assembly: GCA_955652835.1. Lineage (GTDB taxonomy): Bacteria > Chloroflexota > Dormibacteria > Dormibacterales > Dormibacteraceae > Palsa-870. The sequence continues at coordinate 1,220 of CATPBO010000173.1, forward strand.
ACCCGGCAGTGAAGACGCTGGACGAGTCCGTAGAGAGGGCCAGGGCTGCCGAAAGACTTGGTTTCGAGTCGGTCTGGGTCACCCAGCTGCCGGATGCACGAGACGTGGCGCTCGTCCTTTCCGCTTACGCAGCCGCAACGCAGCGCATCGGACTTGGCACGGGCGTGCTGCCCATCTACACGCGGCACCCCACCGCGATGGTGCAGATGGCGGCGACGCTCGATGAACTGTCCGGCGGCCGCTTCATCCTCGGCATCGGCGTGAGTCACAAAGTGACGGTTGAGTCGATGTGGGGCCTGCGCCTGGACAGCCCGGCCGAGGCGATGGGGGAGTACCTCGACATCGTGCGCACCAGTCTTCGCGATGGCTCCTGCTCCCTCGAGGGCAAGCACTTCTCTGCGCAGTGGGCTTACTCAGGTCCACGCCGGCCCGACTTGCCGATCATGATCTCCGCGCTCAACCCACGGATGCTCGCGCTGGCAGGCGAGCGGGCTGACGGGGTGGTGCTGTGGATGTGCTCTCCGGCGTACATCAGCGACCACGTGATCCCGGCGATCACGGCCGGGCGACAGAAGGCAGGGAAGTCGCTTGAAGGTTTCGAGATAGTTGCGGCCGTCCCCGTCTGCCTCACGTCAGATCGCCCCGGCGGCCTGGCCGTCTTCCGAGCGACGATCGAGCGGTATTCCAACTTGCCTTACTACCGAAAGATGATGGACGCGAGCGGATTCAAGGCAGAGCTCGAGGCCGGAGCGGTCAGCGAAGGGATGATCGACGATTTGAGCGGCATCGGCGACGAAAACCAGGTTCGTGACGCGATCCGCCGGTATCGAGAAGCCGGCGTCACGCTCCCCGGCGCGGGACCGTTCGCCGGGCATCCGGGTGCGGCAGGCTACGTGGCCACGCTGGAGGCCGCCGCCGGCGCTTAGCGCAGCTTGGCCAGCGCCTCGTCGAGCAGGCTCCTGGCCGTGTCGAACTCCCGCCTCACGGCAGCGTCCTCGGCGCGATCGAGAAGGGTGACCACTTCCTCCCACCGCGACGCGTCGCGCTCGTGAAGCCCTGCCTTGACCTGGCCGATCGTCTGGGTCGCGAAGAGTAGGCCGCCTCCCGGGTCGTCCAGGATCTCGCGCGCGATGGCCAGCTGGACGCGAGCCCAGCCCACGATGGAATCGCCCGGGTGGGTCTCGAGCTTCTTGGGGTGAAGGACTTCCATGCGGGATCTATTCTCGGCCAAGCGCGCTGAGCGCTTCGCCTGTTAAGCGGTAGACGGTCCACTCCGAGTTGGGCCTCGCTCCCAATCTTTCGTAGAAGCCGATCGCATCGCGGTTCCAATCCAGCACGGACCACTCGAGCCGGCCGCATCCACGGTCCCGAGCAACGCGTGCAAGCTGTCGGAGCAGGGCGCGCCCGATGCCGCGTCCGCGATGCTCCGGGACCACGAAGAGGTCTTCGAGGTAGACCCCAGGCAGACCGAGGAACGTCGAGAAATTGTGAAAGAAGAGCGCAAAGCCGACCGATGTGCCGTCTTCTTCAGCGAGCAAGGTCTCCGCGTAGCGCCGCTGCCCAAAGAGATTCTCGGCCAGCCGTTCCTCAGTCATGGTGACCTCGTCCTCCATCTTCTCGAAGCGAGCCAGGCCGCGAATCAGCTCGGCGATGATCGGAACGTCCGCGGCCTCGGCAGGGCGGATGAGCAATGTCACTTGGGGCGGTCTCGTAGTCGAAAGACGAGCCGCATCGCCCCATGAGTGTCCGAGAAGCTCGCGATCTTGTTGTCGACCAGGCCCGCGGCAAGGCCGGCTTCGATGACGTCGGTGTCTTTGATGGCGGCCCGACCGCCCTTGGGGCGCACGACCCAGATGGCACCATTCGGCTCGATCCATTTCTTGACGTCCTTGAGGCGCTTCAAGTCGCTCAGGTCGCGCGCGCCCATGAACACGAGATCAACCGGCTCCCGGGGTCGACTCTTCACGATGTCGGAAGTCCGCTCGCGCAGCAGCGACAGAAAGCCGGCGTCGTCGAGGTCGAGGATCGCCACCTTCGAGCCCGGCTTCACGCCGAGCTTGTCGAGCAGCGGGCGCGTGGAGGGGACGTCGGGGCTCAGCCTTGCTCTTCCTTGAGACCGGCGCCTCGAACAGCGCTGAAAACGATCACGCCCACCAGCCAGCCTGCATACGCGCCCGCGATGGCGAGGACGATAACTGGGACGATGCTCGCCACGCGATCCATCAAGAGCATCCCGAGGCCGATGAATCCGCCGAAGACGAGGGCGCCCGCAACACCACCAACCACGGCACCGATCAGGACGGCGGCTGGGTTCCGGGTCTTCAGACTTCGATCACCTGGAGGTCTTCGACGGCGCCGTCGACAGTGCCGTTGTACAGGTGGTTGAACATGAACCGGGTCTTTGGGTACCGCTCCTTCAAGGCAGTCGCGGACTCCCAGCTCATATGGCTGAACACATCTCCCGGTCCGGTCGCCTCGACGACGGCCATGTCGGCCCCGTCCACGAGCTCGTCGAGGGGAGCCGTTGCCTCCGTATCGCCTGAATAGGCAAGGATCCGGCCGTCGACCCAGATCCGGTAGCCGTTGCTGCCGCTTGTCCCGTGGTCCAGCTTGATCGTCTCGTACTTGTAGCCGGCGACATTACCCGATGGCTTAGCGGTTTCGTAAGTCACGTTGAAGCGGGGCCGCATCACCGGCTTCCAATCAATCCCCCAGCTGATCTCCCACAGGGCTTCGAGTCTTTCCTCGATTCCAGCGGGGCCGATGAAGGTGATCGGGCGCTGGTCGACGAACACGCGGTGCAAGACAAAAGGCGGCAACCCGAGCGTATGGTCGCCGTGGAAATGAGTCAGGAAGACGGCCACGATCTCCCCAGGGTCGACGCCTACGCGAGTCATGTGCGGGAGCAGCGGCGCGCCGCCATCGAGCAGCAACCGGCCATTCACAACCACGGCGCCGTTGTAACGGTCCCGCGAAAACGCTGCGCCGGTACCGAGGAAGGCGAGCTTTACGCGATGGTTACTGACTCGTTCAGATACACGTCCTGAATTGCGTGTAGTAACTCGACTCCCTCCTTCATCGGTCGCTGGAACGACTTCCGGCCGCTGATGAGACCCATGCCGCCCGCGCGCTTGTTGATCACAGCGGTGCGGACAGCCTCCTTCAAGTCTGTCGCGCCGTGCGATTCTCCGCCCGAGTTGATGAGGCCGGCTCGTCCCATGTAGTTGTTGATCACTTGATAACGGCAGAGGTCGATCGGGTGGTCGGAGCTCAATCTTTCGTAAACCGCGGGCGACGTCTTGCCGAAGCCGATGACCTCGAAGCCGCGGTTGGTGTCCGGCAGCTTCTGCTTGATGATGTCGGCCTGGATCGTGACGCCGAGGTGGTTCGCCTGGCCGGTCAGGTCGGCCGCCGTCTCGTAGTTCACGTCATCCTTCTTGAAGGCGTTGTTGCGGACGTAGCACCATAGAACGGTGGCCATCCCGAGCTCGTGCGCATGGTGAAAAGCGACCGCGATCTCCTGGAGCTGGCGGTCCGATTCTGCGGATCCAAAGTAGACGGTGGCGCCCACCGCGACCGCGCCCATCTCCCATGCTTCCTTTACGGTGCCGAAGAGAATCTGGTCATAGTGGTTGGGATAGGTCAGGAGCTCGTTGTGGTTCAACTTGCAGACGAAAGGGATGCGGTGCGCGTACCGACGGGCGACCGATCCGAGCACGCCGAAGGTCGAGGCGACCGCATTGCAGCCGCCCTCGATCGCCAGCTCGACGATCTTCTCGCCGTCGAAGTAGATCGGGTTGGGAGCGAACGAAGCGCCGGCCGTGTGCTCGATGCCCTGGTCGACCGGCAGGATGGAAACGTAGCCTGTGTTTGCCAGGCGTCCATGGCTGTGAATCGCTTGCATGCTGCTGAGGACGCGCGTCGGGCGGTCGCTGTCCTTCCAAACCCTGTCAATGAAGTCTGGACCTGGCAGGTGAAGCTGGTCTTTCGGCACTGTTTTGCACTTGTGCTCAAGCAGGTCCTGGGCATCCGCGCCCAGCACTTCCTCGAGCTTTTCCAACGAACCCCGGGTCACTGTAGCCATCAGTCCCTCTTACACATTTGATTAGCATGCCGCGCAGGTTCGCGCAGGCGCCTGCGTCACTCTATAGTGCGCCGATATGACTGAGCGAGCCAGCGACATCCTGAGCGAGCTTGCAGACCGCCTGTCGGCCAACGCGACCGAGAGCGGGTTGGTCGCGGCCGAATCAGTCCGGGCGATCGAGCCTGACCTGCTCCATAGCCACAAGGACGGCACGGTCGACGAGCTGGTCAAGACGTCGGTCGCATTCCTGGAAATCCTGTTCAAGTCCCTTCGGCCTGACTCGCGAGTGCCGTGGCACGAGTACTACACCGTCGCGCGAGAGGCCTCCAGGCGCTACGCGGAGAAAGGCGTCCCCCTCGAGTCGCTGATGGAGGGCCTGGCGGTGTTCCGCAGGTCTGTCGTCGCGCGTGTCACCGACGAGCTGGGCGCCAGCGAATACGCCGACGAGGTGCTGCTCCTGGCGCAGAGCCGCCTGGGGGATGTGATCGAGCACCTCAACTCGAGCTTCATCCGCGGCTACCTCGACTACACCGAGACGCGCCACCGCGCCCGTCAGACGGAGCTGCACGGGCTCTATCACATTGCCAGCGCTCTCGGTCGCTCGCTGGACGTGACCGAGATCGCCGAGGTTGGCCTGCGGGAAACGCTCAAGGTCCTCGGCCTTCAGGCTGGGGCGGTCTGGGTCCGCGATGGCGCCCGGCTCAAGCTCGCGAAGACGATCGGCATGCAGCCGGGCGAAGAGGAGGAGTTCTCGGAGTCCGGGCGCTCCGGCCTTGTCAAGGTGGTCGAGGTGTCGTCGGGCCCGGCTGAGTCTCGCGTCGACCGGATCGCCGGCGAGTGGAGCGCGATCCGCGCCGAGCTGCGCACGAAGGGCGTGCTGCTGGGCGCGATGACCGTGGCGACGCGGCTGCCGAGGACATTCGAGTCGAGCGACCTCGAGTTCGTGGCCGCGGTGGCCGACCAGATCGCGGTCGCGCTCGACCGGGCACGACAGCACACGCGCGAGGCGCGGACCGACTACCTGACCGGTCTCGCCAACCGGCCCGAGTTCGAGCGGGCGATCGACCGTGCCGTCGCCGCCGCCCAACGTCACGGGCGACGCCTCGCTCTCATGATGCTCGACCTCGACAACCTCAAGGAGATCAACGACACGCTTGGCCACCACGTCGGTGACGAGGCGATTCGCGTGCTCGCGCAGGAGCTGCAGCGTGCTGTGCGGGCGACTGACACGTGTGGCCGCCTTGGCGGCGATGAGTTCGGTGTCGCTATGCCGGAAGCAGACGAGCGCGACGCGCGCGAGGTGGGTGCCCGGGTCCGTCAATCGCTCGATGATCTGAACCGCTCGGAAAAGGTGCCTGTGCCGGTGGAGTTCAGCATCGGGATCACCGCCTGGAAGCCAGGCATGGACTGGCAGGCCATGTACCAGGTAGCCGACAAGGCTCTTTACGTGGACAAGCGCCGAAGGCAGGCCGGACGCAAGAAGCTTGGCGAGGTCAGCCACAAGATCCCCGACGACGTCAAAACCGAGGTCTGACACGGTCTCGGAACCCGCGCCATCGGGCACGATCCTCGAGGCTGGCTTCTTTGACCGTGACACCGTGGCCGTAGCGCGCGACCTCCTCGGCAAGGTGCTTGTCCGAGAGGTGGACGGCCGGACGATTTGGGGCCGCCTGGTCGAGGTCGAGGCCTACATGGGCCCCGCCGACCTAGCCTCGCACTCGTCAGGCGGCCGGCGCAGTCCCCGCAACGAGGTGATGTATGGGCCGCCGGGCCATGCGTACGTCTACTTCACTTACGGGATGCACCACTGCCTGAACTTCGTGACCCGTCCGATCGGCATGCCGCAGGCTGTGCTGGTTAGAGCACTGGAGCCAGGTCCCGGCGTCGGACGGTGCGGCGGCCCGGGCCTGGTTTGTCGCGCGCTTGACGTCGACCGCCGCCTGAACGGGGTGCCGCTCGCGCCGCCACAGCTCTATGTCGTGGACGACGGTGCTCCAAAGCGCCGGGTGGTTACGACGCCGAGGATCGGCATCTACAACTCCGGCGACTGGCAGGAACGTCCGCTGCGGTTCTGCTGGAATTCGCCGCATCTGTCGCGGCCCATCCCGAAGGTCGCTCGCGCCTAGGAGCGCCTCTCTGGCCAGCGGCCTGGCACCGGGTCTGATCGCTTCATGTCTCTCCAGTCCGCCCGCGGGGGTGCGAACACGTCCGCCACGGTGCATCCTTCCGGACCCGCCAGGGCCTCGTGCGGGACATCGCTCGGTATGGCATACATGTCGCCGGGGTGAAGCTCGCGCTGCTCGGTCCCAATCCTCATCGTGATGCTGCCGGCGATGACGAACCCGAGCTGCTCGTTCTCGTGATGGTGCTCTGGTAGGTCCGCGCCCGGGTCAAGGTCAATCACGGCGATCGTCATCCGCTCGGCTTCGATGGCGCGAGCGTTAATGCCCTGGCCAAGCTGATGTGGCCGGATGTTGTTCACAGAGTCGAAAGGGCTCGCCCTCTCCGCGCGCTTCATTCGACCACCCGGTCGATGATCGTCGCCGTGCCGAGCCCGCCGCCGCAGCACATGGTCTCGAGACCATAGCGCAGGTCACGGCGCTCGAGCTCGTAGAGGAGGCGGTTCATGAGGATCGCTCCAGAAGCGCCCAGCGGATGGCCGACGGCGATCGCACCCCCATTGACGTTGGTCTTGTCCATGTCGGCGCCGGTCTCCTTCTGCCAGGCGAGGACAACCGACGCGAACGCCTCGTTGACCTCGAAGAGGTCGATGCTCTTGAGGTCAAGGCCGGCGCGCTTGAGGACCGCAGCCGTGCCAGGGATGGGGCCCTCGAGCATCAACACGGGGTCCGTGCCGACGACGGCCTGTGCCCTGATCCGCGCGCGTGGCTTAAAGCCGAGCTGCTTTGCCTTCTCGAGTGACATGAGCAGGACGGCCGCGGCGCCGTCGGAGATCTGGCTTGAGTTGCCTGCGGTGATCGAGTGCTCGGGGTTGAACGCAGGCTGGAGCGCAGCTGTGGCCTCATAGTTCGCGTTCGCGCGTATGCCCTCGTCCCTGTTGAACAGTTCGTGATGCCCATTGCCGTCAAGAGAAATCTCGACCGGCATCAGCTGTGACATGAAGTGCCCTTTCTCCGTCGCCTCGTGCGCCAGCTGGTGGCTCCGCACTCCGAACTCATCCATCTGGCGGCGAGAGATTCCGTACTTGCGCGCGATGAGCTCCGCGGAGATTCCTTGTGGTACGAGGTCGTAGAGCTCCATCAAGTCCGGTGGAAAAGGCGTGCCTGGCGACACGGCATTGGATCCCATCGGCACGCGGCTCATCGATTCGACGCCGCCGGCGATGGTGATGTCACACACGCCCGACTGGATGAGGTTGGCGGCGAAATGGATTGCCTGCTGGCTCGAGCCGCACTGCCGGTCAACGGTCGTCGCCGGAGTGGTGAACGGAAAGCCGGCGGTCAGCCATGCGCTGCGCGCGATGTTGAGACTCTGCTCGCCGACCTGGGTCACGCAACCGAACACGACGTCCTCGACCTGCTCGGGTGCGATGCCCGCACGCCTCACGATTTCTTTGAGCACGAGCGAGCCAAGGACGACGGGATGCATGTCCTTGAACTTTCCGTTTCGCCGAGCGATTGGAGTGCGTACTGCCTCGACGATCACGACTTCGCGCATGTGTCAGGTCTCCTTGGTGATGACGTTGCGACCCATTCTAGGAGCCGCCACTAGCCGTCATCGCGAGTACTGTCAACCCCACAAAGATTTGCCTACTAGTCCGATTTTTTTTGCGGTTGACGCGTTCCATAACCGCCTGTTAACTTTCGCGACGCCCCAAGCGGCTGAGTACGGTAAACCTGAGGATACCGAACGTCGAGTAGGTGGAAGGTCCGGGGCAACCCGGGATGGAAACCGAAAAACGCATAGGGTACTTCAGGGTAAACAGGAAGGTCGCTTGGGGCATGTGTTTTCCACAGCCCCTCCACACCCCCGGTTTCAATTCAAAAACCCCCTCTTCGACGCTTCCACACACGTTTTGTCCACAGCGTCCGCGTCGAAAAGCACCCCCCTCCGCCGAAGCCGTTTTGTGCCTTCTATGAGGCGCGCCACCGGCGCCGGATCCTCGTAGCGGAGCCACCGGTAGGCAATCGGTGCAGACCACGCCCGCCCCTTGTTTGCATAGAACGAGCGGTGGCCATCGACCACGATTTTCTCGACCTGGCTGAGCAGCCCGCTTTCGACCAGGACCTGAAAGTCCTGGACGGCCATCCACGCCAGAAGGCGCTGCAGCCGAGAGCCCGCGTCTACCCGTCAGTCTCCGACGTCGTCGGGTTCGCGGGGGTTGCGATGTCCAGAACGCTGGTGCGGAGTGTGCAGATGAAAGGAAGGTTGCGGTACAGCTCCCTGTAGTCGAGGCCGTAACCGACCACATAGTCGTTGGGGATCTGAAAGCCCACGTAGCGAATCGGTACTTTGACCAGACGGCGCAGCGGTCGATCCAGCAGCGTGGCCACCTCGATCGATGCCGGTTCGCGTGCGCGCAGCTCTGACAGGACATAGTCGAGGGTGAGGCCGGTATTCACGATGTCCTCCACGAGCAGGACGTGCCGGCCGGCGATCGGATAGTCGATATCGCGCGCGATGCGCACGCGATCGTGCGGCTGCGCGCCGGCATAGCGTCGAAGGTCGAGGTAGTCGAGGACGAAGGGAACCTTGATTCCGCGCGCGAGGTCAGCGAGAAAGAAGGTGACGCCCTTGAGCACTCCAACCACGACGAGCGACTCCCCGCGGTAGTCGCGCGAGATCTTGCGTGCAAGCGCCTTGACGCGAGTTTCGAGCTCGACGGGAGAGATGAGAATTGAGCCGATGTCCTGCTTGCGCAGGTTCTGCACCTCGACTGCGCCGTAGCCCGCTTTGGCCAGCAGCTGCTGGTAATCCTTTCGATAGAGCAGCCGCACGTTGAGCTCCGGGTAGAGCTCTCGCAGCATCCGCAGCTTGCGATTCTTCGGCGTGACGAGGGACTGCTTCATGGTCGTGAGCTCGATGTACAGGTCGTGTTCGGGAAGGTAAAAGTCGGGCGTGAACATCTCGGAGACCCGGGTGCCTTCCCAGGCGATCGGGAACGACACGGGTTCGTACACCCACCTGATTCGGTAGTAGTCGAGGAAGCGCGCAAACTCCTGCTCGGAGGGGTGGGCGAACTCGACACGTGCGTGTGCAGGGCCTGTGCGTCTGACCAGGCGCGAGCGCTGCCTTACGGGGCGGCGCCATTTCTGCGGGACGGAGTTCGGGACAGACGACGCCAATGAGCGGGTGTGATTGTACTCTCGGGAGTGAGGATCGCCCAGGTGAGCACCCCGGCGGAGAAAATGGTGGTCGAGCAGCTGGTGCCTCACGGGGTCACCGACGAGCGCGTGCTCAAGGTGATGTCAGAGATCCCGCGCGAGGAGTTCGTCTTGCCGAAGCTGCGGCGTCATGCCTACGAAGACCGCGCGCTGGCGATCGACTGCGGCCAGACCATCTCGCAGCCGCTGGTCGTCGCGCTGATGACCCAGGCGGTCGCGCCGAAACCCGACGACATCGCCCTGGAGGTGGGCGCCGGTTCGGGTTACCAGGCGGCAGTGCTGGGCCGGCTGTGCCGCAAGGTCATCACCGTCGAGCGTGAGCCCGCGCTCGCCGAGCACGCGGCGGCGACGCTGCAGCGGCTGGGGTTCACCAACGTCGAAGTTGCGGTCGGGGATGGAAGCCTTGGCTGGCCGGCCGAAGGCCCTTACGACGTCATCCTTGTCGCCGCCGCGGCGCGCGGGGTGCCGCCGGCGCTGGTCGACCAGCTCGCCGAGGGCGGTCGCATGGTCATCCCGGTGGCTGTTTCATCCGACGAGCCGCAGGACCTGCGGCTTTACCAGAAGCACGGTGGAGAGGTGACCTTCCGCTCGCTCTTCCCGGTCCTGTTCGTGCCGCTGCGTACCGGTTGAGAGCTACTTGGTCGGGCTCGGCGACGGGCTCGCCGAAGCGCGTGGCGTCGGCGAAGGCGAGGTCGTGGTAGGTACCGTCCCGGTAATTTGCTGTAGCTGCTGCAGAAGCTGGCCCACGATCGCCATCTCGTTGGCAAATGTGGTGAGGTCACCCGCTTTCAGCGCGGCATAGGCCGCTGCGTAGTGCTGGTTGGCCTGGGCCACCAGGGACTCGATCTGCGCGACCTGGGCCGCGGTGAGCGTGGTCGGGGGCGGCGTTGTTGTCGGCGGCGGAGCGGTCGCGGTGCCGACAAGCTGGTCGATCGCCTGCTGCAGGGTGTCCGTATAGACGACCTTCGACTGATCGGCGAGGATAACCTTTTTCAGCTCAGGTAGGCCCGATGCCGATGTGGCTTTGAGGTAGATGGGCTCGAAGTAGAGGAACGAGTTGCCGATCGGGACGACCAGCAGGTTCCCCTGCTGAACCTGCGAGCCGGCCCCGTGGAAGAGTGTGAAGTCGCGGGAGATGGCCGGCTCTTGATTGATGAGGTTGGCGACCTGCTGCGGGCCGAGGATGACCTTGTCCTTGGGCAGGACGTATGACACGTATTCGCCATAGTGCGCGCCGTCGTTGCGGGCCGCCACCCACGAGACCATGTTGTTCTTGCCCCGCGGGGTGAACGGCATGATCAAAAGGAATTCCGGATTCTGCTCGCCCGGGAGCCGGAACAGAACGTAGTAAGGCTGGACGGGCGTGGGCGCACCGCTCGGCGAGTTCTGGGCTGTGGGGATATCCCACACGTCTTCGCGGGTGAAGAAGATGTTGGGGTCGGTGATGTGGTACGTGGCATACATCTGGACCTGGGTGTTGAATAGGTCCACCGGCACCCGCAGGTGTGCGCGAATGCCGGCCGGCATCAGGCCGATCGGCTTGAACAGCGAGGGGAACGTTGCCGCGTACGCCTTGATCAATGGGTCCTTGGAATCGATCACGTAAAAGTTGACCGTGCCCTCGTACGCGTCGATGACCACCTTGACCGAGTTGCGGATGTAGTTGATGTCACTGGAGCCCTGGAAGGTGACCGTCTGGGAGTAGGGGTATGTGGACCCGGTCGTGTAAGCGTCCAGGATCCAGTAGACACGGCCGTCCACGATCACCGCGTACGGGTCGCCGTCGAAGCTGAGAAACGGCGCGAGCTCTGAGGCGCGCTGCACGATGTTTCTGCGGTAGAGCATCTGCGACTGGCTGGTGACCTGGCTCGAAACCAGCAGATTGAAATCCCCGAGCTTGAGTGACCACAGTGCCTTGTTGAGCTCACTCATACGCACGCCGTGGGTACCGGTATAGGAGGTGAAGACGTCCTGGCTGCCCTGCGGGTAGTCGAACTCTTTGGTGCTGGAAGGGGCCAGCGCATAGGTGTTGGTCAGCTCGCCGAAGTAGATCGCAGGCTGCGTGACCGCCAGCGGTCCGGTCGGCGGCAGATCCTTGACCACGTAGTCCGGCAGGCCCTCGGCCGTGACGGCGTTGACCGGGCTCGCGGCGAGCCCGTACCCATGGGTGTACACGAGGTGCTGGTTGACCCACTGCTGAGCAGAAGCCGACAGCCTCGACGGGTCGAATTCGCGGGCGCTCAGTTCGAGCTGCTGATAGGCGCTTCCGATCATGTAGCGGTCGATGTCGATGTCGAAGAACGTGTAGTAGGTTCGGATCGTCTGCAGCTGCTCGTAGACGGCCTGCAGGGGCGTGTAGTCCCACAGCCGCAGGTTGTTGACCGTGACCTGGTCGCTCTGCACATCCTTCAGAGCAAGCGGCTGGTCGCCGGTGAAGTTGCTGACGGTCACGTTGGAAAGCCCGTACGCGGCGCGTGTGCCGGCGATCTCGCGCACTATGTAAGGAAGCTCGTACGACTGCGCACTCGGCGTGACGAAAAAGCTCTGCACGATGCCGGGGTAGATCTGCCCGATCACAAGCATCGCGATCCAGATCCCGGCAGCGGCGACGGGCAGCCACAGTCGCTTCAGCCACGCGTTCGCGATCAGCGCCCCGGCCAGCACGATGCCTGCCCCCGCCTGGAACGAATAGAGAGGCAGCCTTGCATTGACGTCTGTGTAAGCGGCGCCCCAAACAACGGTGCTGTTGTGTGCGTACATCAGGTCGTACCGGCCGAGCCACGTCCACGCCGCAAGGGTGATTGCAAACACTCCGAGAAGGATCGAGAGATGGGCGATGGCGCGCGGACTGAGATTGAGGTCGAACGTGTCGCCTCGCCAGGCGTACAGGGCACCGATCAACAGGGCGGCCATGAAATCGAGACCCAATGACCAGTTGGCGATCGAGTGCAGGAACGGCAGCGTCAGCAGGTAGAAGGACACGTCCTGGCCGAGGACGGGGTCTGTGATCCCGGTCGCCGACGCGTGCTGGAAGAGCGCAAGGGTCTGCCACTGCGTGCCGGCGCCGCCTGACAGGATCAGTGCTATCAGGCCGGCGCCCAGCAGGCCGATGATGCCAACCGCGCTCCGGATGGACGAACGTCTGATGCCCACCGCACGCAAGCCCGACCCGGAGCGGATTCGCAGCGCGATCACAACGTTGACCGCCAGGTAGATGAATGCAAGCGCGAGGCTGCTGACAAAGAGAAGGATCTGGAGCCACAGCCGTGTGGTGAAGACATCCCGGAAGCCGAGTGCGTCGTACCACTGCAGCTCGGTGAAGAACCACACGATCGGGCTGGCGAGGACGAAGACCAGGAACGCAAGGCCGAAAAGCGCGGCGCCAAACCAGAAACGGCGCGGAGGTCGGGGGATTCGGATCTCCCTCCCGCCCTCGAAAGGGCCGCCGCGCTCGAAAGGATCGAACGGCCGGTAGCGCCGGGTCATGTGTTAGCTCGAAGCTTAGACGGAAGCCAATGCTGAGTCGTCGGCGCTGAAGTCGAGGTCGGGATTGGGCGGCGGGTGGGCGAGGTGCCAGCGCACGCTGATTTGCAGCGACTCGGCAGGATCTGAGGTCGTCCAGCCCAGCATCGATCGGGCCTTGTGCGCGCTGACCGCGATGTGCTGCGACATCGTGCCCGTGGGCTTGAGGTCCTCAGGCAATGCGTCATCGCCAACCCGTACGAGCTCCGCATCCGATCCGGCGGCGTCAAGGATCATCTGGGACCACATACGCATCGAGTAGGTCCGGTCTTCGCAGAGGTTGAGCACGTGGCCGGCGGTGTCCGGAGTCTTGAGCACCAGGTGCACTCCGCGTGCGACATCTCTGACATAGGCGACGCTGTGAAGCCACATTCCGGCTCCGAAGGGGATGCGGCCGCGGCCGGCGCGCAGCCGCCGCAGGATGTACTCCTCGCGCAGCTGATAATCGTGCTCGCCGTAGACCATAGGCAGCCGCACTGAGGTCGCGCCGCGTGCCACGTAAACATCCTCTACGTCGAGCTTGTCGTACTCGTCCATCCCCGGCATCACCCCGCGGAGCGGATAACGGGTCGAGCGCACCGGTGAGCTTTCGTCGAGAGGCACCGGATCGGTCTCGCGGTCTTCATTGACCGCTCCGAACGCCCGGTACACGTCGATGCTGGAGATGACCACCAGCCGCAGTCCTCCGGGCAGGACGTCCAGCGCCGCCTCCGAGTCGGCGCGCGTCAGCGCGCGGCAGTCGATCGCGGCTTCGGGCTGGAAGGCCACGAGCTCATCGCGGTGCGCAGCCAACTCCGTCCGCGCGGCGTGCAGATGCCTCACCGGCGGCAGATCGTCTGGTTCGAGAACGCCGCGGTGGACGATCAGAACCTCGTGGCCGGCGCTGGCGAGCTCCTCTACGATCGCTCGCCCTATGAATCGGGTGCCACCGATGACAATGACTTTCACCGCCGGTGCGGGCTTAAGCCCGCGCGGGGACTGCCACGTGTGGGTTCTTCTCGACGATGAGGTCGATCAGTCCCCACTTCTTTGCCTCTTCAGGGTTCATGAAGAAGTCGCGTTCCATAGCGCGCTCGACGTCCTCCAGCGGCCGGCCGGTGTGCTTGGTGTAGATCCGCGCCATCGCTTCCCGCTGGCGAAGGATCTCCTGCGCATGCAGCTGTATGTCACTCGCCTGGCCCTGGATGCCCTGGGTGAACGGCTGATGGATGAGGATCTGGGCGTGGGGTAGAGACATCCGCATACCGGGGTCGCCGCCAGCGAGCAGGATCGAAGCGCCGCTCGCCGCGAGCCCGGTGCACAGGGTCCCCACCTTCGGGCTCACGTACTGCATGGCGTCGTAGACGGAGAGCGCCGCAGTCAGGGATCCGCCCGGGCTGTTGATGTAGAGCTGGATGTCGCGGTCTGGCGCCTCGCTTTCCAGAAACAGGAGCTGCGCAGTCACGGTGCTGGCCAGGTCGTCGTCGATGACGCCGCGCAGGAAGATAATGCCGTCCTTGAGCAGGCGCGAGTAGATGTCGTAGGCGCGCTCGCCGCGTCCATCATTCGTGATCACGGTTGGGATCATCGTCATTG
>CATPBO010000174.1 GCA_955652835.1 Candidatus Dormiibacterota bacterium
AGCAAAACCTCAGGAGGCTCGCATGGTTTTTCTCGCCACCGGACCGGACATCACGCCGATCACCGACCTGATCGCGACGTGGATTCATATTGGCCAGGCCCTGGTTGGGTCGGTCGGCGCCCTCGCGTTCATCTTCGCCTTCATCTGGAAGATCACCGCTGTCGAGTCGAAGTCCGCGCTCGCGGCCAAGCAATGGATCCAGCGGATCGTGGTCGGGACGATCGGCGTCGAGGTCGCCGGCTCGCTGGTCAGCATCCTGACCAATTCGGTGCCTGGTTCTCCGACCCACTGAGCTTCGCGTGGACCAGATCCAGAACCTAGTCGTCCAGCTGACGAGGCTGCTCGATTGGCTGTGGCCGTTTGCTCATCCCAAAGACGTCGTCGTCGGCCTGCTGAACGACAGCATCGGGTTGCTGCTCAAGGTCTGGTTCGACTTCATCCTGCGGACGACAGACTTCGAAACCGGCGGCGATTTCGTCTCGAACACGACCATTCGGCACTTCGAACCGGTGGTCCAGGTAGTGTCCGATTCAGCACTCGTCTTGGTGGCGATCTGGGCGTCGTACCGAATCATGTGGGGCCACGGCCTTCGCACCCAGTACTCGGCTCGCATCCTCCTACCGCGGCTGTTCATGGGAGTGGTGCTCATCAATTTCTCCATGCCGCTGTTCCAGTCGGTGGTCGCGATCAGCAATGGTCTTTGCGACGCGATCAAGACCTTCGGCACAATCAACGACCCGACGAGCTGGTGGGCGGGCTTTGCCAGCGCGCCGAACGCGGCGGCCTGGCAGATCGTCACCACGGCCTTGCTGGCCGCCGCCTACGACGTGCTGGCGATCACCTATCTCGTTCGCTACGCGATTCTGATTGTGCTTGCCATCACCGCGCCCCTGGCCGGACTCCTGTTCACGCTGCCCGAGACGCATCACTGGTCAAAGGTCTGGGCTTCCCATTTCGTCACCAACCTCCTCATGCAGCCGGCGCAGCTGTTCGTGCTTTCGATCGGTTTTGCGCTGGAGAACAGCGGCCGCACGCCGGTCCACCACCTGTTCGCCCTCGCTGCCCTGTTGATCGTCTTCAAAGTCCCTGGCGCGCTGGGCGGCAGTGAGAAAGCGGCGCACAAGCTGCAGTCGACGCTCGAGGGTGCGTTCAAGGCGGTCGAGCATGCGGCCGCGCGCGGGGTGTGATGACGGCGCTGCGTGGTATGGCCGTCTTTGGCATTGCCGGTCTCGTCTGGGTCGTCGTCGCCGCGCAGATTCCAAGCCACGCGCGGTTGGCGCTTAGCGGCGTCGTCACCGGAGCCGTGATCAGCCAGCCGTACGGCTGCACGGAGCTGGATCTCGAGCCTTACGACCCGTTCTGTCCCGGCCGGCATATTCACACCGGAATCGACCTTGCCGCGCATGTTGGGAGTCCAGTGCACTCCGCGACCGCAGGGACCGCCCACGTGGGTTTTGATCCAGCGGGTGCTGGGCGGTACGTGGTGGTCACGATCGACCCGCACGTGCGCATCTTTTACTGTCACCTTTCAGCCGTCCTGGTGGCGAACGGCCAGGCAGTCATCGAAGGCCAGGTCCTCGGCGCCCTCGGGATGAGTGGACGGGCAACCGGCCCCCACCTGCATTTCGAGGTCCAGCGGGACGGCACCTCAATCGACCCGGTCGCATGGCTCGCCTCTTAACAGGCAGGGTAGGCGCGTGCCCGCTGCGGACCTACGCTGGCCACAAATTCTCGGAGGTGATTCGATGGTCAACAAGGTGATCCTGATCGGCAATCTCACGGCGGACCCAGAGGTCAAGGCGACGCCTAAAGGGACGTATGTCGCCAAGCTGCGGCTGGCGACCAACACGTATGCAGGCAAGGACGAGCAAGGCAATCGCAAAGAGGAGACCGAGTTTCACAGCCTGGTCGCCTTCGGAAAGCTGGCTGAGTTCGCTGGCCAGTACCTGCACAAAGGAAGGGCGATCTACGCAGAGGGCCGCCTCCACACGAGCTCCTGGGAGGACACTGCCGGCCAGAAGCGGAAACGGACTGAGGTGGTGCTGGACGACCTCCAGTTTGTGGGCGCCAAGCCCCAGGAGGTCGCAGCCTAGACCCGTGCCGTGACCAAAGCCAGGGCCCAACCAGTAATCTTGTAATCGATGGCCAGTGACGTCGCGGCATGGTTCGCGGGCAAGGTGCCTGCCGGCTGGTTCTCCGGGCCTCCGGAGGTGACCAGCGACGGTGACGAGATCCTGGTCCTCGGCACCCTGCCTGACGTGGACCTGGCCGCCGGCACTTCAGAAGACGGTCGAGCGGCGGCTCGGGCCGCCCGGATCGACCGCTTTCGCGAGGAGACCCGCGAAGAGCGGGTGAGGATTGCCCGGGAAGCCGAACGCCAGTTCCGGCGGAAGGTGGCTTGGGGGGCCAGGTGTGGCGGCCAGGCCAAGATCTTTACGACCCTGAGCGTGCCGGTGATGACCCGGCTTCGGATGTCGGAGCGCTCGATCCTCGACACCCTGGTGGCGGGCGGCGTCGCCAGGAGCCGGAGCGATGCACTGGCCTGGTGCGTCCGGCTCGTCGGCATGCACCAGGCGGACTGGATCAAAGGCCTGCGTGACGCCATCGTCAAGGTGGACGAGGCCAGAGGCAAAGGACCGCTCAACTAGCTCAACTAGCAAGACTGAACCCGCGGGTCTCGTTGCTACCCTGTGGGAACTTTGGTGGCGGAGGGCGAACGCCCGCACGTCGTGATCATGGGCGCGGGCCCAGCTGGGCTGACCGCCGCCTACGAGCTCTACAAGCACGACGTCCCGGTGACCATCCTCGAGAAGGACCCTGACCAGGTCGGCGGCCTGGCTCGCACCGTCGAGCACAAGGGCTATCGCTTCGACATCGGCGGCCACAGGTTCTTCTCCAAGAACCAGGAAGTCGAGGACCTGTGGACCGAGATCCTCGGGGACGAGATGCTCAATCGGGGACGTCTGTCCCGCATCTACTACCGAGGCCGATTCTTCGCCTATCCGATCAAGGCGGCCAACGCGCTCTGGAACCTTGGGCCGCTGGAGGCGACACGCTGTGTCGCCAGCTACGCCTGGGCGCGCCTGCGCCCCGTGAAGAATCCGAAGAGTCTCGAGGACTGGGTGCGCAACCAATTTGGCTGGCGGTTATTCACCATCTTCTTCAAGACCTACACGGAAAAGGTTTGGGGCATCAGCACGCGCGAACTGTCGGCCGACTGGGCGGCGCAGCGCATCAAGAGCCTTGACCTGTGGCTGGTTCTCCGGAGCGCCCTGCTCCCGCGCAGGCGGCCGAGCAATCGGGGCGAGGTCGTCACGACCCTGATCGACAAGTTCCGCTATCCACGGCTGGGTCCGGGCCAGATGTGGGAGCGCGTCGCGGAGATCAGCCGGAAGAAGGGATCTCCCGTGCTCTTCGGACGCTCCATCGACCGCGTCAAGCACGATGGGGAAAGGGTTCGCTCGATTGTCAGTCGCTCAGCCACGGGAATCCTCGAGGAGTACGCCGGCACCGATTTTGTGTCGAGCATCCCGATCCGTGAGCTGATCGGCAGGCTGGAACCTCCCGCACCCGAGCCGGTACGGCGCGCAGCCGAGAGCCTCTCCTACCGGGATTTCATCAGCATCGCGCTCATGATCGATCGGGCCGATGTGTTTCCCGACAACTGGATTTACATCCACGACCCGAGTGTTCGCGTCGGGCGGATTCAGAACTTCAAGAACTGGAGCCCGGACATGGTGCCGGACCAGACCAAAACCTGCCTCGGACTGGAGTATTTCTGCTTCGAGGGCGATGGCCTGTGGACATCAGACGACGCTGCTCTGGTGGAGCTGGCAAAAAAAGAGCTCGCCCAGCTCGGCATCTGCTCTCCAGAGCAGGTCTTCGACGGTGTGGTCGTCCGCCAGCAGAAGGCGTACCCGGTCTACGACGACGCCTACCAGTCCCACGTGGACGTGATCCGGAACTACCTGAAAAACTACCTGCCGAACCTTCACCTGGCCGGCCGCAATGGGATGCACAAGTACAACAACCAGGACCACTCGATGATGACTGCGCTACTCGTGGCGCGAAACATTGCGGCCGGCACCGCCTTCGACCCGTGGAGGGTGAACGCCGACGCTGTCTATCACGAAGACATCCGGGTCGGCGAACGCGACCTGTCTGGCCGTCAGGTGCCGGAAAAAATCGCCGCGCGGTAGGCGCTTACCAACCTCAGACGGCTTTAACCCGGGCGAAGTTTGCGGCCACGAA
>CATPBO010000175.1 GCA_955652835.1 Candidatus Dormiibacterota bacterium
CGACGCCATACGTGATGGCGATGCACCAGGCCCCGACCGACGGCAGCGCGTGGCCGCAAGCCCACCTCCACATCGAGTTCTACCCGCCACACCGTCGCTCCGACCGTCTCAAGTTCCTGGCGGGTGTCGAGCTTGGGGCCGGCACCTTCGTCAACGACACGAGGCCCGAGGACACCGCCTCCCAGCTCCGCGATGCCGCAAGAGAGGAGCCCTAGTGCACTCGAGACTCTGGATCGGGCATGACAGGGTCGCGAGCAAGGACAAGGAACGCTGCCGCCAGGACGACGGCGAGGGCCGGCGGACCGTAATCGGCCACCGCTCCATCGGGGAAGGCGAGGCGGATGATCAGCGAACCCATGACGAAGATCCCACCGAGCACCAGCGTGATTCGCAAGCGGCGGGCGGCGAAGCGGAGCTGGCGGCGGAGGCCGCCCGGGCGCAGCGAAAGCACGGTCACGCTCAGACCGACGAGAAAGACCAGCCCAATCAGGATGCTGCGCAAGTCGTCAGCGTTCCCTGATCGTCAGGAATCGTGCTTCCAGACCGGCGCTCGCTTTTCGACGAAGGCGGCAATCCCTTCCTGACCATCAGGAGCCACCGCGTTGCACGAGATCGCCTCGGCCATCAACGCGTATGCGTCCGATTGCTTCTCCTCCACCTGCCGGTAAAAGCCTTCCTTTCCGAGCTTGAGCGCGTAGGGGCTGAGCTGAGCGAGCTCGTTGACCAGCGCCATGACTTCGCTGTCCAGCTCCGCGCGTGGGACGGCCCTGTTGATCAGACCCCACCTCTCAGCCGTCGTCGCGTCGACGAATCGCCCGGTCAGCAGCATCTCCATCGCGTGCTTGCGTCCCACGTTGCGGGCCACAGCCACGCCGGGGGTCGAGCAGAACAGACCGTAGCGAACCCCTGACGTGGCAAAGCGGCAGTCGTCGCTGGCCATGGCGAGGTCGCAAGTGGCGACGAGCTGGCATCCAGCCGCGGTGGCGATGCCGTGTGGCGCTGCGATCACCGGTACCGGTATCGACTGCACGGTGGCCATCAGTTTGTTGCAGACGGCAAAGATGTCTCGTTCCTCGTCCAGGCTCCGATCCATCATCTCCTTGAGGTCGTGCCCTGCCGAGAAAGCGCGGCCGGCTCCCTTCAGCACGATCGCCCGCACGTCGGGCCGCGCAGCCTGGCGCTCGAGCTCGCGCGTCAGCTCCCGCATGAGCCCGGTTGAAAGTGGATTCAGCTGATGTGGGCGGTTGAGCGTGATGATCGCTGCCGGGGGCGCATCCTCCACCAGCAGATAGTCGAGCGTCTCGGTCATTTCGCGATCCTCCTTGCCCGGTTCAGTCTAGGGGGCCGGGTCGTCCATCCACGGAAGCTGGTTCGTCCATCCACGGAAGCTGGTTGAAGGCGTAGTAGATCGCGGTCGCGGCATACAGGACGACGACCAGCCACGCACTGACGAATGCCAGGGCGATCGACACCGCATAGATGACCAGGCCCAATGCAAAACGAGGCATGACTGAGCGCACTTTCCTCACATTGACCTCCGGCCGGAGCAGCTTCGGATGCGTGAGCGCCCAGCCCACCAGCGCCTGGAACGAGATGGCCATCGCAGTCATCACTAAACCGTAGAAGGCCGCCGCCACCGATCCGTTCTGGCCGGAGTTCAGGTACCGGCCGAGCAGCTCGGTTGGATACGGCACCAGGACAACGGTGAGCAGCAGCACCAGGTTGATGAACTGGATCGTCCGGTCGACAGCTCTGATGCCTCTGAAAATCGTGTGGTGATTTACCCAGACGACGCCCACCGTGAGGAAGCTCGCGACATAAGTAGCAAGCTGCGGCCACTGCCCGAGGAGAGCGGGGAGCAGCTTCCCAGCCTGCACGTCAGGGGCGATGAATTGAAGCACGAGCAACGTGATGGCGACGGCGAACACCCCGTCGCTGAAGGCTTCCAGGCGAGAGGCACTCATTCCCGTGGAACCTTACTTCAGTGATTTACACAGGGGTTCTTCGAGTAAGCGCGTGTGGTCGGGGATGGTGATCCGAGAAGATGAAGAGTCAGCATCACGATCAGTGGAGTGGGACGGCGGTCGACTCCCGGACCACGAGGGTGGGACGGAGGCTGCGCGACGGCGGCGGATGGCGCGGTGATTCGAGTAGGGCAACGGTCATCTCAGCCGCCATCCGGCCGATCTCCTCGGCAGGCTGGCGCACGGTGGTCAGCGCCGGTTGGACTCTGTCGACCTGCGGGGAATCGTTGTAACCGATCACCGAGATCTGCTCCGGGCAGGAGATCCCGCGCTCACGCATGACGGCGAGCGCGCCTAGCGCCATCAAGTCGTTGTGAGCGAAGATCGCCGACGGCAGCGGCCGAGCGGTGTCCAGGAGACGATTCATGAGGCGGATCCCTTCCTCCAGGGTGGGCGACCCAGCACCTACCTCGAACTCGCGGGCGCTTCCTGCGGTGATGGCTTCGCTGAATCCCCAGGCGCGATCGACGAATGAGCTGACATCTGCCGGGCCGCGAAGTTGCGCCACCCGCTGATGGCCCAGCGACAGCAAATGCTGAGCCGCCAGGCGCCCTCCCGCGACGTCGTCGTCCGTACATGCCGGCAGCCTGGTGCTCGGCACGTTGCGCACCGCGAGGACCAGAGGAATGCCCTGGCGACTGATCTCGAGCAGGGTCGAACCGTCACCAAGGCGCGCCGCGGTGGTGATGATGGCGTCGACACGGCGGCTGATGACGTGATTCAGGATTCGATGCAGCCGCGCCGAGTCGTCCTGGGTCTCGCTGATCAAAGACATCAGGCCGGACTCCTCGAGACGGTTTGCCATGCTGCGAAGGACCGGAGCCATGAAGGGGTTGCCGAGATCGGCAACGATGACTGCAATCGTTTGCGTGCGCCCGCGCCGAAGGCCGCTGGCGACCATGTCCCGCTGGTAGCCAAGCCTCCGCGCAACCGACTCGACATGGGCGCGGGTTGAGGCATTGACGCGCGCCGCCTTGGCCGGGTCGAGGGCCCTCGAAACCGTCGAATAATGAACCCCAGCGGCGTGGGCGACGTCCTCCAGCGTCAGGATGACCCTGCCCGCGCGAGCCCGGCTCGGCAGTTCTCCGGCCGTCGAGCTCCTGGAAGGAGGTCTAGCCATCGGACGAAAGTATGGCAAACGTTTGATGTCCGAGCTATGTCTGAGTTAGCATTTCTGGCGCGCGGCTGAAGGGGGTGCTGTGCCCCGATCCTGACGAGGTTTCGATGCATGTCTGTTCATGAGTGAGGTGTCGCGGCCCGAGGAGGCGCTCGCGGAGCGCCAACTGACGATGGCCGAGGCCGTCCGTGAGGCGCTGGCCCAGGAGATGCGGCGCGATCCGCGGGTCTTCATCCTCGGCGAGGACGTCGCCGAGGCCGGGACCCCATTCAAGGTCTTGAGCGGCCTCGTCCAGGAATTCGGCCCGGACCGCGTGATGGACACGCCAATCTCGGAAGCCGGCTTCACCGGTATCGCCGTCGGCGCCGCGATGACCGGCATGCGGCCGGTCGTCGACATCATGTTCGGAGACTTCCTGTTCCTCGCCCTCGACCAGATCGCCAACCAGGCGGCCAAGGTCCACTACATGTCAGGTGGAAAGCTGAACGTGCCGCTGGTCATCCGCACCACGCTCGGCGCCACCCGCCGCTCGGCAGCGCAGCATAGCCAGAGCCTCCATGCGCTCGTCAGCCACATCCCCGGCCTCAAGGTCGCGCTGCCTTCAACACCGTATGACGCCAAGGGACTGATGAAAACGGCGATTCGCGACGATAACCCGGTTGTGATCTTCGAAGACAAGCTGAGCTTCACGCTAAAAGGGAGCGTGCCCGAGGACGACTACACGATCCCGTTTGGCCAGGCAGACGTGAAGCGGCAGGGTGATGACATCACCCTAGTCGCCACGAGCAGCATGGTGCAGGTGGCGATGGCGGCTGCCGAGCTGCTCGCCAAGAAGGGGATCTCCGCCGAGGTGATCGATCCTCGCACGATGGTGCCGCTTGACGCTAAAACCCTGGTGGCTTCGGCGATCAAGACCGGACGGGCAATCGTGGTCGACGAAGGCTATCAGAGCTACGGCGTGACTGCCGAGATCGCGTCGGTGATCACCGACGGCGCGTTCTATAACCTCGACGCGCCGGTGAAGCGGATGGGCGCCATGGACGTGCCGGTTCCCTTCTCGCCAGCGCTTGAGGACCTCACTGTGCCGACAGCCGAGAAGGTGGCTGAGCTGGCGGCCAACCTATGTCGAAAGAGGAGCTGAAGATGGGACTCAAGACTTTCGGACGGATGGGCGTCGACTGGGAGGAGAGGGTCAACTTCGACCGCCTGCGCCGTGAACGTCTGACACGCGCGACCGCGGAGCTGGCTCAGTCGGACCTTGGCGGTGTGCTGTGCTTCGACATGAACAACATCCGCTACCTGACCGCGACACAGATCGGAACCTGGGGTTACGACAAGCTGATCCGCTTCGCGCTGCTTCCGCAGGGCGACTTGCCGATCCTGTGGGATTTTGGCTCAGCGGCGCGGCATCACCAGCTCTACTGCCCCTGGATGGCCGACCGGTCGAGAGCCGGCCTGTCCACGTTCCGGGGTTCGATCGCGCCGGAGGCCGGCCGGCCACAGGACGTCGCGCAGAAGATCAAGGTCGAGCTCGAACAGCGCGGCCTGCTTGGCCAGCCGCTTGGTGTCGACATTGCCGAGCCCCCCGTGCTGTTCGCGCTCCAGGACGCCGGCATCAAGGTCGTCGACGGGCAGCAGCTCATGCAGAGAGCGCGGATGATCAAGACGCAAGACGAGATCACGCTTCTTAACCAGGCATGCGGCATGGTTGACGCGGCCTACGACGAGCTGTACGGCGCGATGAAGCCGGGCATTCGCGAAAACGACTGCGTTGCGGTGGTGGCCGACAGCCTGTACCGGCAGGGTTCGGAGTTTGTTGAAGGCGTCAACGCGATCTCTGGTGAGCGCTGCAGCCCGCATCCACACAATTTCTCAGACCGGGCGTTGCGGCCCGGCGATCCCGCTTACTTCGACGTGCTGCACTCATTCAACGGATATCGCACTTGCTACTACAGAACGTTCGCCATCGGCAGCGCATCGCGTGCCCTGGTCGACGCTTACAAGCGATGCCGCGATTACCTCGACCAGGCGATCGCGCTGGTGAAGCCCGGAGCCACCACGGCCGAGGTGACGCAGGTGTTTCCGAAAGCGGAGGAGTTCGGCTTTCCCAACGAGGAGGCGGCATTCGCCCTTCAGCTCGGGCACGGGGTCGGCCTGTCGATCTGGGAGAAGCCCGTCTGCTCGCGGCTGGTCTCACTGGACCACCCTGAGGTCATCCAGGAGAACATGGTCTTTGCGCTTGAGACATTCTGGCCCGCATCCGACGGCTGGTCGGCGGCGAGGATCGAAGAGCAGCTGGTTGTGACCAAGGACGGCGCCGAGATCATCACCCGTTTTCCCGCCGAGGAGCTGCTGATTGCCGGCAAGCGGTATTACACCGCGGGCGGTGAGCTGCCGACCACACGCGAAACGCAATCCAACCTGAACAGCAACGGCCCCGCGCCAGGCGCACGTCAGAAGCTCAGTGCCAACTGAGGTCATCATGCCGGCCCTCGGCATGGCACAGGAGACCGGCAAGCTGGTCCGCTGGTTCAAGCGCGAGGGCGAGACCGTCACCAAGGGCGAGCCCCTGATGGAAGTAGAGACCGACAAGGCGACGGTTGAGGTGGAATCGCCGGCGAGCGGTACGTTGGCCGGGATCACGGCGCCTGGCGGCGAGGACATCGCGGTCGGACAACCGATCGCCATGATCCTGGCGGCCGGAGAGTCGATGCCGGACGCGCAGCCAAAGGCCGCCACTGCGCCACCGACAGAGGCGGCCACGCCGGCCGCCGAAACTGTTCAACCCCAGGCACTGCAAGCGGTTTCGTCGGGCCGGCATTCGGCTTCACCCAAGGCGAGGCGGTTGGCCGAGGAGCGAGGGGTGGACCTCTCGAAGGTGCATGGGAGTGGACCTGGCGGCGCGATCCTGGAAGAGGACGTCCTGCAGGCCGGCGACCATCCAGCAGCCCCTGGATCTGGCGATCCGGCCCTGTGGCGCGCGATGGCCGCCAACGTCACGCGCAGCTGGAAGGAAGCGCCCCATTTCTTCGTCTTCCGAGAGGCCGACGCGGGGGCGCTGGTCGAGGAGCGCCACCTTGCGCCGCAGGGTGTGACCTACACGGACCTCCTTCTGCGCCACGTAGGCGAAGCGCTGGTCAAGCACCCGCGCATGAACGGGGGAGCCCAGGAGGTGAACATCGGCCTGGCGGTTGCGGTTCCGGACGGATTGATCGTTCCCGTCATCCACGGCGTAGACCGCTTGTCCGTCGAAGAGATCGCTACCCGTCGCAAGGAAGTCGTGGAGCGCGTGAGAGCCGGTCGCATGCGAGCGGCCGACGTCTCGGGTGGCACTTTTACCGTCAGCAACCTCGGCATGT
Organism: Candidatus Dormiibacterota bacterium; assembly: GCA_955652835.1. Lineage (GTDB taxonomy): Bacteria > Chloroflexota > Dormibacteria > Dormibacterales > Dormibacteraceae > Palsa-870. The sequence goes on from CATPBO010000175.1 coordinate 6,501, forward strand.
ACGATGTCGACGTTTTCACCGCCATCCTTGCTGAGGGGCAGGCGGGCATACTGGCCGTGGGCCGGATCGCCGACCGGGTCGTGGCGCGACAAGGCGCCGCGGTGGTGAGGCCGACGATGCAGATGAGCCTCAGCAGCGACCACCGCCACGTCGATGGTGCGCGGGCGGCCGAGTTCATGCAGACCCTAGTTGCGTTGATTGAAGGCAGCTCGAGCTAAGCAAGCCATGCCGTCGAGCCTGCAGCATGTTTCGTCGCCATTCCCCGGAAGATGAGCGCGAATCTGTCTGAGCCTTCTCTGGCCCAAAGTCAAACCTGAGCTGGTTCTAGCTGACCTGTCGCTGGTCTTTCGAGCGCGCCGGCAGCCGCTGCTCGACCCACTGGCGCAGGGCATTGAGATTCATCGCCCCGGTCACGCGGTCGCGCTCCTTGCCCCCATCCATCAGGACCAGGGTTGGGATGCCACGGATTCCAAAGCGCTCCTGCAGCGCCGGCGCTAGGTCCGTGTTCAATTTCGCCACCTTCATCTGGCCAGCCAGCTCCTCGGACAGCCGTTCGACCGCCGGTGCGACGATCCGGCAAGGTGCGCACCATGGGGCCCAGAAGTCGATCAGCACCGGGATGGGGCTCTTCTCGACCACGGCGTTGAAATCCGCCACTCCCACGTCGGTGAGCCAGGGCAGCGCCCGGCCGCATTTCGGGCAGTGGGGAACGCCCTCGGCAGAAGGCCGAACACGGGCCTTTTGCCCGCAGTTGGGGCAGGCGACGATCTTGGGCTCACTCATCTCGTTCACCTCATACGTGCCCGATCTGCTCAGCTACCAAACTGGGAGGACGGACTACCAGCATGCCCAGCGAACACGTGATGAGCCACGCGAGCAAGGCGGCGAAAGACACGATGTCGGGGAGGGCACCCGCGGCCATGATCCCGGACGGCGCGAAGAAGGAAATCCACGCAACCACCTGTAGACCTGCCGCCAGAGCAGCGGCCAATCCGAGCCAGCGGGGAAGCGCACCCGAGGTCAGTACTGCCGTGCCCGCGGCGCCCAGGAACAGCAGCGTTGGAAACGTCGCCACCTGGAACGTGAAGGCCTGAAGATCATTGAGGAGCGCAGCGCGAGCCGGGTCGGGGTTTGGGCGGAAGGCCAGAGCCTGGAAGGCAGCGACCTCGACAAGCGTGCACGCAGCGAGGATCGCGGCCGCGATGAAGGCAGTCAGGGACGGGATGGTTCGGACGCGCGCGTGGAAGGTGGCTGCGAATATCACCAGCAGCGTCACACCGACTCCGTCGGCGAGGCTCTCGATCTCCAGGCCGACGTGGTGGCGGGCGTAGTAGGTGGCGATGTCAGCGGCCGGCGCCCCCGCGACCGGAGGCGGGGGAGATATGAGCCCGGTCAGCGCCAGCGCCACCGCGGCCAGCAGTCCGGAGGCGGGAAGCCACCGCACCCACGCGCTCACGGCCGGAGCTTGCGCGCAGGTCATCTGGTTCGCGGCCCGACTAACCACGACGGCTGGCTCAGGCGCGGTCGCAACCTGCGCCTGAGCCTAGACAATGCCGGCTAGTCGCCTATTCGGGCCGCGTCCGCAGCCTCGGCAAGGCCATGGAGGACATTGAAGAACTCTTTGGACTGACCGCGGAACAGCCCATCGGCGGTGAGCCCTTTGACTGCGCCCATCGCGGCTCCCGTGGTTTCGGTCGGCCGAATGATTGAGACGACCGGGAACGTCCGCTTCAGGA
>CATPBO010000176.1 GCA_955652835.1 Candidatus Dormiibacterota bacterium
CCGTCGCGCGCGCTCGAGGGGGAGGACCTCAAGACCTCTGACTGGGAGGATGCCCGCCACTGGATGAGCATCTACGCCGATCTCCTCGAGTTCAAGCGGGGGATCCTTGATCGTGTGGTGAGGGACTTGGCAAGTCTCCAGCCGCTGGCCCGGAAGGCGGCGGCGGCCGATGTTCAGATCATCGAAGACCAGATGCAGGGCTACCAGGCGCGCCTGGACCGCTGGTACAAGCGGATCTGGAAGCTCCACGGATTGTGGCTCGACCCCGAAGGCCGAATGATCCGGCATCAGGATAGAGAGGTGGCGCTTACACTGCGAGAGTTCCAGCTCCTGCAGTTCCTCCTGGACCATCCCCACCGCTTTCGGCGAGGGGACTGGACTGGAGGTGGCGGCCAGAATTGGGTGGCTGGAGTGACTGGCATCATCATCGCCGCCGCGCTCGGCGATTCGAACGGCTGATGGACATCGGCCGGCAAACGTCTGGCAGAGTTGGACGACAGCCGGATCTACATGTACTCGACCTCGGGAAAGTGCTTGGGAGAGTTGGGAGGGCATGGCTCGCGCCCCGGCCAGTTGGAAGCAACGTTGCCCGGAGACTAACCGCGGCTCGCTGCGGCGATCAGGTTGCGGATTTCCGCGATCTCGCCGTCAAATATGTGCCAGCCGCCAGTAATTTGGTCGGTTACCGTGTTGGCTTCTTCGAAGCGGTCTCGTTGGGCCAGGAACCTGGCCAGGTCGACCATCGCACTTGCCAGTGGCCAGTGGTAGGGAGTGTTGATCACCACCTCCACGCTGTGACGCAGGGCCGATTCTGCTTCGGCATCACGTCCCTGCGCGGCTCGAAGCACGCCCAGGTGGTCGTAGACCTCGCATGTTCCGGTGACATCCTCGGGGCGCAAAACCTCGAGGGCGCCCTTGATGAACCGTTCTGCCGTCTCTATGTCGCCGAGCTCAACGGCAGCGCGAGCCCTGAGCCCGAGCACTTCTGCCCGGTTATATCGCTCACCGCTCGATTCACTCAATTCCACGGCCTGATCGAGGACTCGAGCCATCTCCACGTAGTTGTGTTGCAACTGAAGTGCATAGGACATGACGCGAAGCGCGTTCACTTGCTGCTGGATAGCACCTGCATCCTCGGCAGCTGCGACAACGTCCTGAGATGCGCGGACAGCGGCGTCAAATTGGCCCGATTGCAGCAGCGTGATTCCGTGGGCTGACATCAGCCTGAGAGCAACATTCCTCAGCCCGAGCTTGTTCGCAACCACGTCAGCTTCGGCCAAGTACATGTCGGCTTTCTGCGGATCGCCTGTCAGCAGCTCAACATTGGCCAGGCGCTCAAGGATCAGCGCGGCACGTGCGCTATCTGAAATTGCTCGCGCCCGCTCAAGGAGCTCCTGGTTGATCTGGACGTATTCATGCAGCCGACCGCTTGCGTACTGAACCATTGTCCCGAGGTGCCGGGCCTCGATCTCTCCCGGGACGTCGCCCGCGCCTTTGCACGCGTCGACGGCGAGGGCTGTGAGGCGCTCGAACTCCTCAGATACGCTGTCGCCCGCGTAGGTCGAAATCCAAAGTTCCGTCAGGCGCGCTGTTGCTACGACGTCGAGGAGGTTTCCTTGTTCGGCCAGGCGGGCCGATTCAGCCGCCGCCTTGCCGGCACCGCCGTAGTCGGCTCTTAGCACCATCGCTTGAGCTTCGAGGAGCTGAATCCTCGCGCGGAGGTCGAGGCCGCCGAAGTCGGGAAGCGCCGCGGCGGCGGAGCGAGCTTCCTGAAGCGCCGCCTCGAGGTTTTGAATGTCGTGCCGCAGCCGGGCTCGATCAGCCAGGACAAGCGACCACTGAACAGTACGGCGTGCCCGCGCCGCGAGCTGCTCGCCTTCCATTGCCAGCTCTCTCGACAGCGAGAATGCCCGCTCGGCATGATGAGCCAAGATCTCGGCGAACTGCTGTGGGTCGCCGGCCTGGGACTCCAGCGCTGAGCCAAAGCGATCGTGCAGCTCCGCGCGCTGTGATTTGGGCAGTGAGGCGTAGGCCGCGTCTCTGATGAGCAGATGCTTAAAGCGCAGCTCGTCATCAAATCTATCAGCGAATGTCAGTAGGCCCTTTCGGCGCAGAGATTCGAGAACAGACTCGAGGCTCGGGTCGTGAACCAACTCCTGCAACTGCCTCGGCTCAAATCGCTCTCCAATGATGCTGGCCGCCTGAAGCACATTCCTTTCGACCTCCGGCAATCCATCGAGACGCGCAGCCAAGACCGCAGCAATGCTTTGCGGCACGTTGACCTGCGCGACTGCTGCGGTCGCCCTCCATTTGCCGTCCTCACGAACCAGGCGGCCTTCATCGATAAGCATGTGAATGAACTCTTCGCAGAACAGAGGCGTTCCTGCGGAGCGCTCGATGATCTGCTGTCGAAGATCAGAAGGCAAGGCTTCGATCTCTAACAAGCGTCCGATCAAGGTCGCGGTTTCTTTTGGATTGAGGGGATCAAGGGTGATGGTTATTGCGTTCGCCTTTCCTGCGCCCCAGCCAACATGCGATTCGCCGAACTCGGGGCGCGCCACGCAGACGATGACGATCGGTGCGTCAGATACGCGCTCCGCCAGCTGCTCGATTGTCTCCAGCACGGGCCGATCAGCCCATTGGAGGTCATCGATGACCACTACCAACGGAGCCGACCGCGCGACTTCTTCAAGGTAATGCCTCACAGCCCAGGCGATCTCCTTATCAACGCGATCAAGCGGCGTGTCTGGCATGACGGAATCAGCAGTCTCCAGTCCCAACATGACCGACAACCTCGCACGAAGAGCCGGCCGCTGTGGATCATCGTTCAGCAGTTCCCCTAACCATCGATCGATCTTGGTGAGGGCCACATCGCGGTCGTCAGAGAGGCTGATGCCGGTGTCCTGGCGGACCATCTCAATCAGAGGCCAGTAGGTGATGCCGCGACCGTAGGGCAGGCAGCGGCCTTGCAGGACTCGTGCCCCTGTTTTTGCCATCGCAGACAACGCCTCGGTGACCAGGCGTGACTTGCCGATTCCTGCTGCGCCAACAATCGTGAAGAGATGCGGCGAGTGGTCTTCAGCTGAGCGGGCGAAGGTGTCGAGCAGCAGACGCAGCTCGCCTTGGCGGCCGACCAGAGCGGCTTGCAGCCCTGGCACTCCCCGCTTCTGAACGGGGACTTGCGAGCGAGCAGCTACCGCTCGGTATGCGTGGAGTGGTTCGGGTTTGCCTTTGGCGGAAACGGGCTCGCGTGGTTGGTAGTCGATCGCATTACGCGTCAGCTGGTGCGTGAGCTCACCGACCACGATTTCGCCTGGATCGGCCCCTTGCTGGAGCCGCGCCGCCACGTTGACCGCGTCGCCGCTCACCATGAACTGCTTGTCCTCGGTTGCCTCGGTCACCGCCTCGCCGGTGTTGACGCCGACCCGCACCGCCATGCTCGCTGCTGCGTCCCGGATCTCGATCGCGGCCCGCACCGCCCGCTCCGCATCGTCGTCATGTACCACCGGAACACCGAAGACCACCATTGCCGCGTCCCCAGCGAACTTCTCGACGGTGCCGCCATACGCCTCGGCGACGTCAGCGATCCGTTTGAAGTAGCGAGACATCATCGATCGGACGACCTCTGGGTCGCTCTGGGCAGCAAGCGAGGTCGAGCCGACGACATCGGCGAACAGAATCGTGACTACCTTGCGCTGTTCGCGCGAGTGTCCTGCTCCGGAAGCTCCTTGCATCTTCGTGGCTCAGACGGCCGGGCGCGGCGGCTGTCGCGGCGGCTCTGAAGCCGGCGTCACGGGGCACGGCGCCTTTCCTCGGCTCCGGCCCCCGATGCCTCGAACATGCTGCGGACCTCGAAAGGGGGTCACTGGCCAAGTCTATTTGGCCAGGGGAACCAACCTGAATATGTCGTCGTTCCCTACCCTGGCCCCATCCCCGTCGCCATGGTTGGGCCCGATGGCGGAGTTGGCTCGCTTTCGGCTGGGTAAAAACACCCAGCAACAATCGGGACAAAGTCCCGGCGCGAATCGAGCGAGTTCGGCTTACGCTGCTGACGGGAAACAGGGTCGGGGCGGAGGGCAATGGTTCTCCCAGTCTCAGGTCCAGGGGTAGGGGCCGGATTCGGTGCTCGCCACACCCTGTTCCCCAATCTGGCCTTCGGCGTAAGCCGGGGCTGGGCAATTCATAGGCGAAAGGAGACTTGATCGAAGTGGGCGGACTGGTTCAGGTTTTTGCACCGGGGCGGTCGTCTAAGAGAACCTGGTGCTGCGAACCATGCCGGACGGCAGCGCTGAAGGCCGACAACGCCTTGGGTGTGCCGGGGGGCAGCCACCGACGCACTCCCGAACCGGTGGACGCAGGCTGGGGCGAAACTCCTACAGACAATCAGACAAGTCGAGCCTAGGTTGCATTCGGGGACGGGCGTCGGGGCCGAGTTCTATTAGAGCTAAGCTCGAGGACTGGGTGGGGGCGTCCGGCCCTTGCCTTTCCCCCATGTGAAAAGAAAGGGATTGGGTCTGGTAACATCCGGGGCGTGATCGAACAAGCTGTCGTCTCGCTAACCTCCGACGCCCAGTCTCGCCTCAAGGAGCTGCTCGCCAAGGAAGGCAACCCGCAGCTCGCGCTCCGCATCTTCGTCAGCGGCGGAGGCTGCTCCGGAATGCAGTACGGCATGGCCTTCGACGATATGCGCCGACCGGACGACATCGTCATCGAGCACGACGGCGTGCAAATGATCGTCGACGACTTCAGCGCGCCGTACATTCGTGGCTCAGAGATCGACTACGTCGACAGCCTGATGGGCGCCGGATTCACAGTGCACAACCCGAACGCCGTGCACTCGTGCTCCTGCGGCACCTCGTTCGACACCGGCGACGACGCAGGCGAAGCCAAGGCCTGCGGCTGCGGCCACTAGCCCTCTTCTAACAAAACCAATCAAGGCGCCGGTCCCCCGGCGCCTTATCTTTTTCTAAGGGAATGCTCAGCTCCAGGCGCCTACGCGAGATCGTGCTCCTGACACTGGGTGTCCTCACGCCCCTCGGAATCCTCGCCGTCAACGGTTCTGCGTTCGTCATGGGCCACCTCGTGCAGTTCCGGGTCGGCATCGCGGCCTGCGCCCTCGTGAGCGGCCTCGTCCTCAACGGCCTGACCGCCTGGTGGTTGCTGCGCCTGGCCAGGAGCACGGCTCCGCCGCTGTACCGCGAGTACAGGTGGTGGGCGATCGGGGTCGCGGTGCTGATCGTTCTGCTCACCGCCGCGGGCGGCGGCTATCTGACCTACCTCGGGCTGCGCGACCCTCGTCGCCTGCCTGACTCGCTGTCGGTCGTGGTGGCGACATTCATGCTCGTGCTGCCGTTCGCCGTCACTGTCGCCGGGCGCCGGATGGCCGGGCTGGGCGGAATCATCCCGGTGGATGAACCGCCCGGAAAAGAAAAGAGCCCCTCGCCGAAGCGAGGAGCTCCTTTCGGGCGCCGGACCTAAGCGGTCGGGCTCCGTCGCCCCCTCCCTAGCCCTCCCCCTGCGGGGGAGGGGATTGGGGGGACTCTCTTCCTTTATCGACTACATCATGTCCGGGGACATGCCGCCCATGCCACCGCCGCCACCGCCCCGCTTCTCCTCGGGAACCTCGGTGACCATCGCCTCGGTGGTGAGCACCATGGCTGCGATCGACGCGGCGTTCTGCAGGGCAGAGCGAGTGACCTTGGCCGGGTCGACGATACCCGACTCGAACATGTTGACGAACTTGTCGTTGAGCGCGTCGTAACCCTCGCCGGGCTTGCTCTTGCGGATCTGCTCGACGATGACCGAGCCTTCCTTGCCTGCGTTCAGGCAGATCTGCTTAACCGGCTCCTCGAGCGCCTTGCGAACGATCGCGACACCGGTCGCCTGGTCGTCCTTTAGGCCGAGCCCGCCGTCGAGCTTCTTCTGCGCGTTCAGCAGCACGGTGCCACCGCCCGCGACGATGCCCTCTTCCACCGCGGCCTTGGTCGCGCTCAGCGCGTCCTCGATGCGGTGCTTCTTCTCCTTCTGCTCGACTTCGGTAGGAGCTCCAACCTTGATCACGGCGACGCCGCCGGCGAGCTTCGCGAGCCGCTCCTGCAGCTTCTCCTTGTCGAAGTCAGAGGTGGTCTCCTCGACCTGGGCCTTGATGGCCTTGATCCGCGACCGGATTGCCTCGGGCTTGCCCGCGCCTTCCACGATCGTGGTGTCGTCCTTGGTCACGGTCACGCGGCGCGCGCGGCCGAGCTGCTCGATCTTCGTCTGGTCGAGCTTGAGACCGAGGTCTTCCGAGATGACCTGGCCGCCGGTGAGGATGGCCATGTCCTCGAGCATCGCCTTGCGGCGGTCACCGAATCCGGGCGCCTTGACGGCGACGGCGGTGAA
>CATPBO010000177.1 GCA_955652835.1 Candidatus Dormiibacterota bacterium
GACGACCTCCTGCACAACCCGGCGGTGCGCCGAGCCTACCTGGGGGGATAGCGGGCAGGCTCCAGGCCGGCGAGTGCCGGCTCGCCCGGGTAAAACCCCGTCACAAAAAGAAACCCCGGGTCTTGCGACCCGGGGTTCTCAGTCGGTTTCTCTAATTAAAGAGTGCGGACGCTCTTGGCGCGCGGGCCCTTGGGGCTCGCCTCGACCTCGAACGAAACCTTCTCGCCACCCTGGAGGCTGTCGAAGTCGCCTTCGGTGCCACTCCGGTGAAAGAAGAATTCCTTACCGTCTTCGGCTGCGATAAAGCCAAAGCCACGGTCCGCGACCAGTTTCTTGATGGTGCCTGTAGGCATTTCCATCTCCTATATCTCTCGAACTTAGGCTACTCAACTCGGCGAGGCCTGTTCGAGAAAACAAGAGACCTGCGGTGAGCGCCCGCACTGTACGGGCTAATGACAGTATACCCCAGACTGTCAGGTCCTAATCGCGGAGGTCTCGGAGAGCCTTCTGGCACGGGATTGGTCGACCTCGGTCAGGTGCCGCTTGCGAAGCCGCAAATGCTTCGGGGTCACCTCGAGCAGCTCGTCATCCCCGAGGAAATCCAGGGACTGCTCGAGGCTCAATCTCGAGGCGGGCGTCAGCCTCACCGAGATGTCCGACGTAGAGGAGCGAATGTTCGACTGCTTCTTCTCGCGGCAGACGTTCACCCGTATGTCGCCCGGCCGCTTCTGGATGCCGACGATCATGCCTTCGTAGACCTCCTCGCCGGCCTCGATGAAGGTCGTGCCCCGCTCCTGCGCGCCCGCCAGTCCGAATGCCAACGACTTGCCGGCTGACGACGCTGTCAGGGCGCCGTTGCGCTGCTCGCGGAAGTCTCCCAACCAGGGCCGGTAGCCCATGCCGATCGATCCCATCAATCCGGTGCCGGCGGTAAGCGTCAGAAACGTGTTGCGAAACCCGATCAAGCCCCGCGTTGGGATCAAGTACTCGAGCCGGACCCCACCTTTGCGGTCGTACGTGATCTCGATCATCTCGCCGCGACGCTTGCCGAGCGCCTCCGTCACCGCGCCGAGGTTGTCCTCGCGCACGTCGACCGTCAGGTGCTCGACCGGCTCCATGCGCTGGCCGTTGATCTTCTTCACGATGGCCTCTGGCCGCGAGACCTCGAACTCGTACCCTTCGCGACGCATCGTCTCGATCAGAACCGCAAGGTGCAGCTCGCCCCGGCCGCTGACCAGGAACCGCTCAGCCGCACCCATGTCTTCGACGTGCAGGCCGAGGTTGGTGTCGAGCTCCTTGTAGAGACGGGCTCGCAGCTGGCGCGTGGTCGAGAACTTGCCTTCGCGACCGGTGAAAGGCGACGTGTTGACGCCGAAGGTCATCCGCACGGTTGGCTCATCGATGGCGATCCTGGGCAATGCGTCCGGTGCCTCGGGATCGGCCAGCGTGTCGCCGATGGCGACCTCATCGAGGCCGGTCAAGAGGACGATGTCGCCCGCGCTGGCGCTTGGAACAGCGACCCGGTCCAGACCGCGGTACACCAGCACCTGCACCACCTTCGCGCGGCGCGCGTCGCCGGCCGCGTTGAGCACCGCAACCGTGTCGCCGGGCGCCACGCTGCCCCGCGAGATGCGACCGATGGAGATCGTCCCGGTGTAGTCGTCGTAAGCCCGATTGGCGACCAGCATCTGGAAGCCGCCCTGCTCAGCGACGGGGGCTGGAAAGTTGTCGATGATCGTTTTGAACAGCGGCTCCAGGTCGGACGCGAGCTCGTCGGGCTTGAGCCCGGCGCGGCCTTCTTTCGCGATCGCATAGACGACTGGAGCTTCCAGCTGGTCAGCGTCCTCCGCCAGCTCGAGAAACAGGTCATGCACGCGATGCAGGGCCTGCTTGGGGTCGGCGTTCTTGCGATCGACCTTGTTGATGACGACGATGATCCGCAAGCCGACCTCGAAAGCCTTGCGCAGAACAAAACGTGTCTGCGGCATCGGCCCCTCGGCGGCGTCGACCAGGAGCAGGCAACCATCCGCCATGTTGAGGACTCGCTCGACTTCGCCGCCGAAATCGGCATGACCGGGGGTGTCGATGATGTTGATCGTCACGCCGCCATGGCGGACGGACGTGTTCTTGGCGAGGATCGTGATGCCCTTCTCGCGCTCAAGGTCGTTCGTGTCCATGATCAGGGTGCCTACGTCCTGGTTGTCGCGGAAGGTATGGCTCTGCTTCAGCAAGGCGTCGACCAGCGTCGTTTTGCCGTGGTCGACGTGCGCGATGATCGCGACGTTGCGGATGTCATGCCGAAGGTTGGTCAGGGTCATTGGATGGGCAGCAGGCACTATACGGAGAAGACCTGCCCGGGCAGGAGGCTGTCTAAACCTTGGTTCCCGCTATGCCCTGGCCTTCTCGGCTCGAAGCGGCGCACCGATCTCGTTCAAGAAACTCAGCAGTTCCCGGTACGACTCGACCAACGATGTCTCGTGGTAGTCGATCCCCCTCTCCTGGCAGAACTGTTGGATGATCGGCTGCGCTCGCCGCATGTTCACGCGCGGCATACCGGGAAACAGGTGATGCTCGATCTGGTAGTTCAGGGAGCCGTACCAGAGATCGGTGAGCGGATGGCCGCGAATGTTGCGGGCGGTCAGAACCTGTGTCCGCACGAAGTCGAGCTGGGTCGAGCTGTCCGTCTGGGGCATGCCCTTGTGATTGGGTGCGAAGACCGACGCCATGTAGGCGCCCCCCAGGCCTTTCTGGATCAGCACCACCATCAGCGCCGACCATGGCCCCAGGAAGTACACCATCGCACTCACATAGACGACCGCATGAAAGGCGAGGAGTCCGAACTCCAGGCGGCGATAGCGTGAAGGCTCTTTGATCAGGTACGTCATCCCGGCGACGTGCATGCTCCAGGCCAGAAACGTCGTCAGCGGGAAGAAGAGGTACGCCTGGTACATGGCGGCCAGCCTGCCGGCACCACGCCGGGCCTGGGCCTGCTCCTCGTTGTAGGCGATGGCTCCGACTTTGATGTCGGGGTCCAGGTCGACGTCGTTGGGGTTCCCGTGGTGACGATTGTGCTTCTGCACCCACCAGCCGTAGCTCACGCCGAGCAGCAGGTTGGCGGTTACGAGGCCGACCAATGCGTTCTTGCCCGGTGCCACGAACATCTGGCGATGTCCCGAGTCGTGCAGCTGAAAGCCCAGCTGGACCGAGACGATGGCGAGTGCGGCCGCCGTCAGGGCCTGTCCCCAAACGGACCCGATCGTGAACAAAACCACCAGGCACAGGTTCCATAGAAGCAGGTTCGTCGTGATGCTCAGGGCGTAATAGGACGGACGCTTCCTCATCAAGCCGGCATCGTTGATGCGGCGCTTGAGCACAGCGTAGTCGCGCTCGTTGTTGATGCCGATAGGGAGGGCTGGGTCAGGTATCGCTGCGATCAATGTTGCCAAAACTGAAAGTTCCTCGACACACGGTGCGGGCGCCACCGTAATAGAAGCCATAACTTCGGCATTAGAAAGTGGGATCCCTGGAACAACGGGACCTTATCCGCGGTAAGTCGCGAGGGCCTCCTTCGGCCTCAACGTGAGATAGGCGAAAGCGAACCAGAACATGCCGGCGAAAACGACCACGAACATCGCCTGTTCGGCTCCAACCGCACCGGCGGCACGCAGGAGCAGGAACCCAAGAAGGGTCAGCACGACGGCGTTGCCCATGCGAGCGCCGAGGGCAATGGCCAGCCGCTCAGCGGTGGGATCGCCTGCCAGCCAAAGCCGGTAAAGCTGAAACCCGATGCCGAGGAAATAGCTTTCGACGGCCAGAGTCAGGGGTGCACTCCACGGCAGTACCGTGAGCAGCAGGGCGTCGCCGGCGACGATGCAACCGAGGGTGAGAGCAAGTGTGATCGCCTTGCCGTAAGCCAGGAGGAACGTGCGCTTTCCGAAAGCGGCGTCGCCGCGCTGATCGCGGAAGTCCTTCAACAACATCCGGCCCACGAACAGCACAACGAAAGTGGCCGCGACTCGAGCGTCGAGAAGGTCGGGCGCGAGCCCGGCCGCGGCCAAGCCGATTCCATACGGCAGCACTACATACGCGAAGGCGAGCACCACCGGCGCGGCCAGCGCCCGCGCGCAAAGGCGAATGGGCGGCACCGAGTAAGCGACATTCAAAAGCAGCGACACCGCGACCAGCCCCGCGCCGGCCGCTCCAACGGCTAATCCTGCGACCAGTGCCACCGCGGCGGCGCCGAAAGCGACCGCGACCAACTGCCGCGGAGTCGCCTCACCGCTCACCAGAGGTCGGTCGCGCGCGTCCGGGTGGTTGATCCGGTCGACGTCCAGGTCGAAGACATCGTTGAGGCAGGTGGCGACGACGTAGCTGCCACATAACGCCACGATGCCCACGATGTACTGCCACCTGAATTCACGCAACTGTCCATGAAATGCGGGTGCGAGCAAGAAAAAAGGCAACAGCAGCGAGGCCACCCTGTACCGGAGCATCGACGCGACCAGGCGAGCGGGCTTCATCTGAATCACTTGACCGTGTATGCGCGGAGGGGCCAGAGCGAGACCACGGTCAACAAAAAGACGAGCCAGAGAATGTGATACGCGGCGATGAAAGCGAGCCCGATCCAGGCGAACGTGCTCAACAACGAAACGTTGCGAAGCATCAACGACTGTTCGGATGCCTCCCGGAAGGCCGTCGAACACAGGACGATGGCCCCCACCAAAGCGACGGAGATGAGCAAGCCGAACGCGCTCGCGAAAAAGACCGAAACCGAGTATTCGAGGAAGCCAAGAAGCCCGATCACTGTCACCCAACCCGCGGTCGCCAGCACGAACATCACGATGAATAGCTGCACCAACCGCTTCTCAAACGCCACCGAGACTCCGAAGCGGCGCTGCAAGCCCTGGCGAAAGATGACGTACAGAATGAAGAACGCGGCACCGTAAATCACGGCCGTGATGGCAGCAAGACCTGGATACGCGAGCTGGTCGGTCAGGTACTGGAAGCCTGAGTTCGAAGCGTTGGCGGCGTAGAGGGCAGCCGGGCCAAGGCCGAACTTCACGAGGATCAGGAGCGCGTTGTAGCCGAACGCGGCCGCGAGGAACACGCCTGTCCTGGGTAGGAGCTGCCGCAAGCCGACGAACAGGAACAGAGCGGTCAGCGCCAGGACCGACAGGCCCACACCCAGGAAGCTGATCAAGCCGGGACTCGCCGCGCCGGGATTCAGCGAGTGGTCCAGCCGAGGGAAGCCCCAAGCCGCGACCAGAGCGAGGAGCGCGCATCCCCCAAGGAGGGCGATGCGCCCAGCGTTGGGGGTGTCGGCGGCCGCGGTTGGCTGAAGGCCCGCCACGACCCGAGACCTTAGCGCACCCGCTTGCAAACGGCGGTCAATTGAGCTTGAATTGGGTCCGCTCGCGGCGGCCTTGTCGACTTGGGGGGAGACGATGGGGATCCTGCTGATTTTTCACCAGTCATACCAGCCGGTGCTCGACAGCATCCTGCTCTCTGCCCTGGTCGCGGGCCTTCCTCTCTACGTCCTGTTCGTCCTGCTCGCCATCCTTCGCCTGCCCGCGTGGATGTGCGCGCTCGCCGCGATGCTCACGGCGTTTTTGCTCTCATGGATCGTCTGGGGCATGCCCTTCGGCGTCACGGTCGGAACCGCTACCGAAGGCATGGCCTTCGGCCTTTGGCCGATCAGCTGGATCGTGCTCAACGCGGTCTTCTTCCACAACCTGACCGTCGCCAGCGGCGACTTCGACGTCATCAAACGCTCCCTCACGCGCCTGACCACAGATCGCCGTTTGCAGACTCTCCTGATCGCTTTCAGCTTCGGCGCCCTTCTCGAAGGAATCGCAGGCTTCGGCGCGCCGGTCGCGATCACCGCCTCGATCCTGGCCAGCCTTGGCTTCGAGCCTGTCTCGGCCGCCGTCCTGGCATTGCTGGCCAATACCGCGCCGGTCGCGTTCGGCTCGATCGGAATCCCAGTGGTCACCCTCGGTGGCCTGGTCGCGCCGATCCTGCACAAGGACGTGACGGCGACCACGCTCGCGCTGTCGGCAATGGTCGGCCGGCAGCTGCCGCTGTTCTCGATCATCATCCCGGCCTACCTAATCGTCGTGCTGGCCGGCTGGAGGCGAATGCGCGAGATCCTGCCGGCCGTGCTGGTCACCGGCATCTCGTTCGCAGTCGTGCAGTTCCTTGTTTCCAACTTCGTCGGTCCAGAGCTGACCGACATCCTCGCCGCGCTCGTCTCGATGGGCTGCCTGGCGCTGCTGCTTCGCTTCTGGCGGCCTGCCGAGGTATGGCAGTTTGCGCACGAGACGCCGTCGACAATTGCCCCACGTCGCGTAGCCGGCGCATCCGAGCTCCCAGCTACAACTGGGTTGCCGGGCACGGCCGCCGCAGCGGGCGCTTCACCGTTCGACGCCATCGACCCGCCTGGGCGCATCCTGCGCGCCTTTTCGATGTACATCGTGCTGGTCGTCGTCATCCTCATCGGCCAGATGGGGAACCTGCCGTTTTGGTCAGGCCACCCCGTCGGCGACGTCAAGACGGCACTCCACGCGCCGGCCAACATCACCGCCGACCTGAAGTGCGGCACCCCTGCCTTCAAGCTCTGCCCCCAGCCGTGGATCGGCCCTGATCCAGCGAAGGATCGCCAGGCCTTCAAGTTCCCCGACTGGAACTTCTTCTGGCCGGGCACGTACGAGATCGTCAAGGGTCAGCCCGTCTCGGTGATCTACCGCGAGAAGCCGATCGTCTCGAAGTCGACCTCGTACCCGCTTACGTTCGACTGGAACTTCCTGGCCGCGGCCGGCTCGCTCGTCCTGTACGCGGGCCTGATCGCGTTCCTCTTCATGCGACTGACGGGGTCGCGAGTGAACTTCTTGCTGGTGTACGGCCGTACCGTGCGCCAGCTTGCTCTGCCGATCGTGACCATCGCGCTCATCCTCGCCATCGCGCAGCTCATGAACTACTCGGGCATGACGTCGAGCATGGCCATCGCCCTATCCAAGACCGGCTTCATATTCCCGTTCGTGGCCGCGTTCCTCGGCTGGCTGGGCGTTTTCTTGACGGGCAGCGATACGTCGTCGAACACGCTCTTCGGCCCGCTCCAGGCGCAAACCGCTCAGCAGCTGGGCAACGTGAGCCCAATCCTCACCGCCGGCACCAACTCATCGGGTGGCGTCATGGGCAAGATGATCAGCCCGCAGAACCTGTCAGTCGGCGCGGCCGGGGTGAACAAGGTTGGCGCGGAAGGCGAGATCTTCCGGCGCGTGATCGGCTACAGCCTCATTCTCACGAGCGCGGTCGGGGTCCTGGCGATGATCGAGGCCTACGTGATACCGGGGATCATCCCCTCTCCGTAGCAAGCGTTCGGGCTGGTGCCGAGAGCGGGAGTCGAACCCGCACGCCCTTGCGGACATCGGTTTTTGAGACCGACGCGTCTGCCATTCCGCCACCTCGGCGCTCGTGGGACGAGCCTCGACCATACTAATTGGCTCATGCGAGCCGCCCTCGTCCTGCTCCTGACCATCCTGATCGCCGGCTGCGGGCCCACGGTGGCGCCTGCCGCTGCAGTCACGCCGGGACCGTCGCAGGGACCCGCGTCGGCCACCCGGATCGAGCCGCCTCCCGTCACGCCTCCGACACCGCCCGGAACCAACCTGCCCGCCTTCGCCTGCGTCGACTCGAGCGGCGGGAAGACCGGCGTCGCGAACGTCGTCACCGCACGGGTCGTTCCGCAGGCCGGCTATGACCGGTTTGTGCTCCAGTTCGACGCCCTGGTGCCCACCTACACAGTCAAGCGCCAGGCGTCGCCGACCTTCCCGTCCGGTGCCAGCGGGCAGACCATCACCTTGAGCGGCACGTCGGGTGTGCTGGTGCAGGTCCACACCGCGACCAGCGCCGGAACGTTCACCGGCCAGAATGACTTCACCCACGCGGAGTACAACGTCCTGAAAGAGGCCCGCCAGACCGAGGACTTCGAGGGCCACGTGTCATGGGGCCTCGGACTGGGCAAGGCGGCGTGCTTGCGCACGTTCACACTTGCAGACCCACCGCGCTTAGTCGTCGATTTCTCAACGACCGGCAGTTAACCTTCCCGGGCGAATGGCCATCCAGCCGCCGCCGGCGCCGACCGTCCCCCAGCAGGCTCCTCCCCCACCCACGACTAAGCAAGGCGGCTGCTTCGGCCGCGGCTGCTTTGGCTGCGGATGCGGCGGCTGCCTCCTGGTGGTGCTGCTTGCCGGCCTGCTCGTCGTGGGCGGCGGCTACTTCTTTTTCGTGGTGCAGGCTCAAGCCGCGGTCACCGCACCAGGCGCGCTCATGGTCATCAACCAGCCGGTAGACGTTGACGGGAATCCGGGAATCCCCGGCGAGGCACTCAACGCAGGCGCCACGGTGCACACCGGGGCCGGTGGGCATGCAGCGATCCAGTTTCCCGATGGCTCGTTTGTCCGCATGTCGCCGGACACGTCCGTGAAGATCACCGCGGTGCAGCTGCAGAACAGCGGCAGCCTGCAGTCGGCCAGCGTGGAGCAGAAGATCGGACGCACGTTCACGTCCGTCCAACACCTGGTCAGCGGCGCGAGCTTTCAGGTCGGCGGCCATTCGGTCAGCGCGCAGGTTCGGGGCACCGAGTTCGAGGTCCTGGTGCGCAGCAACGGCACGAACCTGATCAAGGTCTTCGAAGGCAAGGTCATCGTGACGGGTACCACGACGGTCACGCTCACCGCCGGCCAGCAGATCGACGTCGACGCGAACGGACGTCTCTCCGGCCAGCGGTCGACCCAGCCCGACCCCCAGGATCCATACCCGCTGACCGCCCAGTGCTCCACCGCGGCGTCGAGCGGCAACACCGCCGGCACGATGCAGTCGTCGAGCGGCGATGGCCTGACCAACGGGCAGAGCGCCGAGACCGACTACAACTCTCCCGGCGGCAACCTGACGCTGATCTTCTGCTACCCGGGCAGCCTGATGAGCGTGACGGTGACAGACCCGGCGGGACGCACCTACCCGAGACAGGGGCCGCCACCGATCATCATCAAGATCCCCAACGGTGCCGCCGGTGTCTATAAAGCGCTCGTCACAGCTGTCAACGTGCCGTCAACGGGAGAGGCCTACTCGCTCGCTTTCGCCACTGACGCCGCGTGCTCGGCCGGCAACGTCGACACCGGTACGGTCGTGCGCTGGACGATGAGCAACTCGCAAATTGCAAGCGCCATCGCCAAGTCGGGCACGACAGGCATCACCATCCAGGTTCGGGGCACCTCGCCCACGGCGGCGCACATCGTGTACTTCTCCAACCTCGGCGGTATCCCGATCTCCTGGGTCATCGACTTCTATTCGGCGACGCCCAACCTGGGGGCCGTGGTCACGCAGGTGGCCGTCCATGGGATCAACGTGACCACTAAGACGACCTCCGCCCTGAGCACGGTCGCAGGCACATCGACCAGCTCGATGCCGGCGGGATTCATCGTCGACCGCGTCTATTCGTGCAACGACCCTAAGGGCGACGGGATGGTGGTGGTCGAAGGGCACCGCTGAGGCATAGCGCCAAGCAAGCAGCGCCAAACGTCTCCGTTGAACTGTCCGTGAGCTATCTTTCCCGGGCAACATGTCAGCAGTAGCCGCCCGGACTCCACCTAGACGCAGGGGCGGGCGCCGCCTGCTGATCGCTCTCCTTCTGTTGATCGTGATCGTGGGCGCTGGGATCTTCTGGGTCAACCGGTCTGCCCAGGCGGCAGTGAACGTCTCCGCCACGCTGGCCGTCTACCAGCCCACGGCGTCCGTCGCGCGCAACGGCGGTGCATACGCGCCTTCAACGAGCGGTGCCCAGGTCCAGGCCGGCGACTCGGTCAAGACCGACACGAAGGGGCGGGCCTCGATCGAGCTGCCGGACGGCACCTTGACCCGCCTTGCGAGCCAGACCGAGATCACGCTCAACGCATCTCATTTCACGAAGAGCGGCACCCTTCTCGACGCCAAGATCACGCAGAAGATCGGCCGCACGCTCGTCAGCGTCCAGCACCTGGTCTCAGGAGCGACGTTCCAGGTCGCCGGGCAATCAGCGGTCGCGTCGGTGCGCGGCACGAAGTTCGAAGTCTTCGTCAAGCCTGACGGCACGATGATCGTCAAGCTGTTTGACGGAGAGCTCGACTTCGTTGGGAAGAACACGGTTCACCTCAAAGGCCCGCCGGGTGTGCAGGCGACCGCCGACCCGCAGGGCAACATCGGGTCCGCCGGCCCAATCCAGCCAGACCCCGACGACCCCTTCGGCCCCGCGCTTGCAGCTTCGGCACAGGTGGCGGTCGGCACGACTCTGGGCACGGAGCAGGACTACGTCGGCGCGCCCCTGCATAACGGCGAGCAGCAGCAGTACACGTACGGATACGCGGGTGGCAGCCTGGTCAAGGCAGCGCTCGGCTACCCCGGCAGCGCGATGCAGCTCAAAGTCCAGGCACCAGACGGCCAGATTTACGCCGGCTCCGGCCACTCGCCCATCGTCGTGGTCGTCAACAACGCTCCCGCCGGCATCTACAAGCTTTTCGTGGTCGGAGTCAGCGGCCTGGGCACGGTCGGTGAGGAGCCGTTCCTCGCCGTGGCTTCGGTCGAGCAGTGCGTGAGCTCTGACATCGACCAGAACCTGGCGGTGCGGCGCGGCTACACCGCAAAGGATCTTGCGGCGGCGGTGCAGGTGTCAGGTCTCTCCAACCTCAGCGTGTCCATCGCACCCAACTCACCGGCCGGCGCGATTGTCACCGGCACGGGGACGTACAACGGGGTGGGATGGACGGGTTCAGTCCTGCTTGTACCGCACGGTGGCACGATCGAGATCATGGCGGTCGGCGGAACTGTCTTCGGCGTGAGCGTGCCGGCTCAGCAGATCGTTCAGCAGATCGGATCGGCGATCGGCCAGGATCCGACGAATCTCAACCCCGGATTCTTCGTCGACCGCCTCTTCGCTTGCAGCAGCGTGGTCATGATCGACGGCCACCACACCTGACAGCTGCCCTGCTCAGTGCACGCCAAAGACGCGCTGAGCGAAATGCATCACCAGGGTGAGGCCGGATCCCTCTAAGAGCCAGGCGACCTCGGCCACTCCCACCACGAGCACAAGTACCGCGCTGAGGCCGATGCTGCCGCGATGCATCACAGGCTGTAGCCAGTGCACGATGTCGGGGTAGCTGCCAGGTGAACCGAGCGCCGACTCCAGGCGGTCGAGCAGCTCTCCGGCGGTCGCCGGCCGGTGGTTGGGATCGCGATCCATCGCCTGCTGGAGCACCGCGGCGAATGATGCCGGCAGCTCGGGCACGACGTCGTGCACGGTAGGCGGCGGCTCGTACAGGCGGCGGCTCAGCGTCTCGATCCAGCTCTTTGACGAGAAGGGCCTGCGCCCGGTCACAGCTTCGAAGATGACCGCGGCCAGCGAGTACACGTCCGCGCGGCCATCCACCTCGCGGCCAACCAGCCGCTCAGGGGCGACGTAGTCGGGAGCAACCGGCCCGCCGGTGCCGGGGCCTGTATTAAAGGACGCGACGGTGCCCAGACCGAAACCGGTCAGTAGCGTGCGCCCGTCGTCGGCCAGAAGGATGTTCGCGGGCTTGACGTCGCGGTGAACGGCGGTACGCGAGTGCGCATAATCGAGCGCGCTCGCGATCGGTCGCAGCAGGGCGATGATCCCGAGTGGTTCGTAGCGCTCGCCGGCTTCGAACACAGCGTCGAGGGTCTTGCCGGGCACCATCTCTGTGACCAGGTAAGGGGACTCTCCCTCGTACGCGAGCTCGTACAGGCGCGGAATCGCTTCGTGCTCCAGGGCCACGTAAGAGCGGAGCTCGAGCAGGAACCGGCGCGAGAAGCTGACATCCCGCGCGACATTTGCGCCGATGGTCCGCACGGAGACGCGCCGCTGCAGCCGCGGGTGCTCGGCCTCATACACCGAGCCGAGACTGTCCGTCTCGACCTCGCGCAGCACCCGGTATCCGCCTACGTGGTGATGTCCGTTGCTGGCAGCCTTGGGTTCGGCGCCGTTCTGGTGCGGGCTTTCGTCTGCCACGAAACCTGAACTTTAGGCCACTGACTGGCATTACGTAGCCGAACATGTGTACTAGGTGTCGGCGAGAGGATTTGAACCTCCACGCCCTTTCGGGCACCAGCTCCTAAGGCTGGCGCGTCTGCCATTCCGCCACGCCGACTTACCGACCGAAACGATAGGCCCAGATCGCCTAGAAGTATTCCATCTCGACGGGCTCGATTTTGTCCGCGGTGGTGAACCCGAAGATCCGCGATAGGAAGTACATCTCGCCCTCGATCGAGCGCCGGATGTTCTCTTCCTTGCGGAAGCCGTGCTGCTCGCCCTCGAACGCGACGTAGGCATAAGGGAGCTTCTTCTTCTTGCACACGGCGACAAACTCCTCCGCCTGGCTTGGGGGCACGACCTTGTCCTCGAGGCCCTGGAAGAGGATCACCGGGCGTTTGAGGTTGTCCGCAAAATACACCGCCGAGCGATCCCTATAGAGGTCCGCCCTCTCGGGATACGGACCGATGAGTGTGTCGCAGTAGTGCGACTCGAACTTGTGCGTCTCTTTGATGAACAGCTCGAGATCGCCGATACCGAAGTGACTGGCGCCGGCGTTGTAGAAATCGCGCTTGGTCAGCGAAAGCAGAAC
>CATPBO010000178.1 GCA_955652835.1 Candidatus Dormiibacterota bacterium
CTGCTCGATGATGATTGCGAGCGCCAACTCCTGGACTTTGCGAGTCACGGATTTCTGGGGCGTGAGGAGCTGGATCTTGACCAGCTGCTGAGTGATGGTGCTTCCGCCCTCGTTCAGCCCGCGCGACGTGACGTCGACCCACAGCGCACGAGCGATCGAGCCCGGGTCGATCGCGCCGTGCGAGTAGAAGTTGCGGTCCTCGGCAGCGAGCGCGGCGGCCGGTGCGTAAGGACCCATGTCCTGGAGGGCGACGTTGATGTGGTAGTGGCCGGCCTGGCTCCAGTCTTCTATGAGCTTTCCATTACGGTCGAGCACGATCACGTCGCCAGCCGCAAGCACGTCCCGGCTGGGATCAGGTAGGTCGTGCACCGCCCACAGGACGTAGAGCGTGGTGAGGGTGAAGATGACTCCGACCGCGGCAGCAATCCACGCTCGCTTCGCCCACAGCCATCTGAATGGCCGGGACCAGAGCTGCTGTTGACCGCGACCGGCGGGCTGCGAAACCACCCTTCGCCTCCTCCTTCGAGTTACTGGTTTGTACGCGGCCGATGTCCGCACCGAAGCGCTTCGAGAGGGAAACCCCCGATTACTTCAGCCTACTCGGCCACTCGGAGCGGGTTGGAAGGGGTCTAGGCTCGGACGAACCGCACCATCTTTGGCGGCTCTGTCCCTATTAGCTGAACTCCACCGCGATGTAGCCGTAGCCGTTTGGAGCAACGACCCAGGCGGTCGCAACGTAGCGGTACGGGCCCAGGATGTTCGCGCGATGCCCGGCGCTGTTCATGAACATCGTGTTGAGCTGCCCGTCGTTGACGCCGGCTGACCAATAGCCGACGTTCTCGCCCGCCTGGTGCCCAAGGCCGCAGGCGAGGTCGGTTTGCGGTCCATTCGCGTGAGAGATGGCGCCCTGGGCGGCCATGCGGGACGCGTTGCTCCTCGCGACGTTGAGCAGGCACCCGTTCCAGGTCAGCGGGCCGAGACCATTAGCGGCGCGATCCTGGTTGATGAGGACCTGCTGGGTGGATCCGATCACGATCGCCGGAGGAGGTGGAGGAGCCGGCCGCGCAGGCGGGGCCGGTGGCGCCGCTGGCGCCGCCGCCGGTGGGGCGACGGGTGGTGGTGGCGGCGTGGGGCTGGGGTCCGGACTGGGTCTCGGAATCATCCGCTGAGGGGCCGGGTCGTTCGCGTCACCGTCGGAGAACGCTCCTCCTGCAGAGACCGCCTGCGATTTCGCAGCGACAAGCGCAGGGCCCGCCGTGCGTCCGAGCACCACCGACGTGGTGCCGACCGCGAGGGCCACAATTACCGCGACTCCGCAAATCCATGCCAAAGCTCGCATTGGGGTCGGTGAGTCTGACGGCGGCCAGGCGGATTACCCGGCTGAGTTGCGGTTAAAGGTTGTAAAGAGAACCGCCGCGCCGGGTGTCGGGCGCGTTGCCGGCGGTTAAGGCGCGGTTATTCGGGCAACCGGCTCTTCAGACGCTCGAAGGCCATCACGAGGAAGGTCTCGGCGACGCGCTCCCAGCCGGACGACTGGGCCCACATGAAGGCCATAGCGCGCAGCGCGAGCTGGAGCGCCTCGTAGACCCCGAATCTCTGCAGCGTCGCCTCAGGGCGAAGCTCCATGTACCGCTCGAGGAAGAGGCGGCGGGTGTTTTCGGCGGCGACCGAGTCCTGCCAGCTCTTGGGCGATGAGGGAATCGTGTACGCGCAAAACTTGCCGAGGTCATAGCTGGTTTCGGCCAGGGCGAAGTAATCGAAGTCGAGAAGTGTCAGCTCGCCGTTGTGATGTATGAACTGGTCGTACTTCATGTCTCCGTGAGTTGGAAGCCACGCCTCCTCGGAGGTCTTCCGCACGCGGTCGCGCATGTGTGCGATTAGGTCCGTGAGCAGGAAGTGGCCGACCGGAAGCACATATTTGAACTGCTCGGCCACGCGATCAAGGCGAGCGATCTCGTTATCGATCTTGATCTGTCCATCGGTCGCGAGCTTCGACTCATGGATCACGGCTAGCGCCTCGGCTGCCGCGTTGCCGGTGAGCATGAACTCGGCACTCATCCGGTTTCCCCCTACGGGTCGGCCCCGAACTCGCTCCTCGAGCAGGAGTCCGAACTCTTCTATGAACCCCAGCGGTCGCGGGAGGTTCAAGAAGCCCGGATATTGTTTCGCCGCTTCCCAAAGGCCCTCGACGATGCGAAAGGTGCGCCGCCCGCGGTTTCCCGGCTGAACCTTGCCGTAGACATCGAGCTTTGTTGCCGCCGTATCCATCGTGTAGCGCAGAATCGCGCCGACCTCGGGGACATACCTAACACGCTGCACATTCAATCGCCGCGACGCGGCGAGAATGTCGGCGGTCTCGCCCTGCAGCCCCAGCAGCACCCCTGCCATGCGGACCGGGTCGGCCGCGGACGGCAGGCTTGGCATGGTCGGGTCGAACGGGTAAAACCAGTACGCATGCCGGGATTCGGGAAAAAGCTTCGGATAGCCGAGGCCGTCGATCGGGTCGCAGCTGCGGCCGGCGCCATGACGCATGAGGCGCTCGCTCAGGCGCTCCCAGGCTGCGGGGTTGAGCGCACCTTTCGCGACGAGCCGCAGCCGGCGCTCCTCGTCTCCCTTATTAATGGTGATTTCGAACTGAGTCCAGTACCAGTCCGGCGGCTCGAACCTGGACGAGCGCCGGCGGACAGCCTGCAGCTCCCAGCCCGTGCCGGCGAGAACCTCCTCAACAAAAGCGCTGACAGAAGCCTTGTCGGTGGCCTCTTCCATGGTTACAAATGATGCTGTTTGCGTTGTCATGTCAAGGGATTGCCCAACTAGGGAACGCTGAGCGGGACGTTCTGCGACATATCCGCGCGAAAGATGCGGTCCATGTCCAGGATGGCGGCGAGGCAATCGCTCATATCCACGTGGAGGTGGGCATTGGTAACGTTCGGCGAATTGTTAGCGAGTAGACCGGCGCTCGTCCGGCGGCTGGTCCTTAACGCTTTAGTCCTCATGGCGGGTCTATTCCTGATGCTGGCGCGCACATCGCCCGCGTTGGCCGATGACAACTCGCATGGGCAGGGCAAATCCCAGGACAGAACCAGCGCGGCAGCAGTTGCTCCGCGCACCGACAATCCCAGCCATAGCAGCGACCAAGAGATCGGCGGGAGCGGCGGCGGCGATGGCAACGGGAAGGGCACGACGAAGGGCAGCAGCAGCTCGACGACGCCACCCACCGCCGATACCCAGGCCAAAGACCAGACGAAAGCCAATTCCAGCGCGACGGCCAATGACAGCGCCAAGGCCAACGACAGCGCCAAGGCCAACGACAGCGCCAAGGCCAGCGACAGCGTCAAGTCCGGTGGCGAGGTCAAGGCCAGTGTTGCGGTCAAAGCCAACGACAGCGCCAAGGCCAGTGGCAGCGCCAAGGCCGACGACAGCGCCAAGGCCACGGCTACTGGCGAGGCCAAGGACACAACCAAGGTCAAGAGTGTTGACATAAGCGTCGAGGACACCGACAGCACGAGCACGGGCGCCAGTACAGGCAACACGACTGGCAGCACCGCAAGCACAGGCAGCGCCGGCGTGGGCAGCGGTAGCAGCACGGGCGCGAGCACGGGCAACACCACGGGCAGTACGGCCACCGGCGCGGTCGGCGGCGACACCAGCACCGGCGCGAGCACGGGCAACACCACCGGCAGCACCGCCACCGGCGCGGTCGGCGGCGACACCAGCACCGGCGCGAGCACGGGCAACACCACGGGCAGCACCGCCACCGGCGCGGTCGGCGGCGACACCAGCACCGGCGCGAGCACGGGCAACACCACCGGCAGCACCGCCACCGGCGCGGTCGGCGGCGACACCAGCACCGGCGCGAGCACGGGCAACAC
>CATPBO010000179.1 GCA_955652835.1 Candidatus Dormiibacterota bacterium
AAGTCGAGCCCCGATCCATAAGGCGGGCAGTGGAAGTTGACGACCACCTTCCTGTCTCTTGGCGCCGGGTCGAGGATTGCCTCCAGCCGGCGGCCGAGCTCCTCTTCGGAGTATTCGCGCTCGGTGTTCCATGGCGTCGGCGTGACGTCGCCGCAGCTTGCCATCAGCACAGGCCCCAGGTCGCAGAGCTCTGCCTCCGGCGACTCGATCCGTGGCGCGGACTTGAGCACAGGATCGATCGCCTTGGGGTCGTCATTTCCCGGCGTGATGATGCAGCGCACCTTCGCCGCCAGCCGCTCCTGCGCGAGCCTGCACCAGCCGTTGATCTGCTCGATGATCGCCCCTTTGAATGCGCTGTCGAGGTAGACGGCGTCGTTCTCCATCCTTTCGATGTCCTGGGCGTCGGTGATCACCGAGTAGAAGCCCTGGCGGTTGATTTCAGCCCGCAACCGGTCCTCCTCCGCGCGCGGCACGGTGACCGTCTCGCCGCGCACCTTCGCCGTGAGAGCCCCGTTATCTGCCCGGATGGGCACGAGTCCCTTGCCGGCGATGTCACCGCCCAGCACGAGGACATCCGCATCGTATGACTCCGCCGCGGCAAGAAACTTCCTGAAGCAGCGGTCGGACCCATGGATATCGGTCGCGAAATAGATGCGGAGGGCCCGCTTTTTGGATGGGCTGCCGAAGATTAGGTTCCGAATGGTTACTCGGGCGGAAGCTCCCGCATCGCCAACCGCAGGTCGATCGAAGACCGCGAGAGTCTCATCTGGCGCGCGATCAGGTAGATCACCGGACCGGCTACCAGGACAATGACCAGAGCCCCGACGGACGACACGCTGAAGCTCCCGAACACCTCGGGGTGCGTGATGATGAGCCCGATCACGATCAATGCCAGGACAGTGGTCGCCGCGCCCCAAAAGGCGGGCACCGGGATGCCGCCCACACGCGCGAGCTCTGTCGCACCTGGCTTAAGCAGAAGGTCGGGGCGACGGAACGGCAGCGCCGTAGCGGCAACCGCGCCGGCCAGGATGATGAGGGCCACGAACAGGCTGAGGTTGGCCACGATGTTCGCCAGGTTCACATACGACCCGAGGACGGCAAAGCCGATGCCGACAACCACCGCCACGATGATGGCGTTGGTCGGCACCGCGTTTCGCTCGCTGATCTTGGCCAGGCCGATCGGAAGCAGGCGATCGAACGCGAGGGCGAACATCACCCGCGTGACCACGGCGACAAACGCCAGGTCAACGGCGAGCTCCGCGCTTGGCACGGCGATTCCGATGAGGATCTTGCTGATCGGGTCGCCGGACAGGATCAGTCCGTAGCCGAGGCCGCCAGCCGAAGACTGGAGACTGGTGATAGCTCCATAAGCGGTGGGGTCGTTGGCTCCGAGCTTGGCCTGCGACTGCATGAAGTCGAGGCCGACAGTGTTGAGCATGAGCAGCCAGACACCCACCCAGACCACGACCAGCAGGGCGAGGCTGATGACAGATGCGTACAGGTACGTCCTGCCCGGACGCTTGAGCTCGCCGCCGACGTAGTAGGCGTAGAGCACGCCGTTGTAGTTCAGCACCATGAAAGGCACGGCCGTCAACGAAGCCCCGATGGACACCCCCAGCAGGATGTTGTCCTTTTTCGCCGCCGCAAGAATGTCGTTGTAGGCGTTGGGATGGTTGCTGAACGACGCGAGAGCGTTGACGAAATCCTGGTGTGAGTGAGTCACGAGCAGCCAACCGAGGACGAGGAAGGCGAGCAGCTGGATGCCGATGAGGACCAGGATGATCTGCGCCAGCCGGCGCAGCGAGACGAATGACATCGCACCGACCACCAGCAGCATGCCGGCACTGATGAGTGCGACAGCCGTCTGACTCCCCACGTTGTTGGCGGCGTTGCTGATGGCCGAGCTGTTGAACGCCGAACCCAGGGAGGTCAGCACGAACGGCATGTACGCCGCCGTGAAGTTCGCGTTCGCCGCAAGGATGTACGTGAACGCGATGCAGATGCTGATGCCGGCCATCGCGCCGATGGCGGGGGAGATGATCCTGGAGAGGTAGACGTACTCGCCGCCGGCGCGGGGAATCGCTTCGAGCAGGTACTTGTAAGCGAACATCGCCACCAGCCACACGCCCGCCCCGAGCAGCAGCGGCAGCGTCATGTCGACCTGGTTGAACGCGGTCAGCCCGGCATTGAAGTTGATGAAGGTGTTGACGACCGCGACGGACGCCAGCGCGATGCCTGTCGCCGCGGGAATGCCCAGCTCGCGTACAAGACCCGACGACTGTCGCGTAAAAAGGCCCGAGCCGGTTGCGGCCTTACCGCCCATCGGAGCACTGGTGCTCGCCATGCTTCCCCTCCTAACTGAACCGGCCAATGGAGAACCCATTGGAAGGTTCCAGAACCATAGGCCAAGGCTCTGAGTGCGTCAAGAATGTTCTGCCTGTGCGCCGCCCGTTCGGTGGGTGACTTCGCGCAGCTCGACCCAGCGGCGCTCGGTGGCGGCTCGCTCGATGGCCTCGCATACCGCCTGGACGGCGGCGCCCTGAGCGAAGTCTGGCTCCCATGGACCGTCCGGCCACCGGTCGAGGAGATCGCCGAGGTGGTTGACGAAGCTCGCGCCGTAGCCCACGCCTTGACCGATGGGCCACCAGTTGCGCGAGTAGGGGTGGGTTTCGTGCTCGGCGCGGATCCTTCTCATGCCGTACAGCTGAGGCTGGTCCGCGTTGTCGCCGTAGAGCAGCTCGTTCAGCCGCGCGTACTCGAAGGCCAGCGTGCCGCTCTCTCCGTTGATCTCGATCGTGAAGTCGCACGGCCGGCGGACCGCGGTACGTGCCATCTCGAACACTCCGCGAGCACCTGACTCAAAGCGCACGAGGGCCGACGAGGCTTCGTCGACTGTAACCGCTCGATTCGATCGTTGGCGAACGAATGTCTCCGATTGCCCGCACACCTCTGCGATGCCGCCCGCCAACCAGGTCGCCATATCGATCAGATGACTGCCGAGATCGGCGATGGTCGTGCCTCCCATGGACCGATCGAAGCGCCAGTCGAAGGGAATCGCCGGGTCGACGAACTCATCGGAGAGCCAGGTCGCGCGCAGGAGGCGCACCTTGCCGACCGCCCCTTCGTCCACCATCCGCTTCATCAGCGAGACCGCGGGCAGCCGCCGGTAGTTGAAGCCGACCGCGTTCAGCACGCCGGCCTTGCGCACCGCATCCAGGGCAGATGCCGCCTCGCCGTAAGTGACCGCCAACGGTTTCTCGCAGATCACGGCTTTGCCCGCGGCTGCGGCCGCCGACGCGATCTCGGCGTGCGTGCCAGGCGGCGTGCAGATGTCGACTATGTCGACGTCGGATCGCCGGATGAGCTCGCGCCAATCCGCGGTCCAGCCTTCGAAGCCATAAGCGTCGGCGGCTTGCGACACCTTCCCTTCGTCTCGTCCGCTGATCACCCGCAAGCGTGGGCGGTGGGGGAGCGAGCGCATCACCGGCGCCACGGTGTAGGCGTACGAGTGGGCCTTGCCCATCATCCCGTAGCCGACCATGCCGATCCCGACCTCAGGCGACGCCACCTGGCCCACCCGCCGCTTTCGCGGCCGCTCGCTGTGCGGCCTCGAGGGCGGCCGCCGCGTCGCCGCCGCTTGCGCCTTCCAGCGGTCCGCCGCGAACATGCCGCGCAAAGCTTTCTGCTTGCAGTCTCAAGGCGCCGAAGAAGGTCTCATCCGCCGTCGGCGGCCACAGGAACCGGCACTCCTCGACGTCCTTGGTGCCGAAGACCTCCACCTTGCACACGTCGCCGAGCGGAAACCTGCGACCCAGCGAAACCAGCGCGGTGGTGCCTCCCGAAAGGTCCGCCATGGCCTGCGCGCTTTCGGGGTCGCCGGGCCACGGCTCGGCTGCGACGCCGCAGAACAGAGAGCTGATGGCGCCGAACTCCTGTCCTGTGAGCCACCGCGTCTGGTCGAATTCGTGAACTCCCATGTCGATGAAGATTCCGCCGCTGTGGGTGCGGAAGTACGCGCTCGGCGGCTCGCCATCCCACTGGAAGCACGCGACGAGGTAGATCTCACCAAGCTCGCCGGCGGCGATGCGCTCGCGGACCCGCTTCAGGCTCGGGACGAAGCGCCGCCAGAAGCCGACCTGGAACGGCAGCCCTGCGCGCGAGGTCAGCTCTGCAGCTTCTCGAGCGTCCGCAGCCGTGACCCCGACCGGCTTCTCGCAAAGGATTGGAATCCCCGCCGCGACCAGGCGCTTGACGGTGTCGAGGTGATAGTCGCTGGGAACGCAGACCAGGATCGCGTCTAGACCACCAGCGGCAAGCATCGACTCGAGGTCGACATGGATCGCGGCGTGGTTTAGAGGCAGCGCCGCGCGCGCGGCCTCCATCGGCTCGGCGATCGCCGTGATGCGGACCTCTTGCGAATCACTTATGGCGCGCAGATGGTTTCTGCCCATCCTGCCCGCCCCGGCGAGCCCAAGCCTGAGGATCGACAACGTCAGAAGCCCCGAGCGGCCAGGTATTCGCGGTTGGCCCGCTGGTCGGCGGCCGGCATGCCCTTCGGATCCGGCAGCACGTCCTGCTCAACGACGAGCCAGCCCTCGTAGCTGTTTCGCAGCGCGTCGAGCACGCCATCGACGTCGAGGTCGCCGTTGCCCAACCGGCAGAAAGCCTGCCGTCGCCAGATCTCGTTGACGTGGGCGGACTCACGCACGATCTGCTCAACGACCGCGCGGCGGGCGTCTTTGAGATGTATATGGTTGATCCGCCCGTGCCAGTCGCCCATCGCGCGTACGGGATCGCCCCCGCCCAGCAGAAGGTGCCCGGTGTCGAGGCAAAGACCGATTGAGGTGAGCTCGAGTACCTTCTCGATCTCCCACGGAGCCTCAATGTGCGTTCCGGTTTCGTGGTGCAAGGTGGGCTCGTAGCCGCGTTCCCGGCAGTGAGCCAGTGCCATCTCGACACCATCCGCGAAATGCTTCCATCCCTCACCGTCCAGACCGAGCGTCCGGTCGCGGGCTGCCTGGCCCGGCCGCGAGCGACGGAGATCGCTGCCCGCGTCAGCCAGTGTGGGTCGCGGCTTCAGCCGGTGACTGCCGGCGCTCACCGCGTCGAAGACGTCGAGCAGCACGTCCAACTCACGCACCGCCCCGGGCATCTTCGCCGGATCGGTGAATGGCAGCTCGAAGAAGCCGCCGGCAAGGCCAAGTCTGCGACTGTCCAGGCTGTCTTTCAGCGCTTCGCCGTACCCGAAGTAGCCCAGCGGCCCGAGGTCGATTCCCGCATACCCCGCCGCGGCGACTTCGTCCAGGACGGCAGCGCCGTCAGGCACATCGGGCAGGATCCCCACGGTCAGCTCGAAAGCGCCATAGCTGACGGGAGCGTTGGCGACGACGATGCGGCCTCGCTCCCTCTCTTGTGCGTGCGCTTTCGTCGCGGGTTCTTTCGAAGTCGTCGGTGGCGGCCGGCTCACCGGGCCGCGGCCACTGCAGGCTCTGAAGGATGGTCCCGTGGCGTGTGGTTGCGATAGACGGCGACCACCGCCTCGCACAGCGCCATGTCATGCAGCGAATCGCGTCCCGACGTGACTGCCTCGCGCCTCGAGGTGATGCAGTCGTGGAAGTGGATGAGCTCCTCTTTGAAGCTCTCGCGAAAGGACGTGATCTCTTCGGTGCGCGACGAGCGCGCGGATTTTGCGTCCCCATCCTCAGACACGAGCACCGTCGGCATGCTGCGCAGGAAAGGCGACGGAAAGGAAAGAGTCAATCGCCGCTCCGCTGAATAGAAGGCCAACTCCATCGAGTACCGCGCGATGCCTGGCAGGTCTACCCAGGCGAGGATGCACTGGGTGGCGCCGTATTTGAAGATCGCGGTAAGGCCGGTCTCGCGGATGTCTGCGAACTCAAGCCGCTCCGGCTCCCCCATCACGCCGCGCATCGCATTGAGCTCGTGGACCAGGGTGTCCAGCAAAACCATTTGATAGCCCCAGCGGGACAGCGGGTCGGCATCAGGCACCGCGGCGGCGATGCGCGCCTCGCTGTCCGCGCTCAGCGATTGCGCCACCTCCTTCGGCAGCAGACCGCCTCGGCGCAGGTTGTAATGCTGGACATAGGGCTCGAGCGGCGATTCGAGGGTCGTGATCTGGAGCAGGCGGAGGTCGCGCAGCGTGCGTGACTCTTCAATCAGCCGCAAGTAAGCGGGGTCGTACCGCTTGTTGTACGCGACCATCAGCCTGACTCCCGACTGATCGGCGGCGTCGATCATCGCTTGACCCTCGGCGACCGAGAAGCACATCGGCTTTTCAACCAGCACGTGCATGCCGGCCATGGCGGCGGCGATGGCGATGGGCGCGTGGCTGCCAGATGTCAAGACAAGGACGGCGTCGAGCGGCCTCGCTACGAGCTCCTGCCAGGTCGCGAACTGCTCCGGGACCCGGTACTCCTGGGCGCACGCGGTACGCACCTCCTCGGACAGGTCGCAGATCGCGGCGATCTCGAATCGATCCGCCAGCTCGCGCAGGTAGTGCAGGTGCATAACCTGGGCGACCAGGCCGCATCCGATAACGCCGACCCTCAGTCGCTTGCCCGCCATCAATACCCCGGTGATTGAATGCGTTGGAACGTTCCACGGAACGTATACGAAAGCCTCAGCAGTGTCAACACTCAGTCACTGCCCGAGGGCAGCCGAAAGAACCCCAGCCGCCTCGACGACTCCTTTCTCGGGGGCCACAAACGGGTCCTCGTGCTCGATCGCAAGCGTCCGGACGCGACCTCGGGCGACCAGCTCGCCGACGAAGGCATTCCACCAGGCCTGGGTCCTGCCCCGACCCACGACCGCGAAGTTCCACGGCATCGCTTCGGGGGGACGTGGCCACCGCCGGTCGAGCAAACCGTTGATGGCAAGGTTGTCTTTGGAGAACACGACGTCTTTGCCGTGGCAATGCCCAGCCCGGTCGCCGATGCTCGCCACCACGGCCAACGGATCCATGCCCATCCAGAAGAAATGGCTCGGGTCGACGTTGGCCGCGATCGCGTCGCCAAGGCTCGCGATCCGGTTGAAGGTCTCCACGTTGTAGACGGCCGTGCCGGGGTGAAGCTCCAGGCAGACAAGCAGCTGTGGGTGCTCAACCGCTGCGAACTCCGCGATGCCGGACCAGTACGGTTCGATCGACGCCTCCCACTGCGC
>CATPBO010000180.1 GCA_955652835.1 Candidatus Dormiibacterota bacterium
GGCCTGGAGGAAGAGGCGCGCGAAGGTCGGCGGCGCGGTGATGCAGCCCTCGCCAAGCGCATCGAAGAAGAGGGCCTCGAGGCGTTCGTCAACTACTGGACCAGCCAGCCCTTGTTCGCCGGCCTGGAGCGCCGAGGACCGGCCTTCGTCGCGCAGGTGCGTGCAGGCAGGCTGAGCAACCGCGTCGCCGGTCTGGTGTGCTCGCTGCTTGGAATGGGAGCCGGGACGATGGAGCCGGTCTGGGACGACCTCGCCCATCTCGATGTTCCCTGCACGTTCGTCGCCGGCCAGCTCGATCACGGCTACGTCGCCTCGGCCCGCCGCCTCGCCGCGACCGTGCCCAAAGGGAGAATCGAAATCGTGCCCAGGGCCGGTCACACGGTGCACCAGGAAAGACCCAACGCCTTTGCTCGAGTGCTGGCCACTCACCTCGCGGCGGCGCCGGCCGGCGCGGCACCGACCGAAGACGGTTGGCCTTCCAGCTCGACCTCGGCCTGACGACCGGCCGCATAGCGAGCGGCTCCAAGGCGCTCCTGGTCGAGCATCCCACCCCTATTGATCGACTTCACGATGAATCTGCGACATCCGCCTCGAAACAGCGACTCGACCTCGCGCGCGACGGCGTCGGGTTTCCGGGCGGTGATGTAAGCGACCGTCACAGCAGCAAACCCAAAGTGAACAGCAGCGCGTAAGCAAGCTCTGCCATTGCCATCCGCTTCAAGGCGCGCACCAGCGCGGGTCCCGCCGACGTCGCGAAAGCGATGCGCACCGGCGCCGCAGCGATGGGGATGCCGGCGAGGACGAGCATCACAGTGACGCCGGACAGGTGGGTGACCACAACGAGGATTGGGATGGCAAAGGCCGCGCCTACCAGCACGGCGAGGAGGACGAGCGTGCGCGGGCGGCCGATGCGCGTGGCCAGAGTGCGCTTGCCGGCCGCGACATCTGACGCCACGTCGCGCAGGTTGTTGAGGACCAGGATCGCCGTGGCGAGGCACCCCATCGCGCAGCCGATGAGGACCGCGAGCGGTGTGATTCGCAGCATCTCCACGTAGACCGTGCCTAGCGTGGCGACGAGACCGAAGAACAGGAAAACGAAAACTTCACCAAGCCCGAGATAGCCGTAGGGGCGCGGGCCTCCGGTGTACAACCACCCGGCAAGAAGGCATGCGGCCCCAACGACAAGCAGCCTCAAGTCGGTGATGACGCTGAGGACCAGCCCCGCAATCGTAGCCACGCCGAAGGCTGCGATCGCTGCCCATCTGACATGCTCCGGTGAGACGACGCCTGACGACGCGGCTCGGACCGGCCCGACGCGACGCGAGGAGTCGGCGCCGCGCACGTAGTCCGAGTAGTCGTTGGCAAAGTTCACTCCGACCTGCATCGCGACGCCGACCAGCAGCGCTAGCAGTCCCGCGCCCAATCGCGGGCCGCCCTGGTCCACCGCGATCGCTGTTCCGGCCAGCACCGGCGCGACCGAGGCCGCGAGTGTGGCGGGGCGGACTGCCGACCACCACAGGCCGGTGGAGGTCTGCGCAGGCACGGTGGTGATCACGGCCGCTTGGGGAACTTCGAGAAGTTGGGTTTTCGCTTTTGCACGTAGGCATCCCGACCTTCCTGCGCCTCTTCGCTCATGTAATAGAGCAGCGTCGCGTCGCCCGCCAGCTGCTGGATGCCGGCCAGGCCGTCGTCCGCGGCGTTGAGCCCGGCCTTGAGCATGCGGAGCGCAAGCGGGCTCAGCTCGAGCATGCGCCGGCACCAGACGACCGTTTCATTCTCGAGATCGGCAAGCGGCACGACCTTGTTGACGAGGCCCATGTCCAACGCCTGCTGCGCGTCGTACTGCTCGCACAGGAACCAGATCTCCCGCGCTTTCTTCTGGCCCACGATGCGGGCGAGCAACCCCGCGCCGTAGCCAGCGTCGAAGCTTCCCACCCGCGGGCCCGTCTGGCCGAATCGCGCGTTGTCGGCCGCGATGGTCAGATCACACACGACGTGCAGCACGTGACCGCCGCCGATCGCGTAGCCCGCCACCATCGCGACCACCGGCTTTGGTAGACGGCGGATCTGGACCTGCAGATCGAGCACGTTGAGCCGCCCAGTGCCCTTGGGATCGATGTAGCCGTCGTCGCCGCGAATGCGCTGGTCGCCCCCCGAGCAGAAGGCCTCCGTTCCGGCGCCGGTGAGGATGACCACGCCGATCTCGGGGTCGTCGCGGGCGACCTCGAATGCCTTAGACATCTCGAAAACGGTGGTCGGCCGGAATGCGTTGCGGACCTCTGGTCGGTTGATCGTGATCTTGGCGATCCCATCCCAGGTCTCGTAGATAACGTCCTCGTAGTCGCCGGTCTTCCGCCAGCCTTGAGCTTTCAAGCTTTCACTCCTAGAGCGATCACTAGCACTGTTCGAATCGTACGCGGTTCGAAGCGACCTCCGCGCCCTCGTCAGACGCGCTGGCGAGGCTTGCGACGCGGGAAGAGCCGCACGATCTTGGCGTAATCCTCCGGCGTGTCGATGTCGTCCGGGCGGCCCGGCGCCGGAACCATGTCCAGCAGCTCGGGGTGCCCCTGCAGGATCTGGCGGGCGCCTGCGTCGCCCTTCAGCGCGAGGAGCTCACCCCACAGCTCGCGCGCGAGCACTACAGGCGGCGCCCACTCGCTGTGGGGCTGAGCCACAGCGACGGCCGGTCGTGAACCCTCCCGGCGCCAAGCCCGCATCAGCGCTGCGACCGTGCGGGAGCCGACAAGCGGTTGATCCCCGAGCAATATGACGGCCGCTTCGATCTCGTCACGCATGGCGCGGAGACCTGCCTGGAGCGATGAAGCCATGCCAGTCCGCGCCTTCGGGTTGTGGACCAGCTCCACGTCGCCGTCAATCGCTGCTCGTACGTCGTCCGTCGCGTAGACGACAACGACCTGGTGGCAGCCGCCCTCGGACGCCGACTCCATGGCGTGGCGCACCATCGGCTTGCCCTCGAATTCGAGAAGCAATTTCTGGGAGCCGGGCATTCGCGAGCTGGAACCGGCGGCCAGGACGATCGCGCCGACTGGCAGTAGGGCTGCGGCGAGGCGCTCAAACGGGGGTCGGGCCGAGCGGATCCACTCGACCTCGATGCCCGCGCGAATGGCGCGCTCGGCGAACTCGCGCAGGCGCTCGCTGTCGCTGTCGACGAGCATCAGGCGCCGACCTGTAAAAGCGGCCATGTCTGGGACCGTCTCCGGCAGGCCGACCACCGCGAGGGCGCAGCAATCTGACCGCGAAGCCAGGTGCTGCACGGCGGACTCGAGGTCGCGGCCGCGGACCACCAGGCTGTGGGGTCCTTCCGGCTCGCGGTACGTGCGCCCTCGGACGGGCAGGTCCAGATCGCCCATCACGAACACCGCCATCTCCCCAGCATGCCAGAAGGGACCGGCTTTACTCTTTCTGAATGCCGCTGCTCGGGGCCCACGTCGACTCGTCAGGCGGCCTGCATCTCGCCTTCGAAAGGGCCAAGGAGATGGGCGCCGAGGCGATCCAGGTCCACCCCACACCACCCGGCTTCTGGGGCTCGCCCAAGCTCGACGAGAATCGCATCGCGACGTTCAAAGAGGCGGCGGCCAAACATGGCAACCCGCCCTTTTACTTCCATGCCGTCTACCTGATCAACCTGGCCGGCGATGACCCGGCCATGCGTCAGCGTTCTGAGAGCACGCTCGCCGGCTATCTGAAGGCGGCCGACGACCTCGGCATCAGCGGGGTCATCTTTCACACGGGTTCGCACAAGGGCGCCGGCTTCGAAGCCAGGCTGCCCGGAATTCTCGAGCACTTGAATCACGTTCTCGAGCGCGCGAACCCGAGTTCAGCCCGACTCTTGATCGAGAACAATGCTGGGCTCGGCGGATGCGTGGGGGCGCGCTTCGAAGAAATCGCTCAGATGCTGACCGCGGTCGGCGACCCGCGCGTGTCGGTCTGCTTTGACACATGCCACGCGTTCGCGTCCGGCTACGACGAACGCACCGCTGCGGACGTGTCCAGGACGCTGGACGAGCTGGACCGTGTGGTTGGGCTATCACGCGTGGAGGTCATCCACTGCAACGATTCGGTCACCGGGCTCGGTTCCAACCGAGACCGCCACGCGAACATCGGAGATGGACAGATCGGCGAGGAAGGCTTCCGGGTACTCCTGCATGAACCACGCCTCGCGAAGCTCCCCTTCATCCTCGAAGTGCCCGGCGCGGGAGGTGGTCCCGACGCCGAGCAGGTCGCGGTGCTGAAACGCCTGGCGGCCTAGAGGTTTTCGGAGTCAGGCCGCATCCGAGGAAGCCGGCTTCTCACGTGCCTCACGAAACTCAATCGGGCGCGGGCGGGGCGGGCGCTGCATGGCGAGCCCGCCAAGCCACCACGCACGCGCCGCCAGGTTGCGGATCACGCTTCCCAGCCGGGGAAGGGAGTTGGCAATCAGCCGGCTGTTCTCCGCCTCGCGCTGCAGATCCTTCAATCGCTCGAACGCTACGTCCTCGTTCATGTAGGGGTACATGTTGCTCCTCCTCTAACTGGCGTAATGAATACGATGGTTATTATAACCGATGTTAGGTCTTAGTGGGTTATGGATATACTGAACTTCAATGGCTGACCGTGAGACCGCGACCGGCGACCTCGGCCTCGTCCAGGCCTTTGTCAACACGGTCGATCTCCAGGACGGACCAGAGGAGCTCACCGACCCAAACACCCTCAAGGGCTGGCTGGTTGCAAAAGGCCTGATGGGAGGTTCTCAGCCTGTCGGTGACGCCGACCTGAAGCACGCCATTGCCTTGCGGGAGGCAATCCGGGGGATGATCGCCGCCAACTCCGGCTCCCCGGTCTACCCCGTCGACATCGCCACGCTTAACCACGCAGCCGTGGCCAGTGGTCTGCGCATGCGGTTCGGCACGGATGGCAAGCCCCGGCTCGAACCTGACTCTTCAGGTGTCGTTGGAGCTATGGGTCGGCTCGTTGCGACGCTTTACTCGGCAATGGAAGATGAGGATTGGACCCGGCTGAAGCTGTGCGGATCACAGTCCTGTCGTTGGGTGTTCTTCGACCTCTCCAAGAATCACTCGAGCCGCTGGTGCACGATGGCCTCTTGCGGCAACCGCGAGAAAGCCAGGCGCTTCCGGAGCCACAGCAAGGCGCGCCAGTAGCTCACCTCGCGATGCGCCGCGGAAGCCCTACGCTCGCGCCGCACGGACCTCGCGCATGGGACTCCCGGAGCCGCCAAATCGCACGGCGGTGATTTCCGCGAGGATGCCCAGCGCCGTTTCCTCAGCACCCCGGCCGCCAAGGTCGAGGCCGATGGGCCCATGGACGCGGGAGAGCTGCTCCTCGGTAAATCCTTCTGAGCGCAGGGCGTCGAATCGATTCTGGTTGGTCTTGCGGCTGCCGATCGCACCGATGTAGCCCGCATCCTTCGTCAGCACCGAGCGCAGCGCGGGCAGGTCGAACTTAGGGTCGTGGGTGAGGATGACGATGTAGGACGAGCTGTCGACCGCGAGCCTCGCCATCGCCTCATCGGGCCAGGCCACGATGAGCTCGTCAGCCTCCGGGAATCGCTCTCTGGTCGCGAACTTGGCGCGAGCGTCGACGACCGTGACGCGATAACCCATCAGCTTGGCGAGCCGGTGCAGCGGGATCGCAATGTGGATCGCGCCGATGATGATCAGGTGAGCCGGATGCTTGAACGGCTCCGTGAACACGTAGCCGTCGCGCTGGGCCAGCTCAGTGCCGGGGGGCGACCCTTCAACCAGCTCCGCCTCGCCGCTGACCAGGTTGGTGAACAAGGTCGCCGGCTCGTTACGCTGGAGCACCGCGAGCAGCTGCTGGTGCACTGGCATCAGGGGCTGGATGAATACCTCGATATGTCCGCCGCAGGCAAGTCCGACCTCGAAGGCGACGTCGTCGGCGACACCAAATGCGGCCACTTTCGGTTCGCGGCTCTTCAAGACCTTCTGCGCCTCTTCGAAGACCGCGCCTTCGATGCAGCCGTTTGAGACTGAGCCCGCCATCTTGCCCGAGGCTGTGACCACCATCTTCGAACCCAGCGGCCGAGGGCTCGAGCCCCACGTCTCGACGACCGTAGCGAGTGCGATATCTTCGCCGGCTGCAGTCCACTCGGCGAGCTCAGTCATGACTTCTTTCATCGGCGGTTCGCCTTGCGGTTGTCCAGCCCAGCCAGCAGAAGACCCAGGTCTTCCAGCGCCTGCAGGTTGTGGGCGGCGAGGAAATCGTCGCAGTGCGGGAGCGCGGCGGCCATGCCGCGTGTCAGGGGTTGGTAGCCCTGCGAGCCTAAGAGTGGGTTGAGCCAGATCAACCTGTGGGCCGAACGGCGGAGATGGATGAGCTCTTCGGTAAGCCTTGCGGGGTCGCCCCGGTCCCATCCGTCGCTGACGATGATCACGACTGCACCGTGTCCGAGCACGCGGCGAGCCCAGTGCCGGTTGAAATCCCCCAGCGCATCGCCGATCCGGGTTCCTCCGCTGAAATCGTGAACGCCTTTGCCCACCGATTCGAGAGCGCGGTCCAGGTCTCGATAGCGGAGCAGGCGGGTGATCCGCGTGAGACGGGTGGAGAAGACGAAGGTCTCAAGGTCCTCCCGGCGCGCGATCGCGTGCGCGAAGATCATCAAGAGTCGCGAGTAGCGCTCCATCGACCCGCTCACGTCACAGATCAAGACGAGCGGCCGCCTCCGTACGCGCGGACGGCGATGAAACAAGCGCATGAGCTCTCCGCTTGACCTGATCGCGTGGCGTGCGGAGCGCCGGAGGTCGATCCGCCCGGCGTGCGCAGAGCGCAGGCGCCGGGTCCTTCGCTCGGCAACTCGCCACGGGGCCTGCTCGAGGAGGTGCCGCACTTGCTCCGTCTCCTGCCAGGTCATCTCTTCGAAGTCTTTGTGCCGCAGCAGCTCGTCGGCGCTGTAGCCACTCGAGCTCGCGGGAACGGCCGTTGGGTCCTGCTCACGGTTCAGCTGCGAGCTGCTGAGCCCGAGCGCGTTCGCCCATATCTTGGCCCGCTCCGGCGACATCGGCAGCGAGCGGCTGCGGCCCGGCAGACCGCCAGAGGCCGCCCTTGGATCTGGAGGCGCCCAGAAAATGTCGAAGGCAGCATCGAACGTGGGGAGGTCTTCCTTGCGGCTCACGAAGACCGCGCGCAAGGCGTTTCGGAAATCCACTTGCTGCTTTAGGTCGATGTGGCCAAGAGCGCGCGCCGCGTCCGTCAGTCGCCGCGGACCGGCTTCCATTCCGGCGTCATGCAGCAGCCGAGCGAATGCCCCCAGACGCGGGAGAAGATCTAGACCTGGCTGGTCAGGCACCCCGCGCTTTCTCGACGAGTGCGGGTACCTGCTCCCTCACGCGCTCGAGATCCTCCTGGTACTTGAGCGCCGCGCCGATGGTCGCGTTGACGAGCGCCGAGTCGATGCGCGTCGCGCCCAACGCGGCGAGCGAGCGGGCCCAGTCCAGCGTCTCCGCGACGCCAGGCACCTTGTAGAGATCCATGCTGCGCAAGCTCTGGACCAGCGCCGCGACCTCGCGCGCCAGCCCGTCGGCCGCCTCGGGCGCGCGGGCGCGGACGATTTCCACCTCTTTCTCGAGGTCGGGATAGTCGATCCAGTGGTACAGGCAGCGGCGCTTGAGCGCGTCGTGCACCTCGCGAGTCCTGTTCGAGGTGATGACCACGAACGGGGCGCGCGTTGCCTTGATGGTGCCGATCTCGGGGATCGACACCTGGAAGTCCGACAGCAGCTCGAGGAGAAACGCCTCGAACTCCTCGTCCGAGCGATCGATCTCGTCGATCAAGAGCACCGGCGGAGTCGGGTCGTCGTTGTCGATCGCGTCGAGAAGAGGCCGGCGCAACAGGAACTCGGGACTGTAGATCTCGCGCTCCGCGACATGGCGGTCCTCGCCGGCGTCCATCAGCCTGATGTGCAGCAGCTGCCGCGGGTAGTTCCACTCATACACCGCATGGGCCAGGTCGATGCCCTCGTAGCACTGGAGGCGGATCAGCCGCGCGCCCAACACCTCGGCCATGACCTTCGCCGCCTCTGTTTTTCCCACGCCCGCCTCGCCCTCGATGAACAGCGGCTTTTCGAGCTTTAAGGCAAGAAAGATTGATGTCGCGAGGCCGCGATCGCCGATGTACTTGCGTTCGCGAAGGCGCTGCTCGACGTCCTCGATGGTCGCGGGAGAGCCGGCGGTCACGCGCAAAGGTTACGACTCCGAAGCTCGCGGATTGGGTGGTGACTCGGCACCTCGCCGAGCCACCCACCCCCAACCCCTACTAGCCCGCTTGTTCGATCGCCCTCTTCGTCAACACCCGGGCCAGGTGCTTCTTGTACTCAGGACTCGCACGCAGGTCACCGGAGGGGTTCAGTCCATCCGACGCGTGCTGCGCCGCTTCCTCCGGCTTGGCGCCCTTGTGGAGTGCTTCCTCGACTGCCGTGGCGCGCACCGGGGTCGTTCCAACGTTGGTCAAGCCGATGCGCCAGCCGCCGTTCATCTTCTGGGCTGCAGCTCCAACGATCGCCCAGTCGAAGAGACGGCGGCGAAACTTGATGTACTTGTGCGGACCATTCGCCACCGGGAATACAAGCTCGGTGACTATCTCGTCCGCGGCGAGCGGCGTTGTGAACAGGTCTTTGAAGAAATCCTTGGCAGCGATCGTGCGCTGGTTGGTGACGATCTCGGCGTCCAGCATCAGGGCGATGGTCGGATAGTCGCCGGCAGCGTCCGCGTGCGCGGCCACGCCTCCGATCGTGCCCATATTGCGAACCTGGTTGTCGCCGATCTCGCTCGCGACCTCCGCGAGGATCGGCAGCTTCTGCTTCACCACCGCCGAGTTCTCGATCGTCACGTGACGCGTCAACGCGCCGAAGCGCAGCTTGGATCCGTCTTCTTTGATGTAGTCGAGATCCTTGATGCCGTTGATGTCGACGAGCGCTTTGGGCTGTGCGAGACGAAGGCGCATCAGCGGGATCAGGCTGTGCCCGCCAGCCAGAACCTTGGCGTCCTCACCGAACGTCTTGAGCAATTTCGAGGCTTCCTCGACCGAGGAGGCACGGGCGTATTCGAATGCGGCCGGAATCACTGGTGGGCCTCCTTTGAGCCGTTGGCGTGAGCGCGCGCCTCCTGAATCTGCTTCCAGAGCCGGTCAGGGCTTGCCGGCATGTCCACGTGCTTGATGCCTAGGGGTGACAGCGCGTCGCAGATGGCGTTGATGACTGCCGGACTCGCAGCAATGGTGCCGGCCTCGCCAATGCCCTTGGCGCCCAGCGGGTTGGTCGTAGACGGTGTGATCGTGCGGTCGCACTCGATGACCGGGATCTCACCGGTCCCAGGAATGCTGTAGTCGAGGAGCGTGCCGGTCCTGAGCTGGCCGGTTTCGGCATCGTGGATGACCTCTTCGAACAGCGCCTGCGCGATGCCTTGCGCCACGCCGCCCTGCACCTGACCCTCGACGATCATGGGGTTGATCACGTTGCCGCAATCGTCGATGGCGACGTACCGCTGAAGGTCCACTGCACCCGTCTCCGGGTCGACCTCCACCACGCAGATATGCGTTCCGAATGGCCAGGAGAGATCGGGCGGATCGTAGTACGTGACCGCCTCGAGCCCGTGTTCCATCCCTTCGGGCAAGTTGTCGCGGTGGGCCGCAAAGGCGACCTCACCCATCGTCTTGGCTTTGTCTGGGCTACCCTTCACGTAGAAGCGGCCCTGGTCGAATGCCACGTCTTCCTCCGAGGCTTCGAGCATGTGCGCGGCAAGCTTCCGCGCCTTGTCGACCACCTTGCGGCACGACATCAAGACCGCGCTGCCACCAACGTGAAGGCTGCGACTCCCATAGGTCCCATAACCAAACGGAGTGTCTCCGGTGTCGCTGGTGCGCACGTCGATCGCGTCGTACGGGAGACCGAGAGTGTCGGCCGCGATCTGAGCAAACGTGGTGGCGTGGCCCTGGCCATGAGGGCTCGTGCCGACGTAGACGGTCGCGGATCCTGTCGGATGCAGTCGTACCGACGATGACTCCACCAGGGCAAGCGGCTCGTTGGCGGCGGTGACTGCGCTCGGGCCGAAGCCGCAGACCTCGATCCACGTCGACAGCCCGATCCCCAGGTAGCGACCCTTCGCGCGAAGCTCCTTCTGCTGCTGCCGGAAAGCGTCATAGCCGACTGTCGCCAACGCCTTGGTCAGCGCCTTGTCGTAGTCGCCGGTGTCATAGGCGAAGCCGAGATAGTTGGAGTGCGGGAACTTGCTGAAGTTCTTGCGGCGGATTTCGACGGGATCCATACCAATCTCACGAGCCACGAGGTCGATGCCGCGCTCGATGGCATGCGTCGCCTCAGGGCGGCCGGCCCCGCGGTAAGCATCGGTTGGAGTCGTGTTGGTCAAGATTCCGACGGTCTGGAATTTGACGTTCTTCAAGTCATAGGCGCCTTCTGCGATCGCGTATGCCGAGCACTGGAAGGAGCTGAAGACGCTCACGTATGCCCCGGTGTCGACGTACTGCCGCACCTTGTAGCCGAGCAGGGTGCCGTCCTTCTTGGCGGCGATCTCGATGTCGAAGATCTGGGCCCGCCCATGATGCGTGGCCTGGAGATTTTCGCTGCGCCCTTCGGTCCACTTGATCGGGCGGCCACTGAGCTTGGACGCAGCCGCCGCCAGATACTCCTCGGGGTAGATGTGGATCTTGCTGCCGAAGCCGCCGCCTACGTCCGGCGCCACGATCCGGATGTTGCTTTCCGGAATGCCCATGGCAAGGGTGAGGCACAACCGCACCCAGTGAGGAACCTGGGACGAAGTCCACATCGTCAGGCGGTTGTCGAACGGAACGTACTCGACGAGGACGGCTCGACCCTCCATGGCGATCGGGAAGAGCCGCTGCTGAAGGATTCTCTGTTTCACGACGACATCGGCGTCCGCAAAAGCAGCGTCGACATCGCCTGCACCAACGGTCATATCCCAGGCAACGTTGTCGGGGATCCCGGTGTGCGCCGTGGGACTCTTCGACTCGACCGCCTTGTCGAGGTCGACGACCGCCGGCAGTGGTTCAAAATCCACGCTCACCAGCGCGGTGGCGTCGGCGGCCTGGGACTTCTCCCGCGCCAGCACCACGGCAACGATCTCACCGTGATAACGGGCCTCGTCTTTGGCGATGAAGGCCCACCCGATGGGCTGCTTCTTGTCGGGGACGAAAGAAATAGTGACCGGCATCTCGCCCTGCAGCAG
Organism: Candidatus Dormiibacterota bacterium; assembly: GCA_955652835.1. Lineage (GTDB taxonomy): Bacteria > Chloroflexota > Dormibacteria > Dormibacterales > Dormibacteraceae > Palsa-870. The sequence goes on from CATPBO010000180.1 coordinate 11,235, forward strand.
GCCCTCGAAGTCGCGTGCCGTGTAGACGGCAACGACGCCGGGAGCCTTTGCCGCATCGGTGACGTCGATGCTCCTGATCCGCGCGTGCCCGTAAGGGCTGCGGACGAATCCCACGTGGAGCATGCCGTTGAGCTTCATGTCGTCGACGTAACGGCCCCGCCCGGTGATGAGCCGCGGGTCCTCGCGGCGATGAATCTTGGCTCCGATCATGGTTGTGACTGCCATGGCCTCAGGCCCTCCTGGTGGCGGCCTGCTGCTCGCCTGTTTTGGCTTTGGCTCCGCCCATCGTCTTGGCGGCCGCTTGCACGGACTTGACGATGTTCACGTAACCGGTGCAGCGGCACAGGTTGCCTTCAAGGCCCCTGCGTATCTCGTCCTCAGTCGGGTTCGGATTCTGTGAAAGCAGATATGCGGCGGCCATGATGAACCCGGGCGTGCAGTAGCCGCACTGCAGGCCGTGCTCGTCCCAGAAGGCCTGCTGCAATGGATGCAGCACCCCGTCCTTCGCCATCCCCTCGATCGTGGTGAGCTCCTTGCCTTCGGCCTGGACTGCGAACATGGTGCAGCTCTTGACGGCCTTTCCATCGACGAGGATGGTGCAGGCACCACACTGGCTCGTGTCGCACCCGATGTGGGTGCCGGTGAGGCCAACTTCGTCTCGCAGGTAATGCACGAGCAGAAGCCTGGATTCGACCTCATGCTCGTGGCGGCTGCCGTTGACGGTGGTCGAAACCTTGTGCTTCATACGCTCCTCCAAAATCCCCTCCCCGGTGGGCCTTGCGGCTCCGGGAGCAGTGACGCATGCGCGAGCCGATTCGGTAAACGAGACGATCTCTCAGTCAGGCGCGTGGCGGGCCAAACTCAACCCCTCGTCAAGCAGCCGAAGGCGAACCCCACTATTGCGCTACTTTTACAGTCGAAATGCAACTAGAAAATTCCTTCAGCGTCGCAGCCCCCCCAGATCGGGTGTTCGCTTACCTGCTTGATGTGAACAAAATCGTGGGCTGCGTCCCAGGTGCGGAGCTCTCGGAAGTCGTGGACACAACCACGTTCAAGGGCAAGGTCAAGATCAAGGTGGGCCCGATCACGGTGGCCTACAGCGGCACGGCGAAGATAGCGGACCGCAACGACGCCCAGCACTCGGCCACCCTCGAGGCTGAGGGACGTGAGACGACGGGGCCTGGATCCGCACGGGCGAAGGCGCTGATGAGCGTGGAGGCTGATGGGGCGGGATCCGTGGTCAAGATCGTGACCGAGTACAACGTGGCTGGGCGGGTAGCCCAGTTCGGGCGTGGCGTGATGGAGGACGTATCGCGCCGGATCGTCAACGACATGGCCGCCTGCATCAAGGCAAACGTCGAGTCGGCCGAGCCTGGCGGCGATGTTGGTGGAGGGGGAGGCGGAGGCTCCACCGGATCTGGAACGGCGACGCTTTCGGCCTCGCCGGCGTCACTCGCGACATCCAAGCCGATCAACGCATTCGAACTGCTCTTCTCGGTACTTTGGGCTCGCCTAACGGGCAAGGACGCCAATGACAAGGCGCCCGTGGAGCCGCTTGATTCGGGCACGGCAGGGATCGGTGCTTTGCTGGGGGTGAGCACAGTGGTCAGCCTCGCGCTGATGGCCGTGGTGGTCGCGTCCGGTATCAATGCCATCTTGCACGGCAGTTAGTCAGCCCAGATACAACGCCAGCATCTTGTCCCGGTTGACCAGGATCGTCGGTTGGGTCCAGCTCTTGCCGGTGACACCGAAGATCGTGACGGTGACATCCACCATCGGAAAGAACATTGACTTCATCAGGATCTCGTTGTGCATGGCCGGCTCGACCGCCTTTGGAAACTCCGCCGCGCCGGTGACCATGAAGGTGTCCGCCTGGAACATCACGTAGCGGCGGATGATCTCCATCACCTGGTCGGGCGGCGGGGGCTCGGGTTCGATGGTGCGGATCCCGCAGACCATGCCTTTGCTGAACAGGCCTTCCGGCACCCCGTTCAGCGCGACCGCGCCTGGCAGCAGGGGCTCTGCGCTCACGTTGCGGAGGTGGAACACCGGCTCCGGGTCGTTGAGCGTGTCCCGCAGGCGCCCTCGGACCTGGATCTCGGCTGTGATTCGCTGATAGGGGGTCAGCACGTCGACCTTGCTCCAGGCGATGGCTGGGTTGAGCGCAGCACCGGTTGTCGGAGACATCAGTGGGGCAGGATAACTCCCCGCGCACTTCTGACACCTGAGAATTGGCCTGTGGAGCTGCGAGAGGCGCACCGGAGGATCGAGGAGCGTGCCGATCTGTGCGCCTTCATCTCGACCTCCTCCGAAGCCGGCGCGGGAACGGTTGTCGCCGTCAAGGACCTGGTCGACGTCGCGGGTATGGTCACCACGGCCGGGGGCATCATCCTGCCCAACGTGCCGGCCGAGCACGACGCCCCGGTGGTTCAGCGCATTCGCGGGGAAGGCTGCCTGATCGTAGGTAAGACCAACCTTCACGAGTTCGCGTTCGGCGTGACCAGCATGAACCCCCATTACGGGACCGTTCGCAACCCGCACGACCCAGGCCGAGTGGCAGGTGGATCGTCGGGCGGTTCGGCCGTGGCGGTGGCCGCCGGCATGTGCGACTGGGCGGTCGGCAGCGACACCGGCGGCTCGATCCGCATTCCAGGGTCGCTGTGCGGCGTCGCGGGATTCAAGCCGGCGCTGGGCAGCATCGACACCAGGGGGGTCATCCCCTTGAGCTGGTCGCTCGACACCCTGGGTCCGATGGCGGCCGACGTCGCCACCGTGGCGGGCGCCTTCTCAGTCATGTCCGGGGAGATCGTCCCCACCGCGCACCTCGACAGGCCCCGACTCGCGGTACCCGCCGGTTGGATATCGGACCTGGATGAGCCAACGGAGCTGGCGTGGCGCATGGTCTCCGATGGCCTGCCGGAGATCGATTTCGTCGATCGCGACCACCTTTTTCGAACCGGCCTGACGATCCTGCTGGTGGAAGCGGCGACCTATCACCGCCGATGGGCAAGCGAGTTCCCCGACAAGTACGGCTCCGACGTCCTCGGTCACATCCGGCGGGGACTCGGCATCCTTGCCGTCGATTTCGAGGAGGCCTTGCGGGATCGCCTGCGCCTCCAGGAAATGGCAGCGCACGCCATGGAGGAGATCGATGCTCTGTTGGTGCCGGCGACGGCGATCGTTGCCCCGCCGGTCGACGCCGGCAACGAGGTGCGGGAGCCGCTGGCACGATTCACCCGACCGTTCAACACCACGGGCCAGCCTGTAGTCGTGCTGCCGGCGCCCGTGCGAGGGCTTCCGGTCGGTATTCAGGTGGTGGGACGCACCAACGCAGACGCCCTGCGTGCCGCGATGTGGCTGGAGCAAGAGTGGCGGAACATCACGCCGTGAAGTCCAAGCAGCTCTTCCCGGCGGTCTTCAGCCGCCACGCCCTCGCGTATCAGAATCGCCTGGAGCAGATCATGGATCGGGGCGAGGCGCGAGGCCGGATGCGCGTCCTCGAGCTGGTTGACGCACAGCCTGGCATGTGCATCCTCGACCTCGCGTGCGGGCCCGGCACGCTGACCCGGCGCCTCGCGCAGCAGGTCTCGCCTGGTGGCGAGGTCGTCGGCGTGGATCTGGCACCCGGGATGATCGAGCTTGCA
>CATPBO010000181.1 GCA_955652835.1 Candidatus Dormiibacterota bacterium
ACCTCTGGAAGCACCGACTCGAGGTCCTCGGTTTCGACCCAAGGAATTTTGTTCTCGTCGAGGTGGGCCTTCAGGTCATCGCGCATGGAAACCAGCGGCGGTGCCACGAACCAGATCTGGATTTCCTTGAACTTGCTGAGCAAGTACGTGAGCGAGCGGACTGTTCTGCCATTCGCCAGGTCGCCAACCATCGCCACCTTGATGCTGTCCACGCGATTGAGCTCGTCTTTGATGGTGTAGAGATCGAGCAGCGCCTGGGTCGGGTGCTGTCCCGGACCGTCGCCGGCATTGATGATGGGCACCGAGCTCACCGCGGCCGCCCTTTTAGCCGCACCCTCCTCGTTGTGCCGCACCACGATCACGTCGGCGTAGCCGCTGACGATGCGAATCGTGTCTTCCAGTGTCTCGCCCTTGGCCGCGGAGGAGAACTCGCGGGCGTTGTCAGTGCCCATGGTCTGCCCGCCGAGCCGTATCATCGCCGCCTCGAAGGAGAGCCGCGTTCGGGTCGAAGGTTCGTAGAAGAGCGCGGCCATGACCTGCCCGTTGAGGCGGCCCATGAAGCGATGGGGCTCACGCCTGATTTCGTCGGATCGAGCGAAGAGTTCTTCGAGCAGTGAGCGAGAGAACTGCTGGCTCTCGATCACGTGTCGCAGGCGGCTGCCGACGGCCATAAGAAAACCTCCTTCCTGGTCTCACTGGACCAGACTTAAAGGAACCCGAAGCTAGCGAAAGTTTACCTTAGTCAGAACATGAACAAGAGACCAGGCCACGTCACGGTCACGACCGAGGCCGGCTACTGCTCGTTTTGCGGGCGCCCGCGCAACCTGCGACACGAGGAGCACCAGCTCGGGACTTTCGTACGCACCATCGTGACGTGCGAAAGCTGCCATCGGACCCTGTCCAGCACGATGGGCGTGGCCGGCGCCGAAGCGCCGGCGGCCGAGCAGGCGGCGGAACAGGCCGGCTCCGGCGGTGCCGCGGTCGCCGAGGCAGCTCCAGCCTCGAGGCCTGCGCCGTCCAAGCGCGCCTCCGCGACAAGGACCAAGCCAGAGTCCAAGCCGAAAGCCACGAAGGCTCGCGTCACCAAGACCAAGTGAGCCCGGCGGCGGTCAAAGTCGATCGCCTGGAGAAGACTCTTGGCAAGAACAAGGTGCTGCGCGGCATCTCGCTGCAAGCCAATTCGGGTGAGATCTTCGGCCTGCTGGGGCCAAATGGCGCGGGCAAGACGACCACGCTCAGGATCATCTGCACCCTGCTGGCGCCGGATGCCGGTTCGGTGGAGGTGCTGGGCTTCGACACGCGGTCGGCGCCGGAAGACGTGCGTCGGAGGGTCGGAGTCGTCACGGCCGACATCGGCGTCTACCCACGGCTTTCGGCCCGCGAGAACATTACCTACTTCGCCGAGCTCAGCGGCGTGCTCGACGGAGAGGTCAATCAAAGGGTCGACGCCGTCCTGAATCGATTGGACATGGCTTCGTTCGCGAATCAGCGCGCGGAAAGTCTTTCCTCGGGCCAGAAGCAGAAGGTGGCGATCGCCCGGGCCATCGTGCACGACCCGGCGGTGCTCATGTTCGACGAGCCTACGTCCAACCTGGACGTGCTGGCATCCAGGGAAATCCGAAACTTCATGGTCGAGTCACGCGGGCGAGGCAAATGCGTCATCTTCTCGACGCACGTGCTGCACGACGCGGAGCGGCTGTGCGACCGGGTCACCATTCTCCACGAAGGCAGCGTGGTCGCGACCGGCCCGACCGCAGACGTCAGGGGTGCTCATCGAGAGCTGGAGGATGCATTCCTGGAGCTCGTCGAAAAATAGTGAAAGCGCTCGGCATCGTCTTCAGGAAAGAGATGCGCGAGATCCTTCGCGATCGCCGCACTCTCATGGCGATCGGCCTCGCCGCATTGGCGACTCCCACGGTGCTGATCGTGATTTCGCAAGTGTCGACGAAGACCGCCACGCAGACGTACACGGTCGGCTACGCCGGCGAGATCCCAGTGGGTCTGGATACACTCCTCAGCGCGACGGGCTTGAAGCTCGAAAGTGTCACCGACCCGGCGGAGGCCGCCAAGCACCAGGTCGACGTGGGCGTGGTGTTCCAGCCCACGCAGATCGATGAGTACTACGACCCGACGCGTCAGGGTGCGCAGGTCGCGGACACGCGCTTGCAGACGGTGCTCGGGCAGTACAACGCCGCCAAGGCAGCGGCAGCGCTACAGCAGAAAGGAATCGACCCCGGATTGCTGAACCCCGTGCCGGTGAAGGTCCATCCTCTGAGCTCGCCTACGCAGGCGGCGGGTAACGCATTCCTGAGCTTTTTTCTGCCTTACATCCTGATCACGATGGTGCTCACCGGCGGCCTGTCCGCTGCCCTCGACAGCTCGGCCGGCGAACGCGAGAGGAAGACCCTGGAGAGCCTGCTCCTGACGCCAACACCCAGGAGCCGCATCCTGCTCGGAAAGATCCTGTCAGTCACCCTGATCAGCCTCATCGCCGCGATCGCCGCCATCGGGTCGATGCTGCTTGCACTCACCCAGGTTTCGCTCGTGGGCGGGACGCATATCTACTTGAGCCCGCTGGCCGCGGTCGTGATGGTGTGGTTGGCGGTCCTCCTGGCCGGCTCGTTCAGCTCGCTGACGCTCGCCCTGGGGACGCTGGCCAAGAACTTCCGCCAGGGCCAGGCCTACTCCACGCCCCTTTACTTCATCACGATCTTCCCAGCCTCGATCATCCTGTTCATCCCGGACTTCAACCCGAGCCTGGCGTACTACCTGATCCCAATCCTCAACGCCGTGCTGGTTCTGCGGGATGCGATCGTCCACAACTCGGTCGCCTGGCCGGCGCTAGCCGTTACCTCAGTCAGCCTCGTCGCGACCGGCCTCTTCTGCTGGTTCGCGGCGCTCCGGCTGTTCACCCGCGAGGCCCTTCTCGTTAGGTCCTAGTTAACGTTCAAGTGGCAAACTAGATGCGGACCAAATGACGCGGCACGTCACTAGCGAGCGAGACCTACGGAGCCTGGAGCGAAGGAGCATGTACTCGATCTTTGCTCCCCTCGACGCGAACGAGCGTCTGCCGCGCGAGTTGATCCTGGAGAGCAGGCGGCACAAGACCCTCGGGCGCCGCGAGCTGGCGGGAGCGCTGTGGCTGCCGGCGCTGTTTCTGATCGTGGCCCTGGTCGCTTGGGCCAGGGTGAACGCGCTGGCCGCCTTCAGCTTGATCGCGCTTCTGTACGCGGGCTTCTGGGCCTTCGTCCTGCTCGGAGAGCGCAAGTCGAAGTAGCCGCGTTCGGGACCGCACTATATTCAAACCATGACTGATGCAGTGATCGTGGCTTTGGGTCGTTCTCCGATCGGTCGGGCGCGCAAGGGATCCCTCATCGACGTCCGGCCCGACGACCTGGCCGCCTACGTGGTGACCAAGGTCCTCGATAAGGTCCCAGAGCTCGATCGCGGCGAGATAGAGGACCTGATCTGCGGCTGCGGCCTGCCTGGTGGCGAGCAGGGTCACAACATCGGACGTGTCGTGTCGATCCTGGCCCGCCTCGACGTCCCTGGAGTAACCGTCAACCGGTACTGCTCCTCGTCGCTGATGACGACGCGGATGGCGGCGCATGCAATCCAGGCCGGCGAGGGCGATGTGTTCCTGTCGGTTGGAGTCGAAGCCGTCTCGCGCTATGGCAGCGGCTACCCCGATGCGCCCGACACCTACAACCCCAGGCTGGTTCCGGGGAACACCGAAGAATATCCGGACATATACATCGCGATGGGCCAGACGGCAGAGAACGTCGCTCGCCGCGAGAAGATCAGCCGTGACGAGCAAGACCGCTACGCAGTCAAGAGCCAGGCTGCCGCGGTGAAAGCGCAGAACGACGGATTCTTCGACCACGAGACCATTCCGGTGCCGCTGCCCAGCGGCGAGATGTTCAGGAAGGACGACGGCCCGCGACCGGGTACGACGAAGGAGGTGCTGGCAACGCTCAAGCCGGCCTTCCGCGAGGACGGGACGGTGACCGCCGGTAATGCCTGCCCGCTCAACGACGGTGCCGCCGCCGTGGTCGTGATGTCGGATCGCAAAGCAAAGGAGCTGGGCCTCAAGCCGATCGCTCGCGTGGTCTCCACCGGGCTGACGGCGCTCGAACCGGAATTCATGGGCCTGGGCCCGATCGAAGCGTCGAGGCAGGCTCTGAAGCGCGCCAAGATGACCATCGACGACATCGACATCGTCGAGATCAACGAGGCTTTCGCCGCACAGGTGATCCCGTCGGCACGCGCCATCGGCGTCGACCCATTCAGTGACAAGCTCAACCCGCACGGAGGGGCGATCGCGCTGGGCCACCCATTCGGTATGACCGGGGCGCGCATCCTGTGCACGCTGCTCAACGGGCTCCGCGAGAAGGACAAGACCTACGGGCTGGAGACGATGTGCGTCGGCGGCGGCCAGGGGATGGCGATGATCGTGGAGCGGCTGAACTAGTGCCCGAGATGGCACTCCGGGGTCCCCGCGAAATCGAAGATTTCGTGGGGTGGAGGGGATGGCCATGATCGTCGAGCGGCTCAACTAGACGTCCACACAAGGGCGTGGGCGATGAGCGCCGGAGGACTTTCGTCAACACGGCTCAGCCGCATGCACGAAGTGCTCGCCGGCTATGTCGAACGCGGCGAGGTGCCGGGCCTCGTGGCGATGGTCAGCCGTCGCGGCGAGGTTCATGCCGACGCCATCGGCGGCATGTCGATCGGCGGCCGGCCAGTCCAGCGCGACACGATCTTTCGCATCTCATCGATGACCAAGCCGGTCACCGCGGCCGCGACGATGATCCTGGTCGAGGAGGGCAAGCTGCGGCTGGACGAGCCGGTCGACCGGCTGCTGCCCGAGCTGGCTGACCGGCGGGTGCTGAAGCGGATCGAGGGACCGGTTGAAGAAAGCGAGCCGGCGCACCGCCCGATCAGCGTTCGCGACCTCCTCACCTTCCGCATGGGCCTCGGCTACCTCTTCCCGATGGACCAGTCCCCGATCCACCGCGCCGTCGCCGAACTCGGCCTGGGGCCGGGGGCTCCGCGACCGTCGGCCGATCCTGCGCCCGACGAGTTCATGAGACGCGTCGGCACGCTGCCGCTCATGTTTCAGCCGGGTGAGAGGTGGTTGTACAACACGCCGGCCGAGGTGCTGAGCGTGCTGATCGCCCGAGCCTCGGGCCAGGCGTTCGATGTCTTCCTGCGCGAGCGCCTCTTCGAGCCGCTCGGCATGAAGGACACGGGGTTCAGCGTGCCGGGGGCGAAGCTCGACCGGCTGGCGACGAGCTATATGCCCAACCCGCAGACCGGCGCCCTCGAGGTCTATGACCCGGCCGAAGGCGGCGATTGGAGCCGGCCGCCGGTTTTTCCCAACGGGGCGGGCGGCCTCGTCTCGACGGCCGGCGACTACCTGCTGTTCGCACAGATGCTGATGGACGGCGGCCAGTCAGGCAAGGCACGAATTCTGTCCAGGCCCTCGGTGGAGCTGATGACGACCGATCAGCTGACGCCGGATCAGCGGTCGACATCCGGTTTCGGTCCGGAGTTCTTCGCCGATCACGGCTGGGGCTTTTGCCTGTACATCGTCACGCGTCGCACCCAGTTCTCCTCGCTGGGGAGCTACGGCTGGGGTGGCGGCATGGGCACGTTATGGGAGTCGGACCCTCGCGAAGAGATGATCACCATCCTGATGACCCAGACGGGTCAGGCGTCTTCCAGCGCGAGCGGAGTCTTCCTCGATTTCCCCACGCTGGCTTACGCGGCGATCGACGACTGAAGCGCGGGCTAGGCCTGCGACTGCGATTCGACTGGGACCCGCAGGAGGCCGTCGAGGACCCTCTTCAAGAGCTTTCTTAGCGTCGCACGCTCTTCGGGGCTCAGGTCGGACAGGACCTCGTCCTCGATCCCCTCGCGAGCCTTTTCGGCGCGCTCGACCGCGACCCGGCCGGCGTCGGTGAGCTCGACCATGTGACGGCGGCGATCCGCCGGGTCGCGCCGCCGGACTGAAAACCCGGCCGCCTCAGTCTCGTTGAGGAGCAGCACGACGCTGTTCGCATCCATCAGCAGGCCGGTCTCCAGCTCCTGCTGGGAGACAGCACCTCGGTCGCGCACATAACCGAGCAGGAGGAACGACTTCAGGCGCATGCCCAGGAGCTCTTCCGACGTACGCCGGTGGAGCGC
>CATPBO010000182.1 GCA_955652835.1 Candidatus Dormiibacterota bacterium
GAATGCCAATCCGAAAATACCGGCCCTTTCCTCCGGTCGACCTGCCCGATCGCCGCTGGCCAGGGACCGTCATCACGGCGGCGCCGGCATGGTGCAGCGTCGACCTGCGTGACGGCAACCAGGCGCTCATCGACCCGATGGACGTCCATCGCAAAAGGCGCCTTTTCGAAGTCCTGGTGAGGATGGGCTTCAAGGAGATCGAGGTCGGCTTTCCGTCCTCCTCGCAGCCCGACTTCGACTTCGTGCGGCTGCTCATTGAGGAGGGTTTGATCCCCGACGACGTCACCATCCAGGTCCTGACTCAATCCAGGGAGGAGCTGATCGAGCGCACCTTCGAGAGCGTGGCGGGCGCTCGCCGCGCCATCGTGCACCTGTACAACTCGACATCGACCCTTCAGCGGCGGGTGGTCTTCGGGCTCGACCGGGATGGCGTCGTCGAGATCGCGGTCCGCGGCGCCGCACTGATCAAGCGCTTGGCGTCCGGCCACAGGACGACAGAATTCGTCTTCGAATACTCGCCGGAGAGCTTTACGGGCACCGAGCTCGATTTTGCCAAGGAGATCTCGGACGCGGTCATCGAAGTCTGGCAGCCAACCCCTGAGCGAAAGATGATCCTCAACTTGCCGGCGACGGTCGAGATGAGTACGCCGAACATCTACGCCGACCAGATCGAGTGGTGCCATCGAAACATCAAAAGACGGGACAGTTTCGTCCTGAGCGTGCATCCCCACAACGATCGGGGCTCCGCCGTCGCCGCCACCGAGCTGGCGCTCATGGCCGGCGCGGAACGCGTCGAAGGCACGCTGTTCGGCAATGGCGAGCGCACAGGCAACGTGGATCTGATCACCCTGGCGCTGAACCTGTTCAGCCAGGGCGTCGAGCCAGACCTCGACATCTCGAACATCGACGAGCTCCGGCGCATCGTGGAGGCAAGCAACCAACTGCCGGTCCACCCGCGCCATCCCTACGTCGGCGACCTGGTCTACACAGCGTTCTCGGGCTCACACCAGGACGCGATCAAGAAGGGGATGGAGGCGCTCGCCGCGTCGAAGAACGAGGTCTGGGAGGTGCCGTACCTACCGATCGACCCCCACGATGTCGGGCGCACCTACGAGGCGATCATCCGGGTCAACAGCCAATCGGGGAAAGGCGGGGTCGCCTACATCCTCAAGAACGACTACCACCTTGACCTGCCGAGGCGGCTTCAGATCGAGTTCATGAGGGTGATCCAGGGCATCACCGACGTCACTGGCAAGGAGATCACCCCGGAGGAGATCTGGCGAGCTTTCGAGGCCACCTACCTCGCTCCCGTGCCCGCGCTCGAGCTCGTTGAGACCGACACCAGCGACCATGCCGGAACCGGCGCCGACAGTACGACGCTGCAGGCAGTGATTCGAACTTTCGGGGTCCAGCGCACCGTCGTCGGGAGCGGAAACGGGCCCATAGCCGCCCTCGCGGACGCCCTGGCCCGCGAATGCGGCATCCGGCTGCGCGTGGTGGATTACGTCGAGCACGCTATCGGCACCGGCTCCGACGCGACAGCCGTTGCGTACATCGAGGCGGCGGCCGAGAAAGGCGCGCCGGTGTGGGGCGTGGGGCTCCATTCCAACATCCTCACCGCATCGCTGAGGGCAGTGGTCAGCGCGGCCAACAGGTTTCCGGCCCGGACGGGCACAGAGCCCGAGGTCATTGGGTCGGCGGGGCGCGCCCAGATTTCATGACAAACGAAGCGACAAGGAGTAGACCCGTGAGCTCCGTTACAAGCCGCCTCACCGACACCGCGCTGGAGCAAATCAGTGGGAACTTCGCGCTCGTCGACACGCTGCGCAAATGGGGGATCGTTTTCTTCTCTGGCGTAAACGGTGGCGGCTTGATCCACGTGGCCAAGCACCTCGAACCGTTCCTCGGCCTCGAACAGATCGGCGACGGAAAGCCTCGCATGCAGACGATGGGCGAGTACGTCGCCGGATTCGTCCCCCTCGGGTACTACCTTGCGTCGGGCCGCGTGGCAGGCTGCCTGACCACCACCGGCGCGGCCACCAAGCTCGGCTCGAGCGGCATCACCGACGCCAAGCTGCACAACATCCCCGCCGTCTACGTGATCGCGCTCAACTCGACGCTGTCGATCGGACTCTCACCCCTGCAGGACGTTTCAGAGCACGGCATGAACGTGATTCCTCAGCTTCGAGCGGAACTCGGCGAGGGCTGCATCGTGGTCGAGGACATCTCCAAGCTGCAGTCGCAGCTCGAACAGGCGCAATCGATCCTCGCCGAGTCGAAGCCCGTGGCGATCGCTTTTCACCCCGACATCCTTTCCCAGCAGGTGCACGTCGACGTGCCCAAGCTGGAGCGACCTCGCGGCTTCGATCAGGTCGACGCTGATCGTTTCGTGAATGAGCTTCCGGGCCTCGTGCGCGGACGCCGAGTCATCATCTACGCCGGTGCCGAGGCCGCGCGATGCCCCGGCATCACGAAGCTCACCACGGAGCTCTCGGAGCTGCTCAGTGCGCCCACGGTCTGGTCGGTGAATGGCGCCAACGCCATCTCGCGGGACAACCCGTACGGCTTCGGTTACATCTCTTTCGGCGGCAATGACGTGGCAATGAAGCTGTGGCGGAGCGTGACCGCCGACGACATCGTCATCAGCCTTGGATTCGACTCGGGAGAATACTCGTTGAACCTGGGCTCGATTGCGGCCGGCCACGTCTGGCATTTCACTGCGTGGAACGAGCCCTACGGGCATAAGGACGGGGACTTCAGGCATCGCGTGACGGGCGATTATCGCGTGGTGCGCGGCGATATCGAGCAGACCCTCAAGGAGGTGCTGCCCCGACTCAAGGGCAAGGTCGGAGAGCGCCCCAAGGTGGAAGTGCCGCGAGACTTGAACACCCGGACGATTTCACGCGAGGTGCGCGACGGGTGTGTCGACGCGATCGATTTCTACGGAGAGCTGTACCGGTCGTGGCGTCCGCACAGCATCGGCTTCGACGATGTCTGCACCGCCTACAAGGACCGCCAGTACGTAACGCAGCGACCGCACCCGTCGATTCCTTTCCACACCGTCCATGACGGTTCAGCGATGGGGGGCGCCTTCGGACTCGGCGTGGGCGCCAGGGCAGCAGATCCAAGCCTGCACACCTTTGTCTTCTCCGGCGACGGGTGCTGGCGGCTGTACGGCGGGGCGCTTGCCGAGGCGGCCAACATCGGCATGAACCTCTTCATCGTGAACAACGGCACCTACGCGATCGTGGACAAAGGCCTCGAGGTGGTCATTCCGGACGTGGACAAGGGCCGCTACCACGGTCGGCTCGGCCCAATCGACTTCGTGGCCGCCGCCAAGGCCCACGGGTGGGACGGCTTTCGCCTGCGGCCGGACCTGGGCAACCTGGACGAGATCCTGGACGCGTGCTACGCGGGTTCGGGTCGCTCGATCCTCGTCGACGTGCCGATCGACGCCGACCAGGTCATAGGCCTCAACCCACGGCTCTACAACCTGACGACCGATACCTACTTGTAACGCCTAGCTGGACAGAAGCCGGCCTGATGTCATGTCACCGCAATGTCGAGGGCGGGCCGCATTTCGCTGAGCTTGTGCAGCACCTCGTGCACAGGGTGGGTCAAGAAGCGCTCGGGCATCTGGTCGGGTGTCGCCTCGCGATCCACCATGGCTGGAAACGTGACCTGCTCGAGTATGGCCTGGAAGCGGGGCCCCCATTTACGGGTCCCTAGGCGAGCCGTGGTCGAGCAGTTGTCGACCATGTAAGCGACGCCCCGAGCGTGCATATAAGGGAGCAGTGAATCCACCGCCTCGATGATCGATTCGTTCGCGATCTCCGAGTACGGGTGGCCGTGCTCCTCGAGGATGTCGACCTGGGCCATCATTGCCCCCGCGAATGTGCCGGCCGTGAAGCCGTCGACGTCGGTCTTGATCTGACCCCGATGGCGCCGAAAATCCGCGCCGGCGGTCCACATCGGAGAGCCCTCGATGGTCGTCATCGGATACTCGCTGAACCGCTTTGCGGCCATAACAACGCTTTTCACCTCGTTGCCGGAGACCACCTCGTCATAGATCTCGGCCATGACGCCCTTGAACGATGCGTACGTGGCGTCGTAAGCGCGGCGGAAGTCGCGCCGCCCGTTTGCGTCGAGGTGCTCGTCGAGCCCCACGAGCCCGTTTCGCGAGATGATCTGGCGGATCGGACCTGTCAGCGACTCGCAGGCACGATTGAAGGCAGCCTCGGGTTTTGCGCCCTCGTCAAGGTAGCGTTGATATAGGGCTTCGACGATCCCGTGGACGGCGCCCAGCAGAATGCTTCGCTCGCCGAAAAGGTCTGAGACGACTTCTGACTTCAAAGTCGTCTTGAACGTGTACGGCGCACCCAGCGCCACGGACCAGGCTAATGCGATGTCGGTCGCTCGTCCGTCGAGGTCCTGCTCGACGCCGAAGCTGGTGTTGATGCCGGCGCCGTTCACCTCTCGACCCTGCTCGTAAAGCCTGCGTACGGAAGGGCCCATCCCCTTAGGGCAGACGGCGATGACGTTGACGGTAGCTGGGAAATGCTCGCCGACAGCCTCGAGGTATGCGAGGAGAAAACCGTGCGAGAGCCCCAACGTCGCGCCAGGTCTGAGCGCCTCGAACACCTTCTTGTAGAGCTGAGCCTGGGCGGCATCCGAGATGAGGAGGATCACGAGGTCTGAAGCCGCGATTACGCTGAACATCTCGCCGAGCGTGCCATCCGCTTCTGAAAAGCCGGCCGCCTTGGCCTTCATGAATGATTCCGAGCCGGTTCGAAGCCCAACTGTTACGCGAGTGCCCGTACCTTGCAGGGATTCCCTCAGGTTCTGTGCCTGGGCTGGGCCCTGCGATCCCCAGCCGATCACGCCGATCTGCGAGATCCCGGCCAGCGCTTTCGGCAGGAGGGGGAACAGGTTCCGGCCTCCCCGCAGAAAGCTCTCCTCCACGCCATCGAGCTCGATCCTCTCGACCGGAAAGACCCGCGAATCAAAGAGGTTGGGGACGCGCTTCACCTGTTGTTTGGGCTTCACCAGCGCAAAGTCTCGCTTATTCGCCGGCGCCGGGATAGGTTCCCAAGAGCTTGACCTCGGTCGTCTCTCTGCCCAGCGCCTCCAGCGCGGCGTTCGCCACCACTGGATCGTCGACCTCGAAATCCACGTAGAACCGGTACTGCCAGGGCCGGTCCGGCATCGGTCGGGAGTCGAGACGCGTCAGGTTGATTCCGCGTTCCGAAAGGCACTGCAGCGCGGCCACCAGACTGCCGGGCTTGTGGGATCCGATGAAAGCAAGGGAGGCCTTGGTTAGGCCGGCGGCCCCTGGTCGCGCGGCCGGCCCTCGGTCGACGATAAGGAAGCGGGTCTGGTTGGAATCGTCGTCCTGGATTCCTTCGGCCAGGATCTTCAAGCCGTAACGGCGCGCCGCGGCCGCGCTTGCGATCGCGGCGCTGCCGACGACCATGCCCTCCGCGACCGCCCGGGCCGCGCCGGCAGTGTCGTGGAAGGTGACCGCCTGGATCTGGCGAGCTTCCAGGAAACGCCGGCACTGGAGCAGGGCCTGCGGATGCGACAGCGCCCGGACGACGGGCTCGCCGCGCCCGAGCAAGCAGTGGCGCACGGGGTGGATCACCTCGCCGCTGATGCGCAGTCCGGACCGTTCCCACAAGAGGTCGTTCACCTCCTGCACGATGCCGCCCAGGGAGTTCTCGACCGGCAGGACCGCTGCGTCGACTTCGCGCCCGGCGACCGCGTCGAAGGTGCGCGAAAAGGTGGGATAGCCGACGGTCACTGCGGCCGGCAGGATCGCCAGCGTCGCCTCTTCGGAGTACGCGCCGGGCTCACCTTGGTAGCCGACACGAGCCCAGGCCGCGCGCGATTCCATGGCGAAATGGTACCGAGCGGGTGTCAACGGCCCGTGCGGAGCCTTTCATGATCAATGGAGTTCGAATGGCGCACTCTCAGCGATCTTCGAAGCGATGCGGCTGGCGGCGGGCCACCTTTACTAAATCCCACGCAGCGACTGTTGAGGTTTTGTTGACGATTCAGGTCCTATCGTAGGAGTTGTGGCAATTAACGCCGCCGCCCAACTACCGAATTTTCAGGTCAGTCATGAGCATGTGGCTGGCGGAGGCGTGCATATGCCTCACGAAGTCCAGAAGGTCCCGCTTGCGGCGTGGGGCTTCAGCGAACCAGCGCCGAAGGTAGGTGGCGATGGCCCAACCGTCAAACGGATACTCTTGGCCGCCGCCGATTCAGATGCTTGCCGGCGCGCGGTTGCAGTGGTTGCCAGCCTTGCTCGTAGCAGCGGCTCGGAGGTATGTGTGGTCCACCTCATCGAACGAGTCTTTCTTGGCAGGGCGGGCTGGTGCTCAATGGAGAGCGCCGATGAGGCGAAACGGCTGGTCGGTCGGTTTCGAACGGAGCTGGAAACCGTGGGTGTTCGAGTGACCGCCAAGACCGGCAAAGCCCGCCGTGAAGAACTTGCCCTACGCATCCTGCTCACCGCAGCTGAGTACAGCGCCGACGTGATCGTGATCGGCACGCGACGTAAGTCAGCTCTTCGGGCCCTGCTCTTCGGCAGCGTGTCGCATGAAATCATCCGCCGGAGCAAGATCCCGGTTGTGGCTGTCCCGTGACTGTGCGAGGCGCCGATTTGATGTTCTCCGAATCCAACGGTGCCTACGCGGAGTCGACCGGCTCAACCGGGCGCCAACTTGCGCTCGAGCTCCCTCGGGAGAAAGAAGTATCCGTTGCACCAGGTGCTGGGAATGTGCATCCAGCGAGCACACAATTCCTCGCTCTTCGCCAACGCGGTCATGGACCTGGTCGACAACGCCATCGACTCGCGCTTCAAGGACAGCCGCGAGGCCTGGTCCCCGTGAGGCAACAATCCAGTTGCCGCCGATCACCTGAGGCGACCTAGCGGTCCGGCCTCGGATTGAGACCGTCTCGGCCTTTACGTCTTCGAAACTCTCGACACGATGACCTAGGCACCTTTTGGCGGCGGATCAACCTCCAAGCATCCTGTACGACCCGACGACTGTGACGGCCTGCGCGACAGGAAGCTCGGCGCAACGCTTGGGTAGATCTCGCTGGAACTCGGCAAAAGCCGCGATGCCGCCCAGCGTGTTGGCGGCGTCGTCGGAGTCGGTGGTGAACAGGTGCACGAAGGTGACTCCGTCGTCCAGGCGCAATGTCGCGTAGTGCACGCCGCCGGGCTCGCGCGCCGACAGCTCCTCATAGACCTTCTCGACCAGTCGCTGGTTCTCATCGGCGGATGCGGGTTTGGTCTTGTAACGGATCAGGCTCTTCATCTCGCGTCTACCTCTTGGCTAGGCCGGGGTCAATATGTAATACTAGTGTTACGTGTTAAACCGCAAGGCCGGGCGATGTGGAATCTGAGCTCAACGCCGGTGGCGGCCCCATTTGGAAGGCACTCTCCGATCCGACTCGGCGGCGGATCCTCGACCTGCTGCGCGAGCGGCCGCGGATCACCGGCGACATCGCCTCCAACTTCGAGGTTTCGCGGATCGCGGTCATGCGCCACCTCCAGGTCCTGGCCGCATCGGGCCTTGTCACCAGCCGCAAGCGCGGCCGCGAGCGATGGCACTACCTCAACGCAGTTCCCTTACAGCAGATGTATGAGCGTTGGGTCGACAGGCACACGGCGGGCTGGGCGTTGGGTTTACTTCGCCTCGGTCGGCAGGTCGAAGGTCGCGCGAAGCGAATGAACGCCGATCGGCCCGCCGTGGACGTGGCGCTGGACGTTGCGATCGCCTCACCTACGAGCTTGGTCTTCGCGGCTCTGACCGAGGATCCCGGCGGCTGGTGGGGGCACCCGTACCTCCACTCGGACGCGACCGATCTGACTCTCGAGCCACGGCTCGGCGGGCTTGTCGTAGAAAGGTGGGAGGGGGGAGGCGCCGTCCTGGCGTCCGTTACAGGCTGGACGGATGGCCGCTACCTGCAACTGACCGGGCCATTTCACCTGGGCCTGGCGCTCGGCATCGCCACGTTCCAGCTGAGCGACATTGACGGTGGCACAAGCGTCCAGTTCTCGTTCCGCGCGATCGGCGCCATCGAGCCCCAACTGGTCGAGGGGTTCGCCGATGGCTGGACCGAGCTCGTCGGCCGGCGCCTGAAAACGCTGGTCGAGACAGGCAAGAGGCTGGGCGTCGCGCCCGACCGCCCGGATAGGAGGGAAGGCGAATGACTGAACAGATCTACGAGGACAGATGGGGTGAGGTTTTCGATCGCCCGACGGCGGACCTGATCGAGCTGCGCTGGTTCGACACCACGGCCGAAATGTCGGCGCACGAATTTCAAAGCTGGCTCACGAAGTTTGCGGAATGCGTTGAGAGATGCGGGCGCAGCCGGGTGCTGGTTGACAACACGGCATTCCGAATGAGCCCAACCAAAATGGACGGGCCATGGCGCGACGTCAACATCATTCCGCGGTACAACGGGGCTGGCGTGAGGAGGTTCGCATTTCATATGCCTGAGGGAATGCCGATGATCGGAGTGCCGCCTGCAAACGAGGCCCCGGGACGGTTTCCGACCGGCTATTTTGGCAGGCGCCAGGACGCCCTCGACTGGCTAACCGGCTGATAACCAAGCGCAAGGGCGCAAGACGAGCTGGGAGGGTGATGCTTCCAACTCCTCGCAAACGGTGCCGTAAACGCCAGCCTTTCGCAGGCAGGCAATGATCCGATTGCTCTGCTCCACCGTACTAGTCAGTGACGCGGCTTGGCGACGATTCAGGGAGGCTCGTATGTCGGGACGGCTTAGTGCGCGTGAGACCGAGGTGTTGACCTTGGCAGCCTGTGGTCTGACCCACAAGGAGATCGCCGCGCGCCTCGGCATCTCAAGCCGGACAGCGCGCAATCACCTCGCTCACATTTACTACAAGCTGGGGATCCACGACCGCGCACAGGCCGCTCTATATGCGGCGCGCCTCGGCCTAGTCCAGGTCTAGTTCTCATTCGAACGAGGGCAAGGATGAGCGAGCGCCGTCGACGACATGGTGACACGGAGGCTGTCGTGCTCGACATCGGGGAAGGAGTTGGGGCGCTGATCGTCTACACGAGTGCCGAGCTCCGCGGCGCGGAGATCGAAGTGAGCCCGAAAGACGTCGACTCACCCAGGACTCACACCGAGATCCGAGAGCGGCGCGTTGACGGGCGAATCGTGTACGCGGGAGTCTTTCCCAAGTTGCCGGCCGGTCACTATCGGATCTGGACGGACAACCCAACACTGCCGGCAGCGGTCAGCATTGAGAGCGGTCAGGTCGCGGAGATCGACTGGCGCTAGCAGCCCACGGAGCGCGGCGGCAATCCGACCGCCGCGCTCCCACGCGGTTCCCGAAAAGCGACAGCTTTCCTAGGACGCGGGGGTGTCGAACCCGTCCAACGGGACCCCTAGGTAAGGGAAGCCCGATTGGTATCGGTTGGTCAGGTCGGGGTTCTTTATGCCCGTCACAAGCGACGCTGCCCCGTCGGGAGAAAAGCTGGGGTCGACTAGGGGGATGGTGGCGCCGGCGATTGCGCGAAGCTCGACGGTTGTGGTGTCGTCGAAGACCCGGCGACCGTTTGGAAAGCCGGCCAGGTCGCCGCCGAGGATGCCGTTGATATTCGGGTTCGCCGCGGGCGGAATCGCCATGTTGAGCCGCAGCATGTCGGCCTGGGTCGTGCCGGTAAAGTTCTGGAACCCGTTGACGATCCCCGACGGGATGCCGGTAAGCAGGATGGCGAGGAGGTCTGCACGATCCTTGATGTAGGCCGCGAGGTTGGGGAAGACACCCGGGTACAGGATGGGAAGCAGCTTGGCCAGCTCCGGATGCGCCACGAACTTCGCGAACTGGCTGTCGTCCTGGGGCGGCAGAGCGTTCCAGAGGTCCTTCTTACCCATCGGCACGATGACCTCGTTGAAAAGCGGATTCGCCAGCCGCGAGACTTGCACCCATGGTCCCGACTCCGTATCGCCCTCGGAATCGTCGCGGATTCGGGCCTTGCGCCGGAACGCCGCACCCCAGACGCCGATGACCGAGCTTGCTGCTGCCGGGTCGGTCGGATTGGAACCGTTCCGGGTCAGTTGCGTCTTCGGCACCTGGATGGCGATGGTGTGAACGTTCACCGCCTTGGTCGCGTCCACGCCCGGTGCGTCTGCCGTGTGGATCAGGTGCAGGTGCTGGAATGGCCGTAGGTCGGCGAGGTCGAAGACCGCCCCGAGGTCAACGTAGAAGCCCTCCCGGCGCTGCCCGGCGAAGACCGTAATGCCGCCCGCTAGCGCGTGCACCGCCGTCTGCGCGAGGTGAGCATACTTGGGCGTCGACCGCGGCCCGATGTTGCATGGGGGTGACGCCAGGCGCTCCGCCAGGACGGTCTCATGGTCGCCAACCACTCTGGCCACTGAATAGAACTGGCGTCGATTCCAGGTGAGGCTGTCCAGCGAGGTGACCTGACCGGTGTTGTACAGGAAGGTGTTCGGGTTCCTCACCTCCGTATGGAACCGGAACCGGTAGGTGACGTCTGCCGCAGCGTCGCCGTCGTTGTCGACGTAAATGTCGTACAGCACGTCGTCGCCGAACTCATAGAAGTTGGGTCCGCCGCCTGGTGCCTCCAGAGGGACGTAGTTAGTGATCAGTGTGACGGTGTCGGCTTTGTCTGGGCTGACGAAGGCATAGCTGTCGGTGTTGTCCGCGACCGGGTCCTTGGCGATTGCGGGGGCTTCGCGATGGGATGACATTTTCCTACCTCACCCCGACTGCCGGGCCGCGCCGACAAGGCGTGCTACCAGCGCGGGATCACGATAGATGATCTCCCGCGTGCCAACCAATAGCGCGACCTCACCCGTCGTGACATTCCGAACGTGGGCCACCATGACCTCGGGCTGAACGGTGGTGGTGCCCCGGGCTGTCGCTGGCCCGCCGCGCGTTCGGCCGACGGCCCCAGCAAGGCGAGGGAGACCCACCAGCCCGCTGGCAATCCCGCCCGCCAGGGCACCGACCGCAGCAGCGCCCATGGACGCCTGGGCAATGAACCTACGCCGCGTCAGTTGTGCCATCTTTCCCTCCGCTCATAGGACATAGTCCGTTTTCGAAAGACACGTGGTGAGGGCAGGCTACGACGTGGCCGGTCCAGCGTCCATGGAGCATTCGAACCATGCCCGCATCGCCCGGAATAGCAGCTTGATCAAGGCGTTCGCGTCACATAACCCGCCGCGCAGTCTCGCCTTCGTTGGGCTTCAGACCTCTGTTTAGTGCACCAAACCATTCCCGCGTGCGCTCTTGACAGTGCCGGTCCATAGCAGCAACGCCGGTGTCAAACCGTGCTAATTGTGGTACTCGGTGCTGCTCAGTGAATTCGAGGCGTCATTTCTGAACGGGATGCAGCGATCTGTTAACCGCAAGGTTCAGGGTTGGAATCCCTCTACCGCAGCCAATCCGCCCATCAATGCCGACCCTAGACATTGTGTTTCTTGGGACCGACGATCCCGACATGTTGTTTAGTCCTGCGATCTTTGCCGAACGACCCAGGAAGGTCTCGAACTCCTGGGGCGGAGCTGAGACCGTGTGTCTACCACCCCCCAAGGCGGCGTGACTTACGAGAAAGCACTAGCGAGCCGCTGGACGAATTTTCGAACGAGCCTACCGTCGGGATCGTGGTCCGGATTAATTTCGGTGATGACGAAGGCAGCGAGGGATGGCGTCGCCAGGAAGACGTTCAAGCACGTCATGGCATTGTCAAAAGACAAGCCGGCATTGAAGTGTGGGAAGTCACCTAGCGGCACTTCGGTTGAGTCGATGACGTCGACGTCGAAGTGGAGCAGGATACGCTTTGCGTGGCGCTGCAGCTGGTCGAGCGCCTGACGTGCGGTTGCCTTCGGATCATCGCGAACCGCAGTCGACGTGTAGCGGAATATTTTTCGGCGCTCGAGCGTCTCGAGCTGGACAGCGTCCTGCTCGGCCGGATCGTAGCCGAATAGGAGGATCCGCTCGTCGGGCAGAAGCGGTTGCTGCGGTCCGATGGCGCTCAGTGCGTCATCGGCGAGTCCGATTACGTGAGCGATTCCCATGCCGTCGAGGATCCCGCTACGAGTTGTAGCAGGCGTGTTCAGATCGATGTCTCCGTCCAGATACAACAGCCCGAGATCGTCTGGCATCCCACGCAGCAGACCGCTGATCACCCCGAGCGTGATGGTGCAGTCGCCGCCGATCACGAGCGGAATTCTGCCGCGGTCCCGCGCTTCTATCCTGCCCGCAACCTGCGTTGCAACCGCAGTGACCCTACCGATGCTTTGCTGTTTGCGATGCTCCGTATCGGGTTGAAAACGCGTGACCGGCAGATCGCTGCCAACGTCGAGGTCGAGGCCGACCGCACGAAGGGCTTCGACAAGCCCGGCTTCACGAAGGGCTACCGGCGCCTTCTCCTGGCCCGGACCATGAGCGCCAGCGCTCGTCGGGACTCCGATCAATTCGAACCGCGGAGCCAAGATGGAAGATTACATCCGGCTTGGCAGCTAAGGACTGGACCTGAGTGTGGCATCCGCGGTTTGGCCAAACGGCTAACGAACCCTCGCGACCGCCGTGATCAAGAGACCGTTGCCGACCCAGCCCGCAAGGTCGCAGAAAATCGGAAACGGTCAAGGGTCTCAACTACATCGGGCGGCGGTGCAAGCAGCCGAGTTCGAAGAGCGTCCACTAAGGGGAGCCAATTTGCGATCGGGCGTCAACCCTAGATGTTGTGGGCCCGACACCAACGGACCCCACATATTGCTCACCGCTGCGATGCGTACCGGGCGACCCAAGAAGGATTCGAACTCCTGCTTCGCGCGTGCATCCTCATAAGGAGTTGGTTCGAGTCCACGGCGGCCCACCACGTAACAGATTTTGTTACGACTGTGGGTGCTGGAGGTGAGCGCGGACAGTCGGGCGTCGCCAGGCTCCTGTCGTACAGGCCGCACCAGAAGCACGACCAGGGTCGCGATCAGCCAGAGGAACTCGAGCACGATGTCGCTCACGCGAGCCAACCCACCGAACGTGAAGGGGGCTGTGGTCGTTGAGAAGTCGGGAAAGGACGCGAAGGCGATGTAGGTGAGCACATGCTCGGCGCCGGTGACCAGGCCAAGCCAGCTTAACC
>CATPBO010000183.1 GCA_955652835.1 Candidatus Dormiibacterota bacterium
AGGAAGTGCCAGGCGATTATCACCGCCCAATTGAAGGCGTTGTCCTTGCCCAACTTGACGAAGAGCCGCCCGGGCGGCGTTTTCATCAGCTGGTCGATATTCCTTCCGATAGCAAGAATATTAATTTGAGACCAGGGCCCGCGGTAGTGCCGGCCGATCATGTGGAGGCAGATTTCCACCGGCACCACATGTTCCCGAACGCACCGATGGAGCAACTGTCCCGGCTTGGCAGTACGCCGGACTCGGCGGTCTGTTCAGCGTTGAGCCAGGATCATCAAGCGCATGGTGGGGCCTCCGTGTCTATTCTGACTCGGCCGGGACCCGGACTCGTCGGACCGCGGACCCCTGCCTCTAGAAATGCATCGAGTGAGGGCTCAGGAAATAACCACCAACGTCGGAGCGGCTGGACGGTGACGGCCATTGACGCAACCGCGCCGCGGTCCGGGTGATGGGGCACCTCTCCCTCCCGGTCCTCGGAGCGGTGTTCATCGCCTCGGCGTGCGCCATCTGGTTCGCCGGCATCCAGCTTTCAAGGACCACCGACGAGATCGACTCTCGCTTCGGGCTTGGGCAAGCCCTGGGCGGGTTGATCCTGTTGGCGTTCGCCACCAACCTGCCCGAGATCGCGATCGTGAGTGCGGCGGCGGTACAGCACAACTTCGACATCGCCACCGGCAACATCCTGGGCGGCATCGCCATCCAGACCCTCGTACTGGTAGCGCTCGACGGGTTTGGCGTCCCCCGCCGCCCGCTGACCAACGCCACCGAGTCCTTGGTGCAGGTGCTCGAAGGAACGCTGGTGATCGCCGTGCTGGCGGTGGCGATCGGGGCGATCCTGCTCCCCAAAGGGGTGGTCGTCGGCCGCATCGACCCCAGCGCGCTGCTGATCGTCCTGCTCTGGGTCGGCGGCCTCTACCTCGTCTGGCGCGCCAGCAAGAGCCTCCCCTGGAAGGCCACCGGCGGCGCCGGGCCGGACGCCGGCGCCCGACGCCGTGCGAAGGCGCGCAAGCCGCGATCGACCGCGGTGACCCTCGGCATCTTTGCCGGCGCGGGGCTGGTGACGCTTGCCGCCGGAGTCCTAATCGAGGAGAGCGGCAGCGCTATCGCCACACAGATCCACCTCAACGGGGCGGTCTTCGGCGGGACCGTGCTCGCGGCCGCGACGGCACTCCCAGAGCTCTCCACCGGCCTGGCCGCCGTCCACATCGAGGATTTCGAGCTCGCGGTCAGCGACATCTTCGGCGGCAACGCTTTCCTGCCAGTGCTCTTCTTCCCTGCCACCCTGCTCGCGGGCCAGTCGGTGCTCGGCAGCGCGGCCAAGACCGACGCCTTCCTCGCCGTTCTGGGAATCCTGCTGACCGCGGTGTACGTCGCCGGGCTGGTCATCCGCCCCAAGCGGCAATACCTGCGGCTGGGCCCGGACTCGCTGCTAGTCCTGATTCTTTATTGCGCCGGCATCGCCGGCATGGTGCTGATCAGCCAGTCAACTCACTGAACTGTCAGTCGACGGGAGGCAGCTGCCGAACCAGACTAGGCACGTTGAGTTTCGGCATCGGAACCCTCGGGTTCATCGCCCGCAGAGTTTCCAGCAGTATGCGCGACACTGCCCAATCGCGAAACGGCTTGTCGTCCGCCGGGACGATGTACCAAGGGGCGACCGGCGTCGAGCACCGGGTCAGGAGCATGTTGAAGGCTTGCTGGTATTCATCCCAATGACCCCTTTCTTTAATGTCATTGGGGCTGAACTTCCAACGTTTTTCCGGTGTGTTGAGGCGAGCAAGTAGCCGCTGACGCTGCTCCTCGTTCGAGATATGGAGGCAGATTTTCACGGGGATCACGTTTGATCTGACAAGTCCAGCCTCGAATCGGTTTATCTGCTCATACCGACTCTCGATCACTTCGAGAGCGGCCAACTTCTTGACCCTGGCGATGAGCACATCCTCGTAGTACGAGCGATTGAAGATGGTGATGTGGCCTGGCTGCGGCACTTCCTTCTTGAACCGCCAGAGGAAATGGTGACGAAGTTCGGTCGGACTTGGTGCCATGAAAGGACGGATGTGCACACCTTGAGGATTCATCGCCATCATTACGTGGCGGACTGTTCCGTCCTTGCCGCTGGTGTCCAATCCCTGAAGAACAATAAGGATCGCCTGTTTCTTCTCCGCGTAGAGGCGCTCTTGAAGGTCCAGCAATTCGGGGCCGTATTTCTCACGGGCAGCCGCTATCTTCTTGCGCTTGACTCCCAGCCGATCGCCAGGGTCAACGTCCGCGAGGCTCACCTGGCCTTTCCATGCACGAGCCTTGAGCATGTCCCTCACGGATCTCTTTGCCATTGAGCCTCCAGTTCAGCAGAGCGCTTACTTGGACAAGGGCAGCAATATCAGTCAGCTTGCGCCAGCGTTCATCGCGGCAGGATGACCTTCACTGCGCTGACCTCCGCGGTGACTGTGGCCGGGGTGCACGAGATGCGGGCGTTGTCGGCATAAACTCGCGTGACTTGCAGCGTTCAGAAACTGAAGACCTGGCCCTTCTCGCGGTAATTCGTTTTCTTGAGGATGGAGCAGGCCATGACGCGGCCGACGTTGTCGGTGCGGGACTCACCCGCGTGGACAGACAGTACCACCTCATTTCAGCGGACCTTGGACTTGACGCCCTCGACGGCATCGGCCACCTGATCACGGACAATGCCACGGTGGGGCTTGACAGCCTCGGCCGTCTGCCGGGCGGCCTGGCGACCCGCCTCCAACGCTGAGCGCCGCGTTTCCTGCCAGGTGGAGAGCAACCACTGCCGGCGCTCTGGGCCCTTAACCGGGTCCAGAAAGTAGACGAGAGCGCCACCGATGACAGCGGCTCCGATGACAGCGGCACCGATAAGCGTGGGCAGACTGGCCGCAGGCCGACCTCGACCGAAAGGCTCCGCCCAATCACCGCGGCCTACTGCCTTGGTCATGCGGCGAGCGAGTGGCCGCGCGGACTCAGCCGCCTGGACGGCGGCCCGACCAGCTTGCACCGCGCTACCCCGATTCTCCCGCCAGAGAGAGAACAGGCGCTCGCGTCGCTCCTCGCCCAACTCGGGATCGAAGAGGTAGACGGCGAGGCCGCCCAACGCCGCGCCGATGGTTAACCGTCTCATTTGTCTAACCTCCATGTGGCTGGCCCCATGGCCACGTATTCCGTGCTGGATGTTCGGGACGTGCTGGCGCGCCTGGCGATCACGGCATCAAGGCGAGTTCGATTGTCGAGGCGATGACCCTTCCCCTACGCGAGGTCCGGTTTCGATTAGCCTCGTTAACGTACGTCCTCTTTGACGTCACGGACGGTGCGCTTGGCCTTGCCGACCTGCTGCCTCAACTTGCCCTTGGTCTCCTCGGTGCGGTTGCCGGTGACCTTGCCCTTGATCTCTTCCGCCTTGCCACGAACTCGGTCCTTCATGAAGACCTCCCTTGAAATTTGATTCGGTTGCAACGACGTCGGCGTCGACGACTGGAGCAAGGAACTGCCCTATGTAGTAGCCAGTACAGTGCGCCCGCGCTTGAGCGGAACTCCTCCGTTAAGCTCCCGCACCCGAGCCTCCCAGTAGCCGAGGCGCTGGCGAAACCTCTCCGCCTGGGCGACCACCACGGGCACATTGGTCAACTCGACCTCGCGCCGCGCCGTGCCTGACTGCGTGGCCATCAGCTGGCGGATTCGCTTCAGAACCTTCTCCTCCATGCCTAGGATCTCCGTATAGATCTGTCTCCAGTAGAGCGCCTGCTCCATCGTGGCCTGACTCGGAACACCCTCACCATCCATGGCCTGGGTCCAATCTCCCCCACGCACCGCCGCGTCGATGTCGGGACGGCTGCGTTTCACCTGAGCCCGCTTCATTTGTCTACTTCTACGGCCCCGAGCGTAAGAAGATCAGCAACTTTCCGAGAGTCGGCGACGACCAGATCGGTGGTCCGCCGGGTCCGTGGCCTGAGCGAGCTCTAAGTCCTTAGAATCCGGGGAAAGTGGCGCCGAGAACGAGGTCACGGCCGTCGGGCGCGCTCGAGGGAGAGGACCAAGGCTTGAATCAGTAGGGAGAAACGATTCATTGGATTCCGAAGCAGGCGGGCGCTTGCGCGCCTACCGTACCAGTGCCCGCTGTGCGACGACAACATCTGAGACTCCGCAGCCGTTGCAGTACGGTTGCAGTACGGACCCTGAACTGTCCGAGTCGCAGGCCGAATTCAAGATCAGAAATGGCTCCGGGACAGGGATTCGAACCCTGAACCTTGCGGTTAACAGCCGCCTGCTCTACCGTTGAGCTATCCCGGAACGGCTCGTTGATTTTAGGTGGTGCCGTCGAGTGCCGCTCCTAGCTGAGCACCCGGTTCAGGTAGCTGTTGCCGAAGCGCCGGTTCGGGTCGAGGCGATCGCGCACCGCTAGGAAGCGGTCCCACATGGGATAACGCGGCCTGAGGGTCTCGGCCGTTTGGAAGTGGAGCTTGCCCCAGTGCGGCCGGCCGTCGTGCGCGTCCATGATCGCCTCCACCTCGCGGAAGTACGGCTCGTACTGGAACTTGTTGAAGACGTGGACGGCGATGTAGCCCGTTTCACGCCCATATGCAGGACTCAACGGAATGTCGTCGGCCGCGACGGCACGCACCTCGACCGGGAAGCTGATGAGGAGCCCCGCTCGCTCGATCATCGTACGGACGTCGCGAAACGCGGGGATGAGCTGGTCGCGCGGCACCGCGTACTCCATCTCCGCAAAGCGAACCAGTCGCTGGTTGGCGAAGATCCTGTCACTGCGGTCGGCCATCACCTTGCGCGTCAGGGTCTTCGCCGTGAAGCCTGCCAGCGAAGGGATCCATGAGCGGCGTACCTGCGCGGCGCGCTGGACCACGCCGAAGGCGTAATTCTCGACCACGATGTCGTTGACGTAGGCGCGGACTCCGGTTCGCCGCTCGGACTTCAACGGCGGGTCTTGCGTTCGCGTGTTGCTGATCGCCTGCGCCAAATCGGTATGCGGCCACCAGAAGAACTCAAAGTGGTCGCTGCTCGCACACAGCTCGTCGAACTGCTCGAGCAGCTCGTCCACCAGGTGCGGCTCCTGCACCGAGCGCAAGTTGTATGCCGGGACGCACTTCAGCGTGACCGTTGACAGCACACCGAGCGCGCCGAGACCACTCTGCGCCGCTTTGAAGACATCTGCGTCCTTGTCTGGTGAGCAATGGCGCACATCGCCGTTCGCGGTGATGAGCGACAGCCCAACTACCTGACTCGAGATGTTGCCGAAGCGCTCGCCCGTCCCATGCGTTGCGGTCGAAATCGCGCCGCTGATCGTCTGATAACCAATGTCGCCCATGTTCTCCATCGCCAAGCCGATGTGAGCGATGGCTTCGCTCAGCTGCAGAAGGGTGATCCCGGACTGCGCGGTGACTGTAGCGGCGCCGCGGTCAACGCTGAGGACCTGGTTGTAGTTGTCGAGCCGGATCATGACGCCGTTGGTGCAGGCGATGTCCGTAAACGAATGGCCGCTGCCTATGACCTTCACCCGCTCTCCGCGCTCGACTGAGGAGCGGACGATCGCGACGATCTGGCGCTCGGTGCTCGGCGATTCGATCCGCGTCGGGCTGCAGCGGTAGGTCCCGGCCCAGTTCTTCCAGGGCCTGGTTGGGTTGGTCACCACCCTCGCAAATCTATGTCCCACGACTCCAGGACCTCGCCGCCGCTGACAAGGTGCATGCGCTCGTGGTATGCGACCGTCGGATCGACGTGGGCCGGCAGCACGCGGATGCGGTCGCCCACCACCACCGGATCTTCGGGCACGAACGTGAGGTGCTCGTCCGACACGATCAACACGATGCCGCCGCCCTCGATGTCCGGGTTGCCATGGTCCATGCCAAGCGACTTGAGCCCGCAGTTGGCGACGGCATATCCGGCGCTCGAGACCGAGATCACAGTCGCGAGCACACTCAGAGCCTGCTTGAAGGGGAGGTCGAGCTTGGCGTAGGCGGTATCCATGAGCGCATACGACCCGGCCTGGATCTCGTTCGCCCATGTGTTGATGTCGTACGTACCGGTCGCGCCGGCGGAGATGATCTCCCCACCCACGTCGGCGTGCGCCTTTGTCAAAAGCTCCATCGCCGCGGCGGTCAGCTGCTCGCGCAGCGCGCGGTCCTCGATTCCCACACCGTGGCCTTCGTAACCCATCACCCCTCTCACGACCAGACCCCTGGCTCGAGCTTTGGCGGCCAGGTCGCCTGCCTGATCCGGGTCGCAGCCGCAGCGAGGCAGCCCGACATTGACGTCGATCAATACCTCTTTGACGCCGCCATCGGCCGCGGCCTCGATTGTCTCCTCCGAGTCGACCGCCACCGTGACTCGTCCTTCGACTCGCCCGAGCCTGGTGGCGTCGACCACCTCGTTTGCGAGCAGCAGGTCCTGGCCCAAACCCGCCGCGGCCATGCCCTCGACCTCGCGGATGGTGGCGCATGTGAAGGTGAGGTGGCCGGCCGCAGCCTGTCGCCGGGCGAGCGCCGTGCATTTGTGCGCTTTCACATGCGGGCGCAGGCGGGATCCGGGCAGCGCGGCGCTCATCGTGGTCAGGTTGTGGTCGAAGGCGGCCGAGTCGACGATGAGGGCCGGCGTCACTAGCTCCTCGATCAGCATCGCGTCAGCTTAAGGGCACCTGGTCTGCGAGCACCGTTCCCGGGTAGCGCGCCCGGGTCAGCGCTGCGGTGATCACGACCGGCACGCTGAGCGCCACCGCACCCAGGAAAAGACTCCTGTACTGGTGCGCCTGGACGAACACGGCGCCAAGCCCCGTGCCGATCGCCCCGCCCGTGAACGCCGCGGTGACAAACAAAGCAGCCGCAGTGCCACGCACCTCGGGCGCGATGTCGGTCGCCCACGCCTGCATCGTCGAGTGAAAGATCGAGTAGCAGCCGCCGATCATCACGCTGGCCAAGAGAATCGCGACGGCGTGCTGATCCAGCGCCGCGGCCAGGTAACCAACGACCGCCATCGCGCCGCCAACGCTGACCAGCACCCATGCGGGAGTTTGCGAGGCGATGCGCTTGATCACTCGCGTGCCCGCGAGGACCGCGCCTCCGTAGGTGGCCACCACCAGGCCGGCCACGGCCGGGTTGGTCCCTGTGGACTCGAGCGCCGGAGCAAAGTAGACGAGGAACCCGAGCACCATCGCGCCCTCCGGTAGGGCGAACAGAATCAGGAACCGCGCCCATGGGCGCCGCACGGCCAGCCGCAGCTGCGCCACGGGGCCTCCAGCGGGCGGCGGTGCGTTGGACTCGGGCAGCCGGCCCATGGCGACGGCGACCCCGGCCGCGAGCACCGCCGCGACACCGAAGATCAACCTCCAGCTCAAGTAGTGCGCGAACAAACCCGCGCCCAGGCTGCCGGCTGCGGTGCCGATCGCGACCGCGGCCAGCACGTCTGCGATCACGGCCTGGCGGCGATTGAACGGGATCATGTCGCCCACGTACACGAGCGCGGCCGGAAGGATCGCGCACACCGACGCGCCGGCCAGGATCCGCGCGCCAATCAGGAAGTCGAGGTTGGGCGCCAGGGCGGAGAGCAGGCAGGCGGCCGCCGTCGCACCGAGGCTGATGCGGATGATGCGAATGCGGCCGGCACGGTCAGAGGCGAAACCCCAGAACGGCTGCGCCAGCCCGTAAGCCAGGTAATACGCGGTGGCCGCGACGGCGACAGCTCCCACCGGAGCGCGGAACTCCACAGCGATGGGGATCAGGACCGGCGCTACAGCGAAGCGGTCGATCATCGTCACGAACGGACCGGCCGACAGCAACCGGATGTTGAACCCAACCTCTTGCATCGCGACGGACCTAGACCGGGGGAATCAGATTCAGGCGGGGTTGCGGTCCAGCGAGTCGCGGCGCAGGCGCTCGGCCATTGCGCCCATCACCCTTGAAAGCAGATCGTCGTTGCCCTTGATCGCATCGCGGAACTGCGCGTGGCTCATCACCATCAACTTCGCCGGGGTCGTCGTCACGACGGTGGCCGTCGCGGGCCCCCGGTCGAGCATGCTGATCTCGCCGAAGAAGCTCCCCGTCTTCAGCGGCGGCCGGTCGCGGCCATCCACCTGCACGCTGGCTTCACCGTCGAGCAGCAGATAGAAGGTATCGCCGGGGCTGCCCTGCTTGATGAGCTCCTTGCCTGCCGGCACGCTCACCTCGTCAGTGCGGGTGATCAGGAACTCCAGCTCCTTCCGGCTGGATCCGGCGAAGAGGGGAACCCGACCTAGCGCGTCGATCTTGGAATCGCTCAACCCAAGGCAGGATAGCGCCGCCGGGGCTCGCGCGGACGGCAGAACAAATTGCTAAGTGCATTTTGAATACGTGCCGAATACACTCCTTTCGTCCTATTCGCTTTATGGAGGTAGGGGGCCATGAGGGGACCTGGAGCACGGTTGCGCCGGCTTGGCGCAGGGGCGATCGCAGCACTCGGGTTAGCTCTTCTTCCGTCGGGCGTATCAGCCGCACCGACGATCAACTGCTCCGGCACGGCACCGATGGTGTGCGCTGGCACGACGACCGAGAGTTCAGGGCTCGTATCGAACTACCTGATCGAAGTCCCATCCCCGTGGAATGGAACCCTCGTGCTTTACAGCCATGGCTACTCTTTCCCTCCACCACCGGCCCCACAGGCCGCCGAAGACGTAGGTGACGATGCAACCAAGGCCTGGCTGCTCGGAAACGGATACGCCATCGCCGGCTCGTCCTACGCAACTACCGGATGGGCGTTAGAGCAGGCATTCCAAGACCAGATCGCCGTCCTCGACGTCTTCAACGCCAACGTGGGCCATCCCAAGCGCACCATCGCGTGGGGCCACTCCCTAGGCGGAATGATCACCGCCGGCCTCGTTCAGCTGTTCCCCAACCGCTTCACCGCCGCGCTGCCGATGTGCGGGGTGGTGGCGGGCGGGCTTGGTGTCTGGAACCAGGGATTGGATTCTGAGTTCGCGCTTCTGACCCTCCAGGCTCCTGGCGCCTTCAAACTAGTTAACTTCAAATCCGCCGGCGACGTGGCCGCCAATTTTGGGGCCGCGACCGCAGCGCTTGCCGATGCGCAGAAGTCTCCCCAGGGCCGGGCCCGAATTGCACTGTCCGCCGCGCTAGCGGATGTCCCCGGTTGGTTCGATCCCGCGAGCGCGCAGCCGGCGGCCACCGACTACACCGCGCAGGAGCTCAATCAGTTCAACTGGGACAACAGCCCCGACTTCCTGTTCGGGTTCTTCGGCCGCGCCGAGCTGGAAGCCCGCGCCGGCGGCAACTTCTCCTGGAACACAGGCGTCGACTATGAGGCGCAGCTCGCCAAGTCCACCGATCGGGCCGAGGTCAAGGCTCTCTACAAGATCGCCGGGCTTGACCTGGAGAAAGATCTCGAGACCCTCAGCGACGCTCCCCGGATCGCTGTCACCAAGCCTAGCGCTGTCGCTTACGTGACCAAGTTCATCACCTACAACGGCGATCTCGACATGCCCGTGCTCACGATGCACACGACCGGGGACGGCCTGGTCGAGTTGACCGACGAGCAGGCTTACGCCAGCGTTGTCAGGAGCGCCGGCGACAGCAGCATGCTCCGGCAGGTCTTCGTGCACCGAGCCGGCCACTGCACCTTCTCGCCGGCCGAGACTATTTTTTTTTTTTATACGGTGTTCAACGTGATCTACACAGGTCATTGGTCGGGCACCAGCGCCGCAGCGCTGAACTCCCAGGCGACAGCTTTGGGTGCGGCCCTTAATGTCATAGCTGTCACGAACCCAACGC
>CATPBO010000184.1 GCA_955652835.1 Candidatus Dormiibacterota bacterium
GCCCGATCCTTCCCACCGCCTCTCCATCGAACGGCCAGTTCGCGGCCTCCAACTATGTCCTGCTGAGGGAGAGCGACACCCGCATCTGGATTTTCCGGATCGGTGGCCAGAACGCCTACTCGATCTCGAAGAGCAACCTGCTGTATATCCGCTACTAAGCAGCAGTTTTCCCTCTCCCCGCAGGGGAGAGGGCTAGGGAGAGGGGCGCGGAAAGAAGAGCTAGCCCACCAACCTGATCGTCCAGAAGTCGCGCGAGAGCCCGGCCTGGATCAGGTACGAGTAAGGCATGGTGAAGTAACCCTTCATGCCCCACGCCGCGCCCCAGGAGTTGCGGACCAGGAACCACTGGCTGGCGTCGTCGTAGCCCACGGCCATCACGGCGTGTCCGCCGATCGGCCTTTCGCCCCAACCTGGCATGGGCGCATGCCCGGTGCTCTTGACCGTCTCGGTCTCGAAGCTCTCATAGACCGTGAAACCAAAGACGAACGGGTAGCCTGACGCCAGGCATCCCTTCATCTGGTTCATGTCCTGGACCAGGCTCTGGTACGAAATCGCGCGGTCGAGCTTCGCGTCCTTGTATGCCCTGGGGCTTGGCTTGGTCGTGAAGTTCTCGATGAGATAGGGCCACTCGGGCTCGGGGCACACGCCCTGGCTCGCCACCGACTTGATTCCGTCACGGAGCTGGGCGCCACTGTCCAGGCCGACCGTGCCCTCGATGACACGCTCGTTGTAGTAGATGAACAGGCGCGACGGCACGAAGTCGGGCAGCTTCTGCTTGATGCGGTCGAACTCGATCGCTCCTCCGATCGCGTTTGCGGTGCAGCTGCCGAGCGCGCCCTGGTTGTAGACCGCGGGGCAGTGTGGGCGAAGGTCAGCTCGGGGAGGCAGCTCGGCCAGGAACTGCGCCGGCGCGGCGTACAGGTGGTCGCGCTGGTCGGGCTGGTCGGGAATCCAGCCGTAATGGGCGATCTTCCGCGGCTCGGTCATTTCACCCCCTAGAGATAAGCCCAGCCCGCCACGCTCGGCGAGGCGCCGACGTAGACGTTCACGTTTTGGATCCGGTGCGCCTCGAGGACGATCGCCGTGGCGCGTGTGTGGCCTTCCATGATCACCAGGTGGTCATCCGGACGCCTGAGGCAGATGATCTCGGGCAGCGCCGGCACCGGGTGCGATTCGCAGATCCGCAGCGCGAGCGCCAGGACCAGCATGTTCGTCATGTCGCCGGTGAACATATGTCCGATGTTGGACGCGCCCTCCGCGACCTTGCGTGTCACCGGAGCGAGAGTTGTCCACGCGGCATGCCCGTTTGCGTACAGCATGTCGCCGACCTCATGGCTCGTCAGTCGCACCCTGCGCCAGCGGATGTCGTTGGCGAGGCCCTCGAAACTCTTGATCCCGACTCCGAGCCCGTGTGTCTTCACGATGATGCGGCGCCGCAGCTCGTTCTGGTCTGCGTCTCTCAGGTTCGGTGAGCGCGCGGCCTTCAGCGCCTGGGCGAGATAGACCGGGTTGGCCGGCTCGCCCGCGAGGTACTGCTGAAACCCGACGGAGTCGATCTCAGCCTGCAGCCAGGCGAGGATCACCTGGTCTTCAGTCGCCAGGCCCAGGTCTTCCATCGCTAGAAAGCGTAGCGGCGATGGCTTCCATCAAACTATTCGCTCGAGATGTCTGCCGCTCACAAGTGGGTCTACCAGTTCAGCGAGGGGTCGGCGAAAATGCGCGACCTTCTCGGCGGCAAGGGCGCCGGCGCGGCCGAGATGACCCGCGCGGGCATGCCCGTCCCGCCCGGCTTCACCATCACCACCGAGGCCTGCCGCGAGTACCTCGCGCGCAGCGGCAAGTTCCCTGAGGGCCTGTGGGAACAGGTCCTGCGCGCGCTAAAGAGCCTCGAGAGGAAGGCCGGCAAGCGCTTCGGAGACCCGCACGACCCGCTGTTGGTGAGTGTTCGCTCCGGCGCCAAGTTTTCGATGCCGGGAATGATGGACACGGTCCTCAACCTCGGCCTCAACGAGGAAACGGCGCGTGGTCTCGCGGCGCTGACCAAGAACGAAAGATTCGCCCTCGACTCCCGGCGCCGGTTCATCCAGATGTTCGGCAAGACGGTGAAGGGGATCGACGGCGACAAATTCGAGCACGCGCTGCAGCAGGTGAAGAAAGAGGCCAAGGTCAAGACCGACCCAGAGCTCACCGCGCCCTACCTTCGCAAGCTGATCACTCGCTACCTGGCGATATATAAGGACGCGACCGGGCACGAGTTCCCATCCGACCCTGTGGTCCAGCTCCGCGAGGCGATCGAGGCCGTGTTCAAGTCGTGGAACACCGATCGCGCGAAGACTTACCGCCGCCTCGAGCGCATCCCAGATGACCTGGGCACGGCGGTAAACGTGCAGATGATGGTGTTCGGCAACATGGGCAAGACCTCCGGCACGGGGGTCGCCTTCACCCGCAACCCGATCACAGGCGCCAGGGAGCTGTACGGCGACTACCTCCCGAACGCGCAAGGCGAGGACGTGGTCGCGGGCGTTCGCGACACCGAGCCGATCAAGGCGCTGAAGCGCCACATGCCCAAGGTGTATGCGGAGTTCGAGGGCTATGCCCGCAAGCTGGAGAAGCACTACAGGGACGTGCAGGACCTCGAGTTCACGATCGAGCGCGGCAAGCTGTGGATGTTGCAGACGCGGTCGGCCAAGCGCACCGGAGAGGCCGCTGTGAACATCGCGGTCGACATGGTCGCCGAGCGGCTGATCACCAGGAAGGAAGCCGTCGCGCGCATCGAGCCTCGCCAGCTCGAGCAGCTGCTGTTCCCTCGCGTCGACCCGAATGCGAAGTTGTCGCCGATCGCGAAAGGCGTCCCTGCGTCGCCAGGCGCCGCGTCGGGCGCAGCGGTGTTCGACGCGGACACCGCCGTCGAGTGGGGCAAGAAGGGGAAGGCCGTGATCCTGGTCCGCGTCGAGACCAACCCCAACGACGTGCACGGCATGGTCGAAGCGAAGGGGATTCTCACGCAGACCGGCGGCACCGCGAGTCATGCGGCCCTGGTCGCGCGCGGCATGGGCCGGCCGTGCGTCGTCGGAGCGAGCTCGATCAACGTCGACGTCCGCAAGCGCGAGTTCTCGGCCGCTGGAAAGACGATCAAAGAGGGCGAGGAGATCACGATCGACGGAACCACCGGCGAGGTATATCTCGGCAACGTCCCGACGATCGAGGCTCAGTCGCTCAACAAGCACCGCGCGGCGAGCGCGATCCTGCGCTGGGCCGACCAGTTCCGCCGGCTGCAGGTATGGGCGAACGCGGACTATCCGCGCGACGCGATCAAGGCCCGCGAGAACGGCGCGCAGGGCGTCGGCCTGTGCCGCACCGAGCACATGTTCATGGAGCAGGACAGATTGCCGATCGTCCAGTCCATGATCATGGCCACCACGACGGCGGATCGCGAGAAGTACCTCGCGCAGCTCCTGCCGATTCAGCGCGGCGACTTCGAGGGCATCTTCCAGGCGATGGCGGGATTGCCGGTGATCATCCGGCTCATCGACCCGCCGCTGCACGAGTTCCTGCCAAGCCTCGAAGACCTCATCCGCGAGACGACGCAGCTCAAGGACTCAGGCAAGAATCCGACCCGGTTGAAGAAGCTCGAAAAGATCATGGCTCGAGTCGAAGAGCTGCACGAGGCGAACCCGATGCTTGGCTTGCGCGGTGTCCGCCTGTCGATCCTGTTCCCGGAGATCACGCGCATGCAGGTGCGCGCGATCATGGAAGCGGCCGCCAACCTACGCAAGAAGAAGGTCGACGCGCGGCCTGAGATCATGATCCCGCTCGCCGGCACGCTGGCCGAGATGATCTCGGTGCACAGAGAGCTGAAACCGGTGGCTGACACCGTGCAGAAGGAGAAGAGCGTGCGGGTGCCGTACAAGTTCGGCACCATGATCGAGATCCCACGCGCGGCCCTCACCGCTGGCGAGATCGCCACCGTCGCCGAGTTCTTCTCATTCGGCACCAACGATCTGACCCAGATGACGTTCGGCTACTCGCGCGACGACGCCGAGCGGCATTTCATCGTGAGATATCTCGAAAACAAGATCCTGCCGCGCAACCCGTTCGAGACGATCGACGAGAACGGCGTGGGTCGTTTGATGGCGATGGCCGTCACAGAAGGCCGCAAGACCCGGCCGAAGATGGAGATTGGGATCTGCGGGGAGCATGGAGGCGACCCGGACTCGATCCATCTGTGTCACAAGCTGGGCCTGAACTACGTGTCGTGCAGCCCGTTCCGCGTGCCGGTGGCGCGGCTGGCGGCAGCGCAAGCCGCGATCGGCGACTTTTCAGCTCCCCACTAAATGGTGGAGTCCCTAGCCGGATTCCGAGACCGCTTCAAGGGC
>CATPBO010000185.1 GCA_955652835.1 Candidatus Dormiibacterota bacterium
GCGGTACCACCGACCTCGACAACCTGATCCTGCTCTGCCACCGGCATCACTGGATGGTGCACGAGGGCAACTGGCAGATCGTTCGCGGCGACGACGCACGCATGATGACCATTCCGCCGACGGTGACTTTTGGTCCGCCCGCACGAGGACCGGATTAGCTAGCGCCGGACGATCGCCTTCACTCGTTCGACGATGCTTGGATCAACCCCATCGAGCCGCTGTCCCAGGCTGGAGATTCTGTAATACAGGTCTGGAGTGACGTGCTTGTTCTCGTCGAGCAGGATTCCGCACAGCGCCTCGAGCGCCATCGAATACTCCCGAGCGTCGATGAACTCGCGGAGCTCGCTGGCCTCACTCGAGGACAGCATGCCCGGACTGCTGTGGATGAGTCCCTCGAACTCCGCCTCCATGTGGGGAAGCAGTATGCCGCGCCCCGGCCCGGAATCAGGTTAAAGGCTGGGGGGAGATTCCTCGTAGCCCAGGATTGGGCGCAGCCAGCGCTCCGCTTCGGTGACCGGCATGCCCTTGCGGCGCGCGTAGTCCTCGACCTGGTCCCGGCCCACCTTACCGACCATGAAATACCGCGACTGCGGATGGGCGAAGTAAAGGCCTGAGACCGCGGCGGTCGGAGTCATCGCGCCTGACTCGGTGAGGTCCATGCCGATCGACCGGGCTTCGAGCAGGTCGAACAGCTTGTGCTTCTCGGAGTGGTCCGGGCATGCCGGGTAGCCGAACGCCGGGCGGATGCCGCGGTACTTCTCCCCGATAAGGTCCTCGCGGGAGTGCCTCGGGCCCGTCTCGTACCACTCCCGCCGCACGACCTCGTGAAGGTACTCGGCGAAGGCCTCCGCCAGGCGGTCGGCCAATGCCTTGACCATGATCGCCCGGTAGTCGTCGTGCTCGGCCTGGTACCGCTCCGCGAGCTCATCCACGCCCAGGCCTGCGGTGACCGCGAACGCCCCGATGTAGTCGTCCTGCTGAGCGATGAAGTCGGCGAGCGAGTAGTAAGGCTTGTCGTCGCCGTGGTCGACCTGCTGCCGGAGCATTGGGAAGCGCACTCCGTGGTCCAGCACGATATCGTCGCCTTCGGATCGCGCCGGCCAGAAGCCGTACACGCCTTTCGCCTGCAGCCAGCCCTTGGCCTGGATCTCGTCCAGCATCTCCTCGGCGTGGCCGAACAGCTCGCGTGCGACGGCGCCGTGCGACGGGCTCTCCAGGATGGCCGGGAACTTTCCCTTCAGCTCCCACGCGTGGAAGAAGAACGTCCAGTCGATGAACTCGCGAAGCACAGAGATCTTCGGCTCGATGACCTTCGTGCCGACAAACGCCGGCTTGGGTAGGTCATCGAAAGACAGCCGCTGCCGCTTCGCGCGCGCGTCGTTCAGCGTCAGCAGTGCGCGCCGAGAGGCCGAATGCTGTGTGCGCAGCTTCTCCTGCAGAGCCTGGTTGTCGCGATCGAACGTGTGGCGGCGGTCCTCGTCGAGCAGGTCCGAAACCACCCCGATCACTCGCGACGCGTCGAGGACATGGACGGTCGAGCCGTCGTACGCCGGTGCGATGCGCACCGCAGTGTGCTGCTTGGACGTGGTTGCGCCCCCGATCAAGAGCGGGATCGTGAACTGCCGTCGCGTCATCTCCTTGGCGACCACGACCATCTCGTCCAGGGACGGCGTAATCAGGCCAGAGAGACCCACGACATCAGCCTTCAGCTCGATCGCTGTGTCCAGGATCTTTTCCACCGGCACCATGACTCCGAGGTCGACGACCTCGTAGTTGTTGCACTGAAGCACGACGCCGACGATGTTCTTGCCGATGTCATGCACGTCCCCTTTTACGGTCGCGAGC
This sequence comes from Candidatus Dormiibacterota bacterium, assembly GCA_955652835.1. Lineage (GTDB taxonomy): Bacteria > Chloroflexota > Dormibacteria > Dormibacterales > Dormibacteraceae > Palsa-870. Next base: position 1,846 of record CATPBO010000185.1, read on the forward strand.
ACCAGCTTGCCGCGCATGGTCTGATTTCCAGATGCTTCCTTCTCCGCCTGCATGAACGGCTCGAGGTAGGCCACCGCACGCTTCATCGCCCGCGCGCTCTTGACCACCTGCGGCAGGAACATCTTGCCGGCGCCGAACAGGTCGCCGACCACCTTCATGCCGTCCATCAGCGGCCCCTCGATGACGAGCAGACCTTTCTGGTACTTCACCCGCGCCTCTTCCGCGTCGGCCTCGATGAACTCGACCTCACCGTGCAGCACCGCGTATGCGAGTCGCTCCTCAATGGTTCCTTCCCGCCACGTGAGGTCCTTCTCCCTCTTGGTCCCCGCGCCCGAGACGGACTTCGCGAACTCGACGAGTCTCTCGGTGCCGTCCGGCCGGCGGTCGAAGATGATGTCCTCGACGAGCTCGAGCAGGTCCTTGGGGATGTCCTCGTACACGACCAGCTGACCGGCGTTGACGATGCCCATGTCCAGGCCGGCCTTGATCGCGTGGTACAGGAACGCGGAGTGGATGGCCTCGCGCACGCGATCGTTGCCGCGGAACGAGAAGGAGAGGTTGGACACTCCGCCGGAAACGTGCACCCTCGGGAAGCGCTTCTTGATCTCACGCGTCGCGTCGATGAAATTCTTCGCGTAGCCGGCGTGCTCCTCGATGCCAGTCGCGATGGGCAGGATGTTGGGGTCGAAGATGATGTCCTCCGGCTCGAAGCCGGCCTTCTCGGTGAGGAGCTTGTACGCCCGGCTGCAGATCTCCACCTTGCGCTCGAACGTGTCCGCCTGGCCGGTCTCGTCAAACGCCATCACGACTGCGGCAGCCCCATATTCGCGGACCAGCCGGGCCTGCTCGAGGAACGACTCCTCGCCGCCCTTCAGGCTGATCGAGTTGCACACCCCCTTGCCTTGCAGGCACTTGAGGCCGGCTTCGAGGACGGTCCACTTGGAGCTGTCGACCATCACGGGGATCCGGGCGATCTCTGGCTCGGTCGCGATGAGGTTGAGAAAACGGACCATGGCCTCCTCGGAGTCGAGCAGGTCCGCGTCCATGTTGACGTCGAGGAGGTTGGCGCCTCCTCGGACCTGTTCGAGGGCGACCTGCACCGCGCCGGTGAAATCACCGCCTTCGATGAGGCGCCGGAAGCGGATCGACCCGGTCACGTTGGTGCGCTCGCCGACGACAACGAAACCGGAGTCCGGCCCGATCTCGAACGGTTCAAGGCCGCTGAAGCTCGACCGGGTGACTCTGCTGGGTACCTCACGAGGCGCGATGCCTTCAAGGGCCTCGCGGATCTGCCGGATGTGCTCTGGCCCCGTGCCGCAGCATCCACCCGCCGCATTCAGGTAACCGGCCTCGGCGAATTCCTTGAGCAGGCGGCTCGTCGTCGGCGGCTCTTCGTCGTAGCCGCCGAAGGCATTGGGCAATCCCGCGTTCGGATAGCAGTGGACGTAGACCGGCGCCACGCGTGAAAGCGCTGCGATGTACGGCCGCATATCCGTCGCGCCCAGTGAGCAGTTGATCCCGGCGGCGAATGGCTTGGCGTGCTCGACCGACGTCCAGAATGCCTCGACGGTCTGGCCCGAGAGGTTGCGGCCGCTGCGATCGACGATGGTGACCGATACGAACAGCGGCAGCTCGGGCGCCACCTCCTTCACCGCGGCAATCGCGGCCTTGCCGTTGAGCGTGTCGAAGATGGTTTCGATAAGCAGGAAGTCGACGCCGCCCTCTCGCAGAGCGCGCGCCGCCTCGGCGTATCCGTCTTTCAGCTGATCGAAGGTGACATCGCGATACGACGGGTCGTCGACGCGAGGCGAGAGGGAGAGCGTGACGTTGGTCGGGCCCAGCGAGCCGGCGACGAAGCGATTCTCGTAAGCGTCCGCGGCTTTGCGCGCGAGCCGCGCGCCCTCGAGGTTCATCTCGTACGCGATGTCCTCAAGTCCGTAGTCGGCCTGCGACACACGCGTCGCGGTGAAGGTGTTGGTCGTGATGATGTCGGCTCCCGCTTCCAGGTAATCGCGGTGCACCTGTGTGACCAGGCCTGGCTGCGTCAGGCAGAGGACGTCGCTGTTGTTCCGCAGCGGCTTGGGATGATCGCGAAAGCGCTCGCCGCGGAAGTCTTCGTCGCTGAGCCCTCGGTGCTGCAGCATCACACCCATGGACCCGTCGAAGATCGCGATCCGCTGCTTGAACAGCTGATCGAGACGCTCCAGGGTTGAATTCGCGTGGGCCATTGGGACCCTTAAGAGTACGAAAGGTGCCCAACCCGGCTCGCGGTGGGCGGAACGCAGTCAGCCAACGTCAAGCTACCGAGGCATCGATACTTGATTCCGCGCACCATGCCAGAGTTCGACCTCGAGGGGACGTTCAACGAGGATTACCTCCATTTTTATCTCGGTGGTCTGACCGAGGAGCGCAACGAGGCCGAAGCGGCCGAGATCGTCGACACGCTGAAACTGCATCCGGGTATGCGGGTCCTGGATGCGCCGTGCGGTCACGGCCGCCTCACGAATCTGCTGGCCGCGAGAGGCTTGAGCATGGTCGGGGCGGATTTGACCGAGCTCTTCCTGGACAAGGCTCGGCAGGATGCCGCTCAACTCGGGGTAGAGGTTGACTACCGACGGCTCGACGTCCGCGAGATGGCTTTCAAGCGTGAGTTCGACGCTGCCTTCAGCTGGTTCACGTCATTCGGCTACAACGATGACGACACGGACCGGGACATCCTGGCCCGCTATCACGCCGCTCTCAAGCCTGAAGCCCGCTTCCTGATGGAGACTCAGAGCATCTACCGCCTCGTTCCTCTCCTGATAGACGGTCACGGCACGTCGACCCACTCTGATCGCGTTGGCGATGATCTGACCGTCGACACGACAACGTTGGACGCAGTCGCCAGCCGGACGCACACACAGCGGATCCTGGTGCGAGCCGGTCAGGTGCGGGCGACAGAGTTTGGAGTGCGCCTGTGGTCCGCTCCCGAGCTGACGTCGTGGCTCGAGTCTGCCGGGTTCCGAGAAGTGCGAATCACGGACAGGCGGGGTGAGCCATTCACTGTGCAGAGCCACCGCATGGTGGCC
>CATPBO010000186.1 GCA_955652835.1 Candidatus Dormiibacterota bacterium
TCGCCCTCACGGACCGGGACGTGCTTCTCTACTTCCTCGATCGTCTGCACTGACCTTCCCCCTTAGAAAAAAGACGAGTTCGTTGCGAAGTTTAGGTCTCTGCTAGCCTCCTGTCGATGTTGGATTTGCTCCTGAAGGGTGCGCGGCTTCCGGGGCAGGCTGACACTGGGGAGATCGGGGTCAAGGGTGGGCGGATCGCCGAGCCGGAAGCCGAGGCCGGCCAGGTCATCGACCTCGGGGGCGCGCTCGTTACACCGGCCCTTGTCGAGCCCCACATCCACCTCGATGCCGTGCTTACAGTCGGTGAGCCGCGCCACAACGAGAGCGGTTCGCTTTTCGAGGGCATCGCCATCTGGTCTGAGCGCGTCAAGCATCTGACGGTCGACGACGTCAAGCGCCGCGTTCGCACGGTCCTTCGGTGGCAGCTGGCCAATGGGGTCCAGTTCGTGCGCAGCCACGTGGACGTCTGCGACCCCGAGCTGCGCGCGGTGCGCGCGCTTCTAGAGCTGCGTCAGGAGATTGGCGACCAGATGACGCTCCAGCTGGTCGCGTTCCCGCAGCAGGGCATCATGTCGTTCGAGGGAGGCGAAGAGCTGATGCGCCGCGCTGTCGATATGGGCGTCGACGTCGTGGGGGCCATTCCACACTTCGAGCTCACTCGGGAGTACGGCGAACGCTCGGTCAAGTTCGCGATGGCGCTGGCGGCCGACAAAGGACTGCGCGTCGACATCCATTGCGATGAGACCGACGACGACCACTCGCGCTTCGTCGAGGTCATGGCTGCGGAGACGATCCGGCTGGGAATGGGCGGCCGCGTCACAGCCAGCCACACCACGGCGATGCACTCCTACAACAACGCCTACGCCTACCGACTGATCAACAACCTCAAGCGGGCCCAGATGCACATGGTCACCAATCCCCTCGACAACTCGACGCTTCAGGGGCGCTTCGACAGCTACCCGATCCGCCGTGGCCACACGCGTGTGAAAGAGCTGCTCGCGGCCGGCGTAAACGTCTGCGTCGGTCACGACTCGGTCATGGATCCCTGGTATCCGCTGGGGTACGGCGACCCGCTCCAGGCGGCTTTCGTACTCGCCCATTACGGCCAGATGTCCGGCCACGGCGAGCTGCGGACGCTGATCGACATGATCACCCGCAACCCGGCGAGCGCTCTCGGCCTCGAGGGCTATGGGTTGGAACCGGGCTGCCGAGCAGATCTCTGCGTCTTCGCGGCGCCTTCCGAGATGGATGCCATAAGGCTGGTCGCGCCGCGGAAGCTGGTGCTCCGAGGTGGGAAAGTGGTGGCGCGGACTGAACCCGCCCAGACGACAGTCGTGTGGGACGGCCGGGAGGAGGAAGTCGACTTCCTCAAACCGGTGCCGTGAGGTACCTCGACCTCACGCAGGACTTCTCCCTGCATACGCCGGCTTTCGCCGGCTACCCCGGACCGGCCATCCGGTGGATCAAACATCTTGCGTTCGACCGGGCGGGCGGCCAGGAGATCACGATGACGCTGCACGTCAGCACGCACCTGGACGCGCCTGCTCATTTCATGACCCGAGGCAAGTTCATCGGCGACCTGACGCTCAACTTCCTGGTCGGCTCCGCGTGCGTCGTCGACCTGGAGCGCATGGGTGTCGGCGACTACGACCTTTACGGGCCGGAGCACTTCGAGCGTTGGGAGAAGGACACCGGGCACCGGATCGAGCGAGGCGACATCCTTATCATCCACACGGGGTATCACCGGTACTACCCCGAGAACTGGACCGATCGCTCGCATGCGGACGAGACCCGGTACTTTATCCGCCACCCTGGGCCGACTCGAGCTTTCGCCGAGTGGGTGCTCAACCGCGGTGTGCGCTGGATCGCCGTCGATGCCGGCAGCGCCGACCATCCGATGAACACCGTCATCCGCAGCATTCGTGCCGACGAGGCGGAGGAGGCGGAGAAGAAGCTCGGCCGAAGCCTCGACGAGATCTTTCCCAGGGCCGACTACCAGATCATGCACACCCTCCTCTTTCCGCACGACGTGATCCACATCGAGAACCTGGGGGGCCAGATCGATGACGTGCTGGACCAGAAGATCCAGTTCGGCTGCTTTCCGTGGCGTTTCCAGGGCGGTGAGGCGGCGCTCTGCCGCGCGGTCGCAATGGTCGAGTGAAGCCGCCGGCCTTCGAGTACCACGACGCAACCACGGTCGAGGAGGCATGCACGCTCCTCAGCTCATTGGAGGACGCGAAGGTGCTTGCGGGCGGTCAGTCGCTCGTCCCTCTGCTGAACTTCCGCCTTGCCCGGCCTGCGCACCTGGTCGACATCAACCGGATCCCGGGCCTGGACCGGATTTACGAGCGGGACGGCGGCGTCGCTGTGCAGGCGCTCACCCGCCAGGCAGCGGTCGAGGACTCCGACCTGGTCGCCCGAGTGTGCCCGTTGCTGACCGCCGCGGTTCGGCTCGTCGCGCACCGGGTCATCCGCAATCGCGGCACAGTGTGTGGAAGCCTTGCCCATGCCGACCCTGCCTCAGAGCTCCCGGCCGCGCTGCTGGCACTGGGCGGCCACGCGGTCGCCCGGTCGACGCGAGGCGACCGGGTCATCCCAGCCGCAGATCTCTTCACCAGCGTCATGCAGACGGCGCTCGCGCAAGACGAGCTGCTTATCGAAGCCTGGTTCCCGGCCTCACCCGCGAAATGTGCGATCTCCGAGGAGTCGCGGCGGCATGGCGACTTCGCTCTCGCCGGCGCGGTGCGCTCCGGAGACCGGCTGGCCCTGTTCGGCGTGGCTGCCACGCCGGTGATGGCTGATCCGAGCCACCCCACGAAAGGCCTGAGCCCGAGCGGCGACCTCGAGGCCACGCCAGAGTTTCGCCTTCACCTCGTGCAGGTGCTTACCGAAAGGCTTTTTGCCGCGTGAAAGTCAACGGCACATCACACCCGGCCCCCGCCGATCCGCGCCGGCTTTTGTCGGATCACCTGCGACACGACCTAGGCCTCACCGGCACTCACGTCGGATGCGAGCACGGAGTGTGCGGCTGCTGCACCGTCCTGTTCGACGGAGAGCCGGTCCGCTCGTGCCTGATGCTGGCGGTCCAGGCCGAGGGCCATGACGTGACGACCATCGAGGGACTGGCGGCGCCGACAGCGCCGCTTCATCCCGTGCAGCAAGCATTTCACGAATGCCACGGCCTGCAGTGCGGGTTCTGCACACCGGGCTTCGTGATGTCGGTCGTGGGCCTCCTGGCGCAGCATCCCAATCCCACCCCCCAGCAGGTCGAGGAAGGTATCGCCGGCAACCTGTGCCGCTGCACCGGCTACGCCTCTATCCGTCGCGCCGTTGCTCGTGCGGCGGAGCTTTCGCGACCGTGACCACCAAATGGTTCGGAGCGCGCGTGCAAAGAGTCGAGGACGATCGGCTGCTCCGCGGAAAAGGCCGCTTCACCGACGACATAAATGAGAAGGGCGAACGCGCGCTGGAGGCCTGCTTCGTGCGCTCGGCGTATGCCCACGCCCGCATCAAATCAATTGAAGTGAGCGCAGCGCGAGCGATGCCGGGGGTGGCAGCAGTCTATGTCGCAGCCGACCTGCCGTTCGGCCAGACCGACCTTCCCATCCTCATCCCGCATCCCAACCTCACGCACGGCCGCACCCAGCGATGCCTGGCGTCAGAGGTGGTGCGGTACGTCGGTGAGCCGGTCGCATTCGTGGTCGCGGAGAACCGGTACATCGCCGAGGATGCGGCCGACCTCGTCGCTGTCGATTACGAGCCTTTGCCCGTCGTGATCACGCCGGAAGCCGCGGCAGCCGCAGATCACCTCGTGCACGAAGACGTGCCAGGCAACGTCGCGGCGGAGATGCTCCAGGAAGTGGGGGATGTGCAGCCGGCGCTGGCCGCTGCGCCCCATCGCAAGCATTTGCACCTGCGCTTCGAGCGCGGCGCCGCCAATCCCATGGAGGCGCGCGCAGTGTGGGCGCGGTGGTCCGAGGCCGAGCACAGGCTCACCGTCTATGACTCGACTCAGTCACCGACTTCGATTCGCGGCGGACTCGCCGTCCTCTTCGGTCTCCCAGAATCGGACGTCGAGGTTATCGCTCCCGACGTGGGCGGGGGCTTCGGGCCGAAGATCATGCTTTTCTACTCCGACGAGCTGCTGGTTCCATTCGCGGCGATGCAGCTGCGCCGTCCGGTGAAGTGGACTGAGGACCGCCAGGAACATTTCACCGCGGTCAATCAAGAGCGCGGCCAGGTTCACGAGGTGGAGGTGGGCTTCGACGGCGACGGTCGTGTGCTGGCGCTGACCGACGATTTCATCCACGACGCCGGCGCCTACACGCCGTACGGAATCATCCTGCCGATCATCACCGCGGCGCAGATCCCCGGGCCGTACCGCATACCCAACTACCGAGTGCGCTTCCGCGATGTCTACACCAACGCCACCCCGACATCTCCTTACCGCGGCGCTGGGCGTCCACACGCCTGCTTTGTGATGGAGCGCACGCTCGACGCCGTGGCCGCCGAGCTCGGCCTCGATCGCGTCGAGGTCCGGCGCCGCAATCTCATCCAGCCGGACCAGTTTCCCTACGACCTCGGCGTCTCGTGGCAGGACGGCAACCGGGTCGTCTACGACAGCGGCAACTATCCCGCACTGCTCGACCGGGCGCTCGAGATGCTCGGCCCTCGACCGGAGGGCGATCGAGTCGGCATGGGGCTTGCGCTTTACGTCGAAGGAACAGGGGTCGGACCGTACGAAGGTGCGCACGTCCAGGTGCTGGTGTCAGGAAAGGTGGTCGCCGCTACGGGCATTCCAAGCCAGGGACAGGCCCATGCCACCGTCTGGGCACAGATCGTCGCCGACCAGCTTGGCGTGGACGTTGCCGATGTGGAGGTCACAAGCGGCGACACCCGCAAGTTCAAGTGGGGTGTGGGTACATTTGCCTCGCGCAGCGCGGTCCTGGCCGGCAACGCCATGGCATCGGCCGCGGGCATGGTCGCGGACAAGGCCCGGCACATCGCGGCCGACCACCTCGAGGTTGATCCCGCAGACCTCGAGCTGGTGGGCGGCAAGGTCAGGGTCAAAGGCGCTCCGGAGCGGGGCATCCCGCTCGGGGCGGTCTCGGTGCTGGCCAATCCCGTCCGCTACGCCTTCGGCGGCGGCACCGAGGCGGCGACGCAGTTCACTGCCAGGGCGCGTCCTGGACCTCCGCTGCTCGAAGGCGAGCA
>CATPBO010000187.1 GCA_955652835.1 Candidatus Dormiibacterota bacterium
CCGTTCTTGAGCGCGCCGTTCGTGGAGACTCCATTGGTTGCCACGGCATTCGTGGCGTGGCCATTGGTGGCATTCAAGTTGGTGGCATGGCCGTTGGCGACATGGCCGTTGGTGGCGACCTCATTCGGGGCATGCCCATTCGCGGCGTCGCCGTTCTTGGCAGCGCCATTGGCAACGCCCTCGATCAAGGCGCGCACGCGCACGGGCCTAATTGGTCGGCTACCCACCCTTCCAACGTCCAGATTAGCCCAAGCCAGACTCAGGAAACCCTTAAGGAATGCCCCGAGTTGTCCCGATTTCCTGGGTTGCTGGAAACTCGTCTGTGATTGGTTACCTACAAGAAGTTAGCCGCAGCCCACAAAGACCAGCGGCGCAGCTTCGACTTTGATCGAAAAAGAGCCCCCGGAAGGGGTGACGGTTATGAGCCGGTTGCCGTCAGGACTCGTGTCCGTGACGGGCGTTGCCGCCCCCGAGACGGCCACGGATCCCCTGACCTCGGGCGGAATCGAGACGACGGTCGGCGGTTCGCCGGCGCGCGCATGCGCGCTCAGCGTGAAGCTCCCGTTATCGGCGTTGTAGTGGTAGCTGACGTGGGGATCGCTTGCAGCGCGCGGATAGACCCTCGCCAGCAGCCGCTCGCGCGCGACTCGAAGGCAGCCGCTGGACTGCATCGGCGAGGCGTCCTCTCTTGTCGGGTCGAACATCCCCCAGCCGATGCCGCTGTTCTCCTTCCACGTCCAGAACGCAAAACCGACGTCGTACTTCTCCTGCTCCAGGACTTCGTTGGCGAGCAGGACGGAGTCGTATTTCGGATCGTCTCCGAACTCGGATACGAACAGCGCCGCGCCCATCGCCGTAGCCTCGCGCCCGCCCAGGCTGTAGGTCTGGTCATAGCCACCCCATGGGTAGGTTGCTTTGGAGGGATCGTGATTGCCCAACAGCGCCTCCAGGGTGAAACCGTGCGTGTAGGCGTGGATGTCGAACACCAGGTTGGGATAGGAGCTCACCGGCAGCCCGAGGTGGGTGGGAAAGTCCGTGATCTGCCGCAGCAACCCTGGCTCCAGGAAGAACAGATGCCGGACGTCATGGATGCCGGCGTCGGCGTAGCCGCAGAACGCGGGCATGAAGATCCCGGTTGGACAGGGCAAGCCGTCATGGGCACCTGTGACCGCGTCGATCACGCGACGATAGAAGGGAAACAGCAGCAGGTCTTCGAACCCGGGCGGCAGGTTCCAGCCTGGCTGCGGTTCGTTGAAGATGCTGTAACCGGCGACGGCGCTGTCGTCCTTGAACCGTGTGGCCAGGAAGCTGACAGCCGAGATGTACTCGTCCTGGATGGCGCCGCGGTTGTACCAGAAGTTGGTGAACGCTTCGAAGACCGCCCCGTTGGCTTCGCGCTGGCTCTTCAAGAAGAGGCCCGATGTTAGCCCGTCGGTCAGCGTCGCCCACGCGGGCGCACCGCTGTTGGCCGACAGGTCCACGCCTTGGCCAGGGCCGACATAACGGGAGTACGCGTTCTGGTGCATGTCGATGATCACGTAGATGCCGAGCGCACGCGCCCAGTCCACGACCTGGGCGGCGCGATCGACGTAGGTCGGGTTGAAGCGACCGCGCTCCGGCTCGAGCAGGCTCCAGGACAGCGGCAAGCGCAGCGAGTTGAAGCCGAACGCAGCCATTTGAGCCACGTCCGACTGACACAGTGGCGGATAGGCGTTGGCGACGATGGCCGGGCAGCGGCCCCCCTCGTATGCCGCGGGGTCGATCGGGTACACGGGGGGAGCGTCGGGCCGGGCGCTGTTGCCGAAGTCGAGCAGGTCGGCGGGGACCGCGCCGTGAAACAGCACCATTCGTTTTTGGTCGTCGGCGATGTACGGCCTGTCGTTGGCGGGATGTTCGACATGCAGCCATGGCAGGGCCCCGGGTGGACCGGGCGGTGAAGCCGTCGCGGTAGCTGTAAATCGGATGACCATCGACACGGCCACCGCGCCCGGATATGTGGCGGCGGCCACGAGCACCACGACGACGGCGGCGATCGCGCGAGCAATCACGATGCGCGGAACCAGTACGCGGTCCCGATCAGCAACGAACCAAGACCCAGGACGCCGGCCACGAGCCCGGCCGTGGCACGGGTTGCCCCGGGAAGCTCTCCATTCAAAGCACGTATGCACGCCAACGACCTGATGGCGGTCCAGATGGCGAAGGGAGCGAAAACCCCGAACGGTAGGCTGAGAAGTCCGAGCACGAGGGCTCGCGTGGCCGGTCGATTGCTCACCGGATCAGGCCGTTACCAGAATTTGCCGCCTCCCAGCAGGATGTAAAGGATGGGCCCGATGCCCCAGAAGAAGGTGATGATGATCCAGAGTACCTTCGACAATCCGCTCATGTCTGTGCGGTTGACGATGTTGATGATGCAGAGGATGTAGGCCAGCGGGTGCAGGAAGATCGCCATCAACACTTCGACGATGAACTTGATCATTTAGTCCCCCTTACTTTCTGGTCTTGACCAACGTCTTCAATGCGCTCGGGATGCGCGGCCACCCTCCGGCCGGCGAAAAGGTGCCATCGGCGGCCTGCTCGTAAGTCGATCTCATCCCGCCCCTCGCGATGTGCGTCACCGCATCCACGAACCGGTCCAGCTCTTCGGAGGTGTTGTAAGGCGCAAGGCTTGCCCGTACCGCTCCGGGCAGCGCCTTGCGATGGCCCGACGTGACCTCACCCTCTACCGCCTCGACCGCCTGCTTGTTCATGTGGAGAAGGTGGAACACGTACGGGTTCGCGCAAAAGCATCCGTTGCGGACGGCGATTCCCCATTCATGGCTCAGGGCGGCCGCGACCAGTCCGTGATGGATGCCGTCCACGACGAAGCTCGCCAGGCCGAGCCGGGGCGCCGCCGGTGCGTCGCCTCCGCCGAGCACGCCGACTCCGGGGATCGCGCTCAAGCGTGAGTGCAGATCCGTGCCGAGCGCGACCTCGTGCCGCAGCATCTCATCGAAGCCGAGCTCGAGGAGAGTCTCGATCGCGACGCCGAGCGCGACGGCGCCGATCACATTGGGCGAGCCGGCTTCCTCGCGATCCGGCAGGTCCGCCCAGACGGTGTCGTCCCAGGTCACGATGCTGATCGCTCCGCCGCCCATGACCTCGGGCGCGCCCGCAAAGAACGTGCGTGGCGCCACGAGGACGCCCGCGCCGTAAGGCGCGTACATCTTGTGACCGGATAGCGAAACGAAGTCCAGGTGGCCCGGGTCATTCGCCGGGCGGATGTCGATGCGATGGTGAGGCGCGAGCTGTGCCGCGTCGACCGAGACGAGGGCGCCGTGACGGTGCGCCAGCTCGGCAACCTCGTGGATGGGCGAGACGAAGCCCGTCACGTTGGACGCGCCGCACACGGCGACAAGGCCGATCTTCCCCTCGCCGTTCTTCAACGCATGCTCGATCGCATCGAGGTCGATATGGCCATCGTCGGAAAGGCCGACCATGACGTGGCCGCTTCGATGTCGCCATGGGAGTAGGTCCGCGTGATGCTCCATCTCGGTGACGAGCACCTGCCGGCCGTCAAGCCTCGCTTGCTCGGCGGCAATCCGGTTGAGCGCGTCGGTCGTGCCCTTGACGAAGATCACGACCTGGGAGCGATCATCCACGCCGAGGAAGTGGGCCATGAGCTCGCGCGCCTGCTCGTATGCCTCCGTGGCAAGGCGGGACTTGTATCCGGTGCCCCGGTGAACGCTCGAGTAGACCTCTGAGAACCCGGTCACGGCATCGCGAACCCGTTTCAGGGGCGGGGTGCTGGCGGCGTTGTCGAAATTGATGCCGGTGACCGTGCCGCCACCAAAGACGGGGACCGGCAGGTCAACCCCCGCGAAATGCTCGCGCCAGTGGCCTGTATGGGGAGAGTTCACTGTGCGCCTAGCCTAACGCTCACCAGCCACGACAGAAGCTCGTATGAGTCACACTAGAGGCGAGGGCATCAATTGTGTTGTTAGCACGAGGTTGAGGGGCGGCCGGAAAGTGAACCATGTTCAGGTGGCGACCAGCACTGGCGACACGAGCCTGGCCGCCCGGGAGCTCAGCTTCCTGGTCAGGCTTGCACAGGCGGCCGCGGCCACCCAGCGCCCGGACGAGCTGCTCGACCTGATCATCCGCGAGTCCACGTCGGCGATGGGAACCGACGTCTGCTCGCTCTACCTGCTGACAGCGCGGGGCCGCGAGCTCCGGCTGACCGCCACCAATGGCCTCAACGAGCGGATGGTGGGCAAGGTGGTGATGCCTGTTGGTGAGGGAATCACCGGCTGGGTGGCGGAGAGCCGGCGGCCGGCTGTGGTGCCGGACGTGAGCAAGGAGCCTCACTGGAAGTGGGTGCCGGGCCTGGACGAGGATCGCTTCCATTCCATGCTCTCGGTCCCGATCGAATCGGGGCCCCGGCTGGTCGGCGTCCTCAACGTGCAGAGCGCCGAAAAGCGGGACTTCAATTCGGGTGACATCGACTTTCTGCGCGCGATCGCCGGGCAGGTGGCGGGAATCCTCGAGCGCAGCGAGCTGCAGCGACGGACCGAGGTGCAGCTCGCCGAGATACAGCTCTCGCATGACATCCACGAGCGCTTCACCAAGCTCTCCCTGGAGGGAGCAGGAATTCCTGCGATTCTCGAGGTGGTCGGGTCGCTCGCCGGCGGGCACGCGGCGCTGTACTCGCCCGACGGCTACAGGGTGCGCGGAGCAGGGGAGTCCTCCGACGGGATGCCTCCGCGCATCCACGTCCCGAGCCCCCTTGGGCAGGCTGGATCCCGCGAGGTCCGGATCAATGCCGGCCGGCCGGCCCGCGCCATGGGCGTGGTTCCTGTTCGCGCAGGCGCCGACGTGCTGGGAATGCTGGCCGTCGCGGTCGACGAGAAGTCGGCGGAGTCGGCCGGCCGCCGCCGCGCGCTCGAGCACGGTTCCACAGTGCTCGCGCTGGAACTATCGAAAGATCGGGCTGCGGCCGAGGTCGAGCGCAGGCTTCGCGGAGACCTCGTCGAAGAGATCCTTGCCGGCGGTCTCGAGGCTGACGAGGCGGAACGTGTGGCGCACCAGGCCGAACGGCTCGGTCACCGGCTGCCGCAGCGAGCGTGGGCGCTCGTCCTCGAGCCAGATGACGACGAAACGGAGGCGGCGCTCAGTGCACGAGGCGAGCTGGACCGCCTGGACGCGGCTCTCAGCGGCTTGATCCGTTCGCGGTTGCCCGGCACCCTGACGGTCGTGCGATCCGCTTCAGCAGTGTTCCTCGTCCCGGACGAGGTGGCATCCGACCTGGCCACGGTCGAAAAGCTGGCAGGCCAGGTGCTTGCGGCCGCGGCTCCGGTGATGAAGCCAGGTACGGCATCGGTGGGCATCGGCAACCTGGCGAACGGGGTCAGCGAGCTGGCGCGATCGCACGTCGAAGCCCGGCAAGCGCTGAGGTTGACTCGCAGGGCCGGGGGGCGCGGCCGCGTCGCCTCCTACCGTTCATTGGGCGCGTTCAGGCTGCTGCTCGAAGTGCAGAGCCCGGACGCGCTGCGCCGTTTCGTCAACGAGCTTCTCGGCACGCTTCTGCAGTACGCACAATCGCGAGATACCCCGCTGCTCGAGACGCTCGAGGCGCTGGCTGCGGCGCGTTGGGTGCGGCGGGCGGCGGCCCGCCAGCTGGGCATTCACATCAACTCGATGTCATATCGAGTCGAGCGCATTCAGTCTCTGACCGGCCTCCAGCTGGACGACCCTGAGACGCGGGTTGCGATCTCAATCGCGCTGCGCGCCCGCGCCATGCTGGGGATGTAGCACCACGGCGTAACCCGCATCCGCCCGTTTGGTGCGGATTTCGTTTCGATTTCAAACCCGCATCCCAGTCGCATGCGGGTTTCCGGCTCCGACAAAAGTAGAGGGCCCTGCCGCGCCGGCAAGGCCCTCCTGGAGAGTGTTGGTCTGATTTAGACGTCGCTGTAGAGCATGAACTCCCACGGGTGCGGACGAAGCGCCACCTGGTCGACCTCTTTCTTGCGCTTGTATTCGATCCAGGTGTCGATCACGTCCTTGGTGAAGACGCCGCCTTCGAGCAGGAATGCGTGGTCCTTCTCCAGTGCGTCGAGTGCCTCGGCCAGGGAGCCCGGCACCGACTTGATCTTGCCTTTCTCCTCGCCCTCGAGCTCGTAAATGTCCTTGTCGATCGGCTCTGGCGGAACGATCTTGTGCTTGATTCCGTCGAGTCCTGCCATCAGGCAGGCGGAGAACGCCAGGTATGGGTTGGCGGCTGGGTCCGGTGAGCGGAACTCGACGCGCTTTGTCTTCGGGTCGGTCGAGTACATCGGGATGCGGACACAAGCCGAGCGGTTGCGCTTGGAATAGACGAGGTTGATCGGGGCCTCATACCCCGGGACGAGCCTGCGATAAGAGTTGGTGGTCGGCGCGCAGATCGCCAGCAGGGCGGGCGCATGCTTCAGCAGGCCACCGATGTAGTGCACCGCTGTCTCGCTCAATCCCGCGTAACCGCTCTTTTCGGCGAACAGGTTTTGCCCATCCTTCCAGAGGCTCTGGTGCACGTGCATGCCGGAGCCGTTGTCCATGAAGAGGGGCTTAGGCATGAAGGTCGCGACGTATCCGTGCTGAGCGGCGACGTTCTTGATGATGTATTTGAAGACCATCATCTTGTCGCCCATCTTGGTCAGCGAGTCGAAGCGCATGTCGATCTCGGCCTGGCCGGCCGTCCCGACTTCGTGGTGCTGGACCTCGACCCGCACGCCCGCCTCGATCAGCTTGAGCATGATCTCGGAGCGAAGGTCCTGGAACTTGTCGATCGGCGGCACGGGGAAGTACCCCTCTTTGTGCCGCGGCCGGAAGGCGAGGTTTGGCTCGGTGTTCTTACCCGAGTTCCAGATGCCCTCTTCGGAATCGATGTGGTAGTAGCCGCTGTGCGCGTTCTGGTCGAAGCGGAGCGAGCTGAAGATGTAGAACTCGGCTTCCGGCCCCCAGTAGCTCACGTCGGCGATGCCTGATTTCCGCAGATGCTCCTCGGCCTTCTTGGCGATAAACCGCGCATCTCGCGAGTAGGGCTCACGGCTGATCGGGTCGACGACGTCGCAGATGAGAAACAGCGTCTTGTGCGTGAGGCACGGGTCGATCGTCGCCGAGTCGGGGTCAGGCATGAGCAGCATGTCGCTCTCGTCGATCGCCTGGAACCCACGAATGCTGGATCCGTCGAATCCGAGGCCGTCCGTGAAGCTGTCTACTTCCAGCTCGCCGAGCGGCAGGCTGAAATGCTGCCACGTACCTGGCAGATCGATGAAACGAACGTCGACGACCTCGACGCCCTCAGCCTTCGCGCGTTCGATCACCTCGCGCGGGCTTGTCTTGCTTCCCGACTTCGTCTGTATCGCCATGAACACCCTCCATGAACCCTCGACCTCGTGGATTTGACGGGCCCACGGTCAGCGTAGCGGCGGACGGGTCCCACATCATGGTGTTAACCCCACGAATCAGCAGCGCGCCGCTATGTGTGCTTGACACGGTATGGGATATCCACAGAGACCCTGAATTTGGGTGTTTCACACGATCTACAGGCGCCGTGATTGGCGCTACCACACGTGGGAGCTGGCTCAATCGGCGGTTAGCCTGACCGCATCAACTTACGGAGGTGACGTCGTTGTTCGGAAGATCGCTCACCAGGCGCGCACAGGCAGTTGGCCTCGCTTCAGGAATCGCATTGCTCTCGGCCCTCGTGCCGGTGGCGGCCTTCGCGGATGACACCACCGCAACCTCAGCTGCGGGCGTTGCCGCGGACACGGTTTGGGTGATCGTCGCCGCCTGCTTCGTCATGTTCATGCAAGCCGGCTTTGCGATGCTCGAGGTCGGCTTCAGCCGGATGAAGAACGTGGGCACCGTCGTTGCCAAAGTGGTCACCAACCTCAGTGTGAGCTCCATCGCTTACTGGGGTGTGGGCTTCGGCCTGGCCTTCGGAGCCGGCGGCATTTTCGCGGTCATCGGCGGCAGCGGTTTCTTCCCAACCTTCAGTCCCGGGTCGCACATGGATCTGCCGGCGATCGCGTCCAGCACCGCGCCGGCCGCTGCGAAATGGTTCTTCGAGTTCGTGTTCTGTGCGGTTTCCCTGGCGATCGTGTGGGGGACGATGCTCGAGCGCACGAAGTTCATCGTCTACATCCTCTTCGGCATCCCCTTCGCCGCGTTCATCTATCCACTCATCAGCCACCAGCTGTTTGGTGGCGGCTTTCTCATGGCGACTCTCGGTTCGCAGGACTTCGCCGGCTCGACTGTGGTCCACCTGACCGGCGCGACCGCCGGCTTGGCCGGCCTGCTGCTGCTCGGTCCACGCATAGGCAAATATGAGAAAGGAAGGTCGAACGCGATCCCGGGCCACAACATGCCGCTGGCGCAGCTCGGTGTTCTGATCCTGTGGTTCGGTTGGTTTGGATTCAACCCAGGCTCGACGCTGAACGCCACCAACCTTCACTTTGCAGACGTCGTCGTGGTGACCAACCTCGCCGCCGCGGGTGGCGCGGTGGCCGCCCTGGCCACGATCTATCTGATCACCAAGACGATGGACGTCGGCATGATCGGCAACGGAGCCATTGCCGCCCTTGTTGCCATTACCGCGCCCTCGGGCTATGTCGAGCCGTGGGCTGCGATCGTGATCGGTGCGGTCGCGGGAGTGATCGTCGTGGTCGGCGTGCTGGCGATCGACAAGTACCTGGACGACCCCGTGGGTGCTCTTCCGGCCCACGGACTGGCCGGCATCTGGGGCACCCTCAGCTGCGGCCTCTTCACCACGCCCGCGTTGGCGGCGTTCAACGGGGTCGGGCACGGCGGCCTCTTTTACACCGGCAGCTTTCAGCAGCTTGGGGCGCAGGCGATAGCGGTGACGGCTTCATTCGTGACCGTCTTCGCGCTCAGCTACAGCCTGTTCTGGATCATCAAGAAGACCATCGGCCTGCGCGTCTCTGCCCGTGAGGAGCTGGAGGGGCTGGACATCAGCGAGCACGGCATGTGGGGTTACCCGGAGTCGTTCATGCCTGTTCCGGGAGGCGTCTACCGGCAGCCGGATACCCCGACTGTGAACCCCCATGGGGCGCACGTCTCTGCGTCCCAACAGGAGGTGGCCTCGGCATGAAGATGGTCATCGCGATCATTCGGCACGAACGGCTGCAGGAGGTCCAGGACGTGCTCGACGAGTGCGGCGTATCCGGTGTCACCGTCACCGAGGTCAAGGGCTGCGGCGCCCAGCGCGGTTACACCGAGAAGTACCGCGGGGCGGCCGTCCACATCTCGCTCCGGCCGCGGCTGAAAATCGAGGCGGTGATGAGGTCTGAGATCGTGCCGACCGTGGTCGACAAGATGGCCGAGGCCGCGAGGACGGGCGAGGTGGGGGACGGAAAGATCTTCGTCATTGGGGTCGAGGACGCCGTCCGGATCAGGACGGGCGAACACGGTCCTGAGACGGTGCAGCACGCAGAAAGAGCAATGTGGGGACATTAGAAATATGAGCGGGAACCCGGGTGCAACGCCCCGAGTACCAATCACTCAGTCAAATTCATTTATCGTCTAGGTTGAGGGCACCTAAATGAACGTTTGGTTCGAGTCCGCCGCGGCCCACTATGAATCCGATCTCAGACAGACCACATGACGCCAAACGCGTCATGCGCAGCGCTCACATACAAATCCCGGGCCCCCGACAGGCTTTTCCGTCAACGGAAGTCAGCCGGTGTTCGCTGTGCGTTGGCGGCTTGCCGCCACGCGTCAAGCACCGGCTTCGGCTTGAACGCGCCCGGTTGTCCGCCAATGGTCCACTGGCCGTTCCCACCGCTGACGATGAGAGCCGAACCAAAACCAAGCGGTCCGGTGCGCTTTTCTATCTTCACGTCAGTCGGGCGACCTGCCAGTACGATCCATCGCGGTTGCTCAACGAGAGAATCGATGCGAAAGACCAGGACGTGGGCTGCCGTGACTGCCACCGCCAAGTTCGGCGTCCAAGGCTCTCCAATAATCGTTCCTTCGCCGGCCAGCATCGGCTCG
>CATPBO010000188.1 GCA_955652835.1 Candidatus Dormiibacterota bacterium
CCATAGAGCATTTGAACCATGCGGTTCCATAACTGAAAAATGATCCGCTGCCTTGATCGCTGCGTATGACTTGACAGACGACGCAAATCGTCGTGGTCATGCGGCAAAGGAAGGGAGGAGGCACGAGCTTCAGCATCGAGCGATACAAGGAGGTGTCGAAGAAACTCGACACGGCGGGACTCGCCTGGGAGGAGGTAGCCGCAAGTCGCCTGTCGAAGGGCGATCTCTTCTGCCTGCACTACATGATGGATATCGAGAACCACGTCCCGCTCTACCTGTCCCACCTGCTCGTAACGCGTGCCTGCATGGACCCCATCCTCACCGCGTTCCTCGCCTGTTGGAACTACGAGGAGTTGTGGCACGGCGAGAACCTGGGCAAGTTCATCAACCTGTACGGGATCGAGTTCGACTCCCAGGACCGCATCGCCAACGTGCGCGCCAATCTCGGCCTCCAAAACAGCGTGAGCCTCATGTCGACGATGGCCGGCTCATGGATGTTGAAGGACTTTTCCGCCGTGTACCTGACGATCGGCGCGATCAATGAGTTGGCGACCCTCACCGGCTACGGAGCCCTGATCCGCAAGTCGGGACACCCGGTGCTGAAAGACCTGCTCGGACGCATCATCAAGGACGAGCGCCGGCATTTCGCCTTCTACTTCAACTCTGCCAAGGAATGGCTCAGCGGCAATGACCACGCGCAGCGCATGGACCGCTGGATGCTCAACCGCATATGGGTTCCGGTTGGCCAGGGGGTCAAGAATCTCGAGGAGGTCGATGCCCTCGCCCTGTACCTGTTCGATGATGAGCAGGGCGAGGAAGAGCTTCTAAACTTGGACGAAAAGATCGGTATGCTGCCCGGTTTGTCGGGCGTCAAACTGATGTCGAAGGCGCTGTATCGCGCGCGCGAGCGTGTGCGCAAGAACCCGAGATGGGCCTGGCGGCTGATCGAAAGCGAAGCGTGGGCGGTAGCGCGCACGAAGTCCCCGATTGGCGAGTTGACGACCCGGCGCTCGCACGCCGACGATTCCGCAACCGCGGTCGGCGGCGGCGCTTGATCCGATGACATGGCGCTAACGCGACACTGTGCAAATGGGATCGGAGGCGCCCAGAGGACTCGCCGACGCTGACCTCGTCGCCAAATTGGTGGCAGGGAATCACGAGGCGCTGGGCGAGTTGTACGACCGTTACGGCGGGCTCGCCTACGCAGTTGCTCTGCGTGTACTCGGCGATCCCGGCCGCGCAGAAGATGCCGTCCAGGAAGCTTTCGTGAAGATTTGGAACCACGCGGCGAGCTTCGATGCCCGCCGCGGCTCGCTGCGAACGTGGCTGCTAGCCTCGGTGCGCAACCGCTCAGTCGACTATCTGCGAGGCCGAGGCGCGCATGAGCGCCAAGAGCTGGAGCTCCAGCCGGCGATGGCGGAGGCCGGGCCGCGCTCCGACCCGTGGCACGAAGTATCGCTGTCGCTGGAACGCAGCGCCGTCCGGGAGGCGATGAGCAGCCTGCCGGCCGAGCAGCGCCATGCGGTCGAGCTTGCATACTTCGGGGGCTACTCCCAGCGGGAGATCGCTGACATGACAAGAGTGCCGCTCGGCACTGTCAAGGGCCGCATGCGGCTCGGACTGGAGAAGCTGAGCTCATATCTGCAAGGCAGGGGTCTGGTCGATGTCTGACCACGACGAGCTCGAAAGCTCGGTCGCAGCCTGGGTCCTGGGCGCGCTGGAAGCCGGCGAAGCCGACCTAGTGCGCACCCACATCGAAGAGTGCGCAAGCTGTCGTGAGACGGTGATGCGACTCACCCGAGCAATTGGCGCGCTGCCCCTCGACGTGGCGGAGATCACTCCGCCAGCCGGGCTACGCGAGCGCATTCTCATCGCGGCAGCAGCGTCTCCCGATACGGCCACAGCCACCGCCCGCACTCGCTTCGACACCAAAGAACCTCGGCGCACCCTTGGCCCCACCAACCTGTCAAGTCATCGACCCAGCACGATGGCCGTGTTTGCTGCGGTCGCCGCAGTCGTGCTCGCGCTTGTGGTCGGGTTGGCGGCTGGTGACTTGATCGGTCGTGGCACAACAGCTTCGCCCACGGTCGTACGTTCGGCGCTGGTGGGCCACCAGGGACTCGCCGGCGCCAGGGCGAGCGTGATCAACCTAAAGGGCGATGGGGTCGCGCTGGTCGATTTCAGCGGCCTCCCCCAGCTGGATCCCGGCAGGGTCTACGAAGTCTGGCTGATCACGGCCGCAGGACGCGCTGACCCCGCGGGAGTGTTTGTACCCGACAGCAACGGGAGCAAGTTTGTGCTTGTCAGCAAGTCGCTTGCGGGCTACACGCAGATGGCGATCACGAGCGAGGTGGGTCCCTCCGGTGCGCCGGCGCCAACGCAGAACCCTGAGCTCTACGGAAACCTGACCTGATCGATCAGCGTCGGCTGCGGGCTTTACGGCTCAGCGCGTTTGCACCTTCTCGCTTATCTCGTAAATCTTGATCGGCCGCGAGACGCCCTCAAGCTCCATCTCATCCACCTCGGCCGCTTCGACCAACTTGCCGCAGTGGACCACGGTACGCTCGCTGACCAGGATCTGGCCGGCCAACGCGCGGTTCGAGAGGCGCGAGGCAAGGTTCACGTGGTTGCCCACAACCGTGTATTCCATCCGGGCCGGTGAACCGATGTTGCCCACCGTGACGTAGCCCGTACTGATCCCCATCCCTACGGTCAGCCGCTCCCCTTGGTCTACCCACCAGGAACTCTGCAGCTCGCTGAGCTTGACCCTCATCTCGAGAGCCATGAGGACCGCGCGCTGGGCGTGGTCGTCGTAGGTGATGGGATCGCCGAAGAAAACCATGATCGCGTCGCCGATGTACTTGTCCAGCGTTCCGCCGTGCTTGAAGACGATCTCGGTCATCGCGCTGAGGTATTGGTTTAGGAAGTCGGTCAACTCTTCGGGCTCTATGTGCTCTGACATGGGCGTGAAGCCGCGGATATCGGAGAAGAACACAGTCAGGTTCTTGCGGCGCGAGTTCACGTTGACGTCGAGGGTTCCCGAGAGGATCGACTCGGCCAGCTGCGGCGACAGGTAGCGTTTTAGGTCGCTTGCCCGTTTCAGCTGCTCTATCTGCTCCTCGACCTTTTGCTGGAGCTTGTCGTTGAGCAGTTTCAGCTCCGTGTAGAGGGTTGAGAGCTGCCCGCTCGTGGCGTTCAGGTTTCGGGCCAACGCGCCCAGCTCATCCTGGTTGCGGACGCGGACCTTGCGATCGAAGTCGCCGCCGGCGATCTGGGCCAGGGCCGTGTCGACGGTTCGCACCGGCCGGATGATCGCCCATGAGATGCAAAAGCCGAGCAGCATTGCCAGCCCAAGACTGGCGATGCTGAAGATCCCTACCGTAATCTCGAGGGTGGTCTTATCTGCCGCAAACGCGGCGCGCGCGTCGGTCATCTGCTTCAAGGAGGCCGCCTCCAGCTCGTGCATGTCCATCTCGAGCAGGTGGGAGATCGGATGCTCCTCCTTGAGGTGCACGTCGAGCGCCTTCTGGAGCAGCGCTGGCTGCTGGTCTGGCGGGGCGGCCAGAGCCTGTTGATAGAGAGCAAGCACCTTGTCATTGGAGACCGCGAACTGGGCGTTGTGATCGCGGACTTTGGCGAAGAACGCGGACCGAGGCCGGTCACCGGGTGAGCTGAGCTTCTCGATGCTGTCCAGGTTGGCCGCGAACTGCTGTTTGGCGTTCGCGATCTTGTCGTTGTTGGTGGAGTCCTTGGTCAGCAGCGCCATCGCCCGGTAGTGGCTCTGTCCCGTCACGTCGTACTCCATCTGCCGGGCGAGATCGACTTTGGTCTCGAGGCGGTTTAGCTCGCTCACGCGCTGGCTCATGCGCTCGATGACAACGAGACTCAGGACGCCCATGCCAAGTAGGAGCAAGGCGCCGGTGAGGAAGCCGGCGAGCAGCTTTGTGTGGACGCTCGCTTTGATGCCCGCGATGCCGTCAACCAGCGGCCTGAGAATCCCGGTGAAGCGGGGAAGGCCCGAGCCGTCGCCGCGGGTGCCGAGCTGCGCTGTCCCTACCACCATCTCTGCGGACCTCCTGTGTTGAGTCTCGTGCAGCAAGTGTGGCCAATTCGTGGTCGGATGCGCTGGGCGTACGTTGCGAGTCACGATCCCAAACGTTCGGGCTAGGCTGCCAAGCGAACGGGTCTTAACAGCCAGGGTTCACAGCTTGGTTCGCCGGCTCTAGGTTGGCGTCATGCGCAACCTCCTCCGAAAACCGCTGACCTGGATGGTGATCGCCGAATGCATCGTGATCACTGTGTTGATGGTGGTCATCTGGAACGTGGTTGCTGCCGCCGCGATGCAGCACGCGGGTGCAGCGACGGTTCAGGCGGTCGAGCCTTCCCCGGGCGTGACCAGCCGGCCGCTTCCTGATTTGACCGAGGGGACAAAAGCTGCGGCACCGGCCCGTCTGCCGGGGCTCAACCTCGACTCTGGCTTCTGGCGGCTCCGCCTTGGCCAGCTAAATCGGGACCAGGTGTTTTTCGAACAGCTCGAATGGAACATCGTGCACACTGCGATGGACACGGCGCAGCGCTATCTCGAAACGGTGGTCTTGCCTTCGATCACCCGGGCGGAACGAAGAGTGGGCTAGCTCTTCTCCGACGACATCGTGACGTTGCCGTTTAGCGTGGCGCCGTCTTCGACCGTGAGTCGGCTCACCTTGACGTCTCCGTTCAGGTGGCCGGAACCGCCCAGCGTCAAACGCTTTTTTGCGGTCACGTTGCCGTTGACCTGACCCCGTACGTTCACGTTCGCACCCTCGATCGAGGCCTGGATGGCTGCGGTGGAATCGACCGTCACGTCTCCGCTTGCCTTGAGCTCCCCCTCCACGTTGCCCGCGATCTTGAGGTCGCCCTGGATGTCAAGACGCCCATGCAGCGTGTCGCGAGGGCCGAGGTTGACGACGTTTTTCTCGCCGTTCTGAGTCGCAGGCGAGTGGGCTGCAGACTTTTCAGCTTGGGCCATCTGGGAATCCTCCACTACGTTGATCGTGCCTTCCATACTCTTTACTCAACTCTGA
>CATPBO010000189.1 GCA_955652835.1 Candidatus Dormiibacterota bacterium
CTGCATCAGCACGTTCACGATGCCGACGTCCACGCGCATCTGGCCGAGACCGAGATGAAGAACCTCAGCGTGTACGGGTACGGCGTCAAGTCCTTCACGCTCTCGATGATCGAGACCGCGATCCAGCTCACCCAGGGACGGATTCCAGCCTCCGACCTCGAGGTGATCCTCGGCTGGGGCAAGCGCATGCTCATGGAGCCGACCGAGCTGCTGGACGGGGTCAATGACGCGCTGCGGGAGCTGAACCAGAAATACGACCTGCTGCTGGTCACCAAAGGCGCCTTGTTCGACCAGGAGAGCAAGCTCGCGCGCTCGGGGCTCGGCGACCTCTTCAGCGGCGTTGAGATCGTGAGCGAAAAAAACGTCGACGCCTATCGCGCGATCCTGTCGCGACGAGGCATCAAGGCCGAAGAGTTCGTCATGGTCGGTAACTCGCTGCGGTCCGATATCGTCCCGGTCCTCGAGCTGGGCGCACGGGCCGTGCATATCCCGTATCACGTCACATGGCACCACGAGCACGTGCCTGAGGAATCCCTCCCGAAAGCCGGCTGGCACCGCCTGGAAAAGATCAGCGAATTGAGCCGGCTGCTGGCTACCCTCTAGCAGACCCACCGCCCGTCATCAAAAGTCCAAGCCGTTCCTCTGGCGCATCTCCGGGCTCGATGCTCACGATCTTGCCTTCGTAAATGACGGCGATCCGATCGGACAGCGATCGCACCTCGTCGAGCTCGGCGGAGACGAGCAGGATGGCCGTACCCTCGTCGCGCTCCGCGACGATGCGGCGATGGATGAACTCGATCGCCCCGATGTCGACGCCCCGTGTCGGCTGAGCGGCCAGCAGCACGCGTGGCCGGCTGGCCATCTCTCGGGCGACGATGATCTTCTGCTGATTGCCCCCGGACAGGTTGCGCGCCGCCGTCTCGATGCTCGGCGTGCGGATGTCGAACTCTTTGACCAGCCGCCTGGCCCAATCGCGGATTGCGACCAGCCGCAGCACCAACTCGCGCCAGGCGAAGGCAGGCGTGCGTTGGCGGCCGAGAATCAGGTTGTCGGCGACCGAATAGCTCAACACGAGTCCCGCGCCGCGGCGGTCCTCCGGGATGAAGGCGATGCCGGCATCGCGCTCCGTGCGCGCGTCGAACGTCGTGACGTTCTTGTCACCCAACAGCACGCGCCCGCCGGTAGCCCGCCGCGTCCCCGCCAGCACTTCGACGAGCTCGCTCTGCCCGTTGCCCTCCACGCCGGCGATGCCGAGGATCTCGCCCTGGCGCAGCTCAAATGACACTCCCTTTAGCGCCGGCACACCGCGGTCGGAGCTCGCGGTCAGGTCTTCGACTTTGAACGTGACCGGCCCCGGCTTCGCCGGTTTCTTGTCAACGCGCAGGAGAACCGCGCGGCCCACCATCTGCGTGGCGATCTCCTGCTCGTTCGTGTCTTTGGTCACCAGGTGGCCGACCACGTTGCCACGCCGCATTACGGTGATGCGGTCCGAGATCTCCAGCACCTCCCGAAGCTTGTGGCTGATGAAGATGATCGTCTTGCCGGTCTTGACCAGGTCGCGGAGGACGCCGAACAGCTCCTTGCTCTCCTGCGGAGTGAGCACGCCCGTGGGCTCGTCGAGGATGAGGATGTTCGCTCCCCGGTACAGGACCTTGACGATCTCCGCCCTCTGCTGCAGCCCCACGGGGAGGTCGGCCATTCGCGCGTCCGGATCGAGGGCGAGCCCGTACTTGCGGGTCAGCTCGGCGATCTCCTCTCGAGCCCTCACGCGGTTGTAGAATCCAGGGCCGGTCACCGGCTCGCGGCCCAGCATCACATTCTCGCCCACGGTGAAGACCGGGATGAGCATGAAGTGCTGGTGCACCATGCCGATGCCCTTGCCGATGGCGTCGCGAGGTCCACCGATGTGGACTGGTTTGCCATCGATCAGGATCTCGCCCTCGTCCATGTGGACCAAGCCGTACAGGACGTTCATCAACGTCGTTTTGCCGGCCCCGTTCTCACCGACGAGCGCGTGGATCTCTCCAGCGCGAACCGTGAAATCGACCTTGTTGTTGGCGACGACGCCAGGGAACGCCTTGGTGATGCCGCGCATCTCGACCGCGTTGGCGGGAGCTGTCGCGCTCATTCGCTGCCCGCTACGTAGGGAATGCCATCCGCAGCGGGCGGGTTGCTCCGGCCCACCACGCCTGCCAGCACGATGAGCGTGAGGAGGTACGGCAGCATGCTCAGCAGGTATGGGGAGACGTGGATGATCGAGTTGTTGGCGTAGATGGCCTCACCGAGGCCGAAGATAAGGCACGCGACGAAGGCGCCGAACGGGGTCCACTTGCCAAAGATCATCGCGGCCAGGGCGATGTACCCCCGGCCGTCGGTCATGTTCGGGACGAACGTGTTGGAGACACCGATCGCCAGGAAGGCGCCTGCCAGGCCTGAGAGCAGGCCGCTCGTGATGACGGCGCCATAGCGGATGGCGTACACGTTGATGCCCGCCGTGTCGGCGGCCTGTGGGTGTTCGCCCACCGCGCGAATACGCAGTCCGAGTCGCGTCCTGAAGAGGACGACGTGGACGAGCACCAAGAGTACGAGGGCCACGTACACGATCACGTTTTGCTGGAAGAAGACATGGCCGATGAAGGGAATCTGCTCGAGTACGGGGATGTTGAGGCTGGGCAGCAGCTCCGAATAGCTTGCGTGCCCGACGTCCTGGATTCCGTAAATCCGGTTGACCAGGAAGACGGTGAGGCCGGCAGCGAAGATGTTGATGGCGATGCCGCTCACGATCTGGTCGGCGCGAAAACGGATCGAGACCACGGCATGGATCAGAGCCATCAAGCCACCCGCGGCCATCGCGACCAGTGTCGCGAGCCAGGGGTTGTGCAATCCAAGGTCGGCGACGACGGCGAAGAAGGCGCCCGTGAGCATCATGCCTTCCATCGCGATGTTCACCACGCCGCTGCGTTCGGAGATCACGCCGCCGAGCGCCGGGAGCAGCAGCAGGACGGCGGCGGCCAGCACCTGGTTCCACAGGGACGCGGTGACCAGCAAGTGCAGGATCTCGGAGACGACACTCATGTGGCGCTGGGGCTCCCTTCGGGCGGCGGGGCGGCGGCCTCGGTCATCAACGCTGCAGCTGGGCTGTCCGGCGGCCGCGCTGCCGGCGCTCGACCGAGGCCCGGCAGCCGGAGCCTGATGGCGCCGAGGAAGTTGGCCGCGATGCTGAACAGGATCAGGGCCTGCAAAACGAGCACGAGGCTGCTCGAGATCCCGGCGTCAGCCTGCATGACCCCACTTCCGGAATGAAGCGCGCCGAAGAGAATCGACGCGAGGACGATTCCGACCGCACTGCCGAGCCCGAGCAAAGCCACTGCGATGGCGTCGAAGCCCGTGGTGTCGCTGAAGTACTTGTCGGTGAGATTGTGGTCGATCCCCGCGATCTGGATTGCGCCGGCCAGGCCGCTGAAAGCGCCGGCGATGAGCATCGTCACTATGATCGTGCGGCGCACGCTGACGCCCGCATAACGCGCTGCCTTCTGGCTCTGGCCGACCGCGCGGATTTCGTAACCGAGCGTGGTGCGCCACAGCAGGAAGGCGAATACGGCGGCGGCGAGCAGCGCGATCAGGAGTCCGCTGTGGACGCGGTACACGCTCGAGGGGAGCCCGAAGATTACCAGGTTGTTGTCGTTCGGCAGAAGCGTGGCAAGCCGGGCTCCGGCACCGATCGGGGACGATTTCGAAGTTCCGCTCGCCAGCTGCAGTGGGCCGCCGATGATCAGGTAGCGAAGGAGCCACTGCGCTACGTAATTCAGCATGATCGTGGTCACCACCTCATGCGCGCCGACGGTGGCCTTGAGCACGCCGGCAATGCCGGCCCACAGCGCCCCCGCGGCCATGCCCCCCAGCAGAACGAGAGGGAGGAGGATGGGCGCCGGCAAGGTCCCCAGGTGGATCCCAATCGTGGTGCAGGCGATCGCGCCGGCGAGGAACTGGCCTTCGGCCCCGATGTTGAACAGGCCGGCCCGGAACGGAAGCGCCACCGCCATGCCGGCCATGATCAGCGGGATCGTGAAGACGATCGTGCTGGAGACCTGCAGGGCAGGGTTCTCGCCCTGGGTGCAGAAGGCTCCAAGTCCGCCGCACAACAGACCCTGATAGGCGGCCAGCGGGTCACCGCCCGTGGCCAGCACGATGAGCGCCCCAATGACGAAAGCGAGGACCACCGAGCCGACTGGAACCGCCATGCCGGAGGCCACGCGGCGAGCCGTGGCCGGCAGGCGCGGGCGGGGGCGCTCCGGAACGGTGGCCGGTGATGCTGCCACGGTCCTTCCTATGGGATCAGATGGCCGGTCAGAGGCGGGTGCACCAGCGCGCCCGCCACTGCTTCATTACGCCGGGATATCAGACGGTGGGGTCAGCGCGCCCGACTTGATCTTGGCCTTGACGTTGTCGACCTCGGTCTGGATATCGGCCGGCAGAGAGAAGTTGTCGATCGCGTAGCCGGCGCCGTCGTTAGCGACGTTGAAGGTCAACGCTCCAGCCTTGAACTGTCCGTTGACCACGCCCTTGATCGCCGTGTAGGTCGCGACGTCCACCTTTTTCAACGCGCTCAAGATCACCGAGGGGTCGGAGTCCTTCTGGTCCGCGTCGACGCCGATGCTGTAAACACTGTTCTGGCCGGCAGCCTGCAAGACGCCAAGCCCGCATTGACCGGCGACCTGGAAGAGGATGTCCGCCTTCGCGCTGATCTGACCCTGGGCGACACCCTTGCATTTGGCCGGGTCGACGAAGTCGTTCGAGTAGCCGATGAGCACCTTGATCCCCGGATCCTCCATCGTCGCGGCCCACTTGTAGCCGGCGATGTAGTGGTTGACGGGCGGGATGCTGATACCACCTACCGCTCCGATCACGTGAGCGTTCTTCTTCGCTTTGCCCTGCTTCTCGAGCATGCCGGCGACCACGCCGACCAGCGCGCCGGCGTCCTGCTCACTGAAGAAGAGCGATTGCACGTTGGCGTGCTTGAGGTCGTTGCCTTTGGCGTCCGTGCCGGCTCCGTCGATGATCGCGAAATGGATGTTGGGGAACTGACCCGAGACGGTGCCGATGGCCTCCGCCATCAGGAAGCCGACCCCGATCACCAGGTCGTAGCCCTTCGAGGCGAAGTTCGTCAGGTTGGGCACATAGTCGTCACCGCTTTTCGACTCGGTCACGTCGCCCTTGACGCTGAGGTCCGTGATGGCTTTCTGCAGGCCGACGTACGCGAGGTGGTTGAAGCTCTTGTCATTGAGGCCACCGATGTCGGTGACCAGGCCGACCTTGTACTGCTTGGCCGGCGGGCTGCTCGTCGACGATCCGCAGGCTGCCACCAGCATGAACGCCGCAGCTACCACACCCAAAAACCGAAGCCGCGTATGGCCCATCTACCTTGCCCCCTTCAAACCCAACCCGGCGACAGCCGGGCGCAAATCGCTCGGTCGGGCGGATTGTAGCACTCGCCTGTCGAGCGTCCCGGTGAGTGTGGAAGGATTGCGGTAGTGGTTCCGCTCGAGGTCATCAGCCGCAAGCGTGACAGTGGCGAGCACTCCCCCGAGGAGATCGATTTTCTGATCTCGGGCTACCTCCGCGGGGACATTCCCGACTACCAGATGGCGGCGTGGCTGATGGCGGTCTGCATTCGCGGGATGACTCGGGCCGAAACGCTCGCTTTGACCCGTGCCATGGTGGCGAGCGGCGAGGTGCTCGACCTGGGCGGCATCGAAGGGATCAAGGTCGATAAGCACTCGACCGGGGGAGTCGGCGACAAGGTCACCCTGATCGCCGCGCCGCTCGCGGCGGCTTGCGGAGTCAAGGTGCCGAAGCTCAGCGGCCGCGCGCTGGCCCACACAGGCGGCACGCTGGACAAGCTCGAGTCCGTGCCAGGGCTCACGGTCGACCTCGAGCCTGAGCGATTCATCCGCCAGGTCCGCGAGATCGGCATCGCCGTCGCTGCCCAATCGCCGCACATGGTGCCGGCGGACAAG
>CATPBO010000190.1 GCA_955652835.1 Candidatus Dormiibacterota bacterium
TACCCGGCGGGATTGCTATGCCCAACGAGGCAAGCATCTCCTTGGCTTGGTACTCGAGGAGCTTCATCCTGTTAAGAACCCCATGTGGAGCTGTAGGCCGAATTTATTTCGGCCGTCACATATGCCCATCCAAGCCCCACCGAGTGTCGCCGAGGAGAGGAGGGGGCCCGCGGGGGAGGACACCTGTCCTTCCCCGCGCTTTTACCCGGGGGTATCGCTATGCCAAGGGAGGCCAGCACCTCCTTGGCCTGGTACTCGAGAAGCTTCAAATCAGCTGGACACCGGGGACCACCGAAGTCTAGGAGCAGCAAGCGAACCGCTGGTGCCAAACGCGCGCAATCCGCAGCCACCAAGCGCACGGCTGACGCCAAACGTGCGGAACGAGGTAGGCGTCACAGCGGAATGTTGCCGTGCCAGCGAGGGCTGCGCCGGCGCTCCTTCCGCATCGCAATCCTCAACGCTCGGATCAGCTCCAACCGAGTGCGTCCGGGCTCGATGACATCGTCGATGTATCCCCGCTCCGCGGCAATGTAGGGATTTGCGAATCGTTCCGTGTATTCGCTGACCAGCTCGCGCCGGTGGGCGATGGGGTCGGCCGCGGCCGCCAGCTCACGGTGGAAGATGATGTTGACCGCGCCTTCCGGACCCATGACGGCGATCTCGGCGGTCGGCCACGCGACGTTGAAGTCCGCCCTGATGTGCTTTGAGCACATCACACAGTAAGCGCCACCGTACGCCTTGCGCGTGATCACCGTGAGCTTCGGCACGGTGGCTTCGGCAAACGCATAGAGCAGCTTCGAGCCGTGACGGATGATTCCGCCGTACTCCTGCGCTGTGCCGGGGAGGAAGCCGGGTACGTCGACAAACGTCACGAGCGGGATGTTGAACGCATCGCAAAAGCGAACGAACCGCGCGGCCTTCACGGAGGCATTGATATCGAGCGCTCCAGCCATCACCTTCGGCTGGTTTGCCACTACGCCCACGGAATGGCCGTCGAGATGCGCGAAACCGACCACCATGTTCATCGCGAAGTACGGCTGGACCTCGAGGAACTCGCCGTGGTCGACAACCATCCCGATGACCTCCTTGATGTCGTAAGGCTCCTTGGGGTTGTCGGGGATGATCGTTGCCAGGCCAGGCGCGGCGCGCTCGGGATCGTCGGTGGCAGCCGCGAGAGGGGGCTGCTGGTCGGAACTCTGTGGGATGTACTTGAATAGGCGGCGCACCTGGGCGAAGCACTCGTCTTCCGATTCGGCAAGGAAATGTGCTACGCCTGACTTGACGTTGTGGACCTCGGCGCCTCCAAGCGAATCGAAGGTCACGTCCTCGCCGGTGGTCACGCGAATCACCTCTGGCCCAGTGATGAACATGTAGCCGACCTCGTGGACCATGAACGTGAAGTC
This sequence comes from Candidatus Dormiibacterota bacterium, assembly GCA_955652835.1. Taxonomy (GTDB): domain Bacteria; phylum Chloroflexota; class Dormibacteria; order Dormibacterales; family Dormibacteraceae; genus Palsa-870. Next base: position 1,404 of record CATPBO010000190.1, read on the forward strand.
AGTGATCGCAGGGGAGTACACCGCACCCCCGGTGCAAGGGCCCAGGATGAGGCTCAGCTGAGGGATGACACCGCTGGCTTCGACGTTGCGCCAGAAGATCTCGGCGTAGCCCGCCAGCGAGACGACGCCCTCCTGGATCCGCGCACCGCCGGAATCATTGATGCCAATGATCGGAATCCGGTTTCGCAACGCGAGGTCCATGACCTTGATCACCTTCTCGGCGAAAACCTCGCCAAGCGATCCGCCGAAGACCGATGCGTCGTGACTGAAGAGAACTACGTCCCTCCCGTCGATCTTGGCCATGCCCGTGACGACACCGTCGCCGGGCACCCGCCTGCTCTCGAGACCCAAGCCAGTGGCGCGGTGCATGGCGAAGATGTCGATCTCTTCGAACGAGTTGCGGTCGACCAGGCGGTTTATCCGCTCGCGCGCCGTCAGCTTGCCCTTGGCGTGCTGACGGTTGAAGGCTTCGGCGTCCCCATGCCCCGCCTCGTACCTGCGCTGCCGAAGCTCGTTGAGCGGATCGACCTTCCGTCGCCGCGGGGTGGAACCCACTTACTGCCGCTCCATGAACATCCAGCGGTGACCCTCGAGGTCCTCGGCTCGATACCGCTTGCCGTGCTCGCCCGAGTCGACCCCGGAGAGGATGGTCGCGCCCGCAGTCCTGGCACGTTCGAAATGCGCGTCAACGTCATCGACGTACAGGAGCACGCCGTCGATGATGTACGGCACCTTTGACCACCTGGCGGCCGGCTCGCAGGTCTCGCGGTGATGCTTGGGCGACTGATAGTCCGGCGTGGGAGTCGCGAGCATGATCAGGCCAGCCTTGCCGGTTGCCATCTCCCCGTGGCTCAGGCGGCCGTCCGGCCCGACCATCCGGACGATCTCGACAAAGCCAAACGCTCGCGCCAGCCAGTCCATGGCCGCCGGGCCATTCTCGTAGGCAAGCATGGGTACGACCTCAGGCCCGAACTCGCTCATCAGGCTGCCTCCCCAGGTAGGTACTCACCGAACACGCCACGCAAGACCATGCAGCATTCGCCGATCGTCACATAGTCCGCGAGCGCGGCCTTGAGCGGCAGCATCAGGTTGTCCGTGCCGCGCGCCGCGCGCTCGATCTCGGCCAGGTGCCGGTCGACGACCGACTTTGAGCGGCGCGCCCGCAATCGCTTGAGCGCCCGTGTTTGCGCTACCTGGTGCCGGGGGCTGATCTTCGTGATCTCGACGTGCTCCGCGTCGGTCTCGGCGTATCTGTTGACTCCAACCACGACACGCTCGCCTGACTCGACCCGACGCTGCTGGCGGTACGCGCTGTCGCCTATGCGGCGCTGCGTCCAGCCGCTCTCGATGCAAGCCACCGCGCCACCAAGCTCGTCCACTTCGGCCATGATCGCCTGCGCCTCCTCCTCCACCCTGTCGGTGAGGTTCTCCACGTAATACGAGCCGCCGAGCGGGTCGGCGACCAGCGGTACCGCAGTCTCGTAACCGATCACCTGCTGCGTGCGCAGGGCGAGCTCGGCAGCATTCTGCGAGGGCAGGCCGAGCGCCTCGTCATAAGCGTTGGTATGCAGCGACTGCGTTCCACCAAGCACGGCGCTCATGGCCTCGAGCGTCGTGCGAACCACGTTGTTCAGAGGTTGTTGAGCCGTCAGCGTGACCCCACCGGTCTGGGTGTGGAAGCGCAAAGCCAAAGATCGCTCGTCGATGGCGTGAAAGCGGTCACGCATGATGCGGGCCCACATTCGTCGGGCGGCGCGAAATTTCGCCACCTCCTCAAAGAAGTCCATGTGAGACGCAAAGAAAAAGGACAGGTGCGGCGCGAAATCGTCCACCGACAGTCCGGCGACCTGTGCCGCCTCGACGTAGGCGATGGCGTGGCTCAGCGTGAAGGCGATCTCCTCCGCCGCGGTTGAACCGGCCTCCCTGATGTGGTAGCCCGAGATGGAGATCGTGTTCCAGTTTGGAAGGTGGCGCCCACTGTAGGCGAAGAGATCTGTGATCAGGCGCATCGACGGCTTGGGAGGAAAGATGTAGGTCCCGCGCGCCGCGTACTCCTTGAGGATGTCGTTCTGCACCGTGCCAGTGATCTTCTCCGGCGGGCACGCCTGTTTCTCGGCCACCAGCTCGTAGAGCAGCAGCAGCATCGACGCCGTGGCATTGATGGTCATCGACGTCGAGACCTTGTCGAGCGGAATGCCCTTGAAGAGGACCTCCATATCCTCGAGCGAGTCGATCGCGACGCCAACCTTGCCGACCTCGCCATTGGCCATCGGGTGGTCGGAGTCGTAGCCGATCTGCGTCGGTAGGTCGAATGCCACGGAAAGTCCGGTCTGGCCCTGCTTGAGCAAGAACTGGTATCGCTTGTTCGACTCGGCTGCGGAGCCAAACCCGGCGTACTGCCGCATCGTCCACAGGCGACCTCGGTACATGTTCTTGTGCAGGCCGCGCGTGAAGGGAAACTGGCCCGGCGGCGGCTCCTCGGCTCGCCGGTCATCGACCGTGTAAACCGGCTTGAGCGGGAGACCGCTGTCGTTTTGCATTTCGGTCACGCCTCCACCAGCTCTGTCAGCACGCCGCCCATGCTCTTGGGGTGAACGAACGCGATACGCCTGCCGTTGAGGCCGATTCGCGGCTTGGCGTCGATCAGCTCGAGCCCGGCCGCGCGAGCCTCGGCCAGCGCAAGATCGATGTCCTTCACACCGTACGCAACGTGGTGCAGGCCGGGGCCGCGCTTGGCCATGAACTTTCCCACGGGCGAGTCATCGCGAAGCGCAGACATCAGCTCGATCTCATCAGTGCCGATGCGCAAGAGAGCGGCCTCGAGTCCCTCGGAATCGCTCACGGCGCGATGAACCAGCTGTGCGCCCAGCGCGTTTCGGTAGTGCCGGATCGATTCGTCAAGGTCGGCGACGGCCACGCCTATATGGTGAATGCCGGTCGGCATGGTCAATACGAGTACCAGCCTTCACCCGACTTGCGGCCGAGCTTTCCGGATTTGACCTTCGCCTCGAGCTGAGGCGACGGTCGGAATCGCTCATCGCCAGTCGTCCGGTACATATGCAGCCTGGCGTTGTAGGTCACGTCCAGGCCGCTGAAGTCCCCCAGGCGAAACGGGCCCATCGGCCAGTTGAGACCCTTCTCGACCGCTGTATCGATGTCCTCGAAGCTGGCCACGCCTGCGTCGAGTAGGCGGTATGCCTCCTGGGTCGCGGCGTGCAGGATCCGGTTGACGATGAAGCCGTCGATCTCCTTGTTGACGAGCACCGGAGTGCGACCGATTTGCCGAGCCATCGCCATCGCGCTGTCCACCGTGGCGTCAGATGTCTGA
>CATPBO010000191.1 GCA_955652835.1 Candidatus Dormiibacterota bacterium
ACGACAACAATGGCTTCGCCGTCTTCTTCCCGACGGTGCCGATGGACTCCACCGGGGTTGCGCACATCCTCGAGCATGTCGTGCTCGCCGGCTCGCAGCGGTACCCGGTCCGCGACCCCTTTTTCAGCATGACCCGCCGCTACCTTGCGCCCTTCATGAATGCCATGACGAGTGCCGACTGGACGATGTATCCGTTCAGCTCGCGCAACGCCAAAGATTTCATGAATCTCCTCGATGTCTACCTCGACGCGACATTCTTCCCGCGGCTGTCCGAGGACTCCTTCAAGCAAGAAGGGATCCGCTTCGAGTTCGAAGAGGCGGCGGATCCCAACAGCGGCCTCCGCTACAAGGGAGTCGTCTTCAACGAGATGAAGGGCGCCCTGGCATCGCCGCAGGCGGCCGTCCAGCGGGCCGTCGGACGTTCCCTTTTTCCCGGCCTTACCTATGCCCATATCGCGGGCGGAGATCCGGAGGACATCCCGAATCTCACCTGGGAGCAGCTGCGCGCGTTCCATGCCACGCACTATCACCCGAGCAATGCGTACTTCTACACGTACGGGGACCAGTCGCTCGAGCAGACGCTCGAGGTGATCGAGCGCAACGTGCTTTCGCGCTTTCAGCGGATCGAGATCAACACGGCGATTCCCGACGTCAGGCGCTTCACGAGCCCGATCGCCGCCGTCGAGCCCTATCCGGCGACCGCTGGCGAGGACAACAAGCGCAAGTCACAGGCGCTGGTCGCCTGGTTGACAGTGCCGACAGGTGACTCGTTCCGCCTGCTCGCGATGAAGGTGCTGGCCGAGGTCCTCCTCAGCAACGCCGGATCGCCGCTCCGGAAAGCGCTCATCGATTCAGGGCTCGGTACAGCAATGGCCGACGGCACCGGTCTCCAGGACGACTACCGCGAAAGCGTATTCGGCGCCGGCTTGAAGGACATCGCGGCTGAAGATGCCGAGAAGGTGCTGCAAGTCGTCCTCGACACACTGGAGCGCCTGGCCGCCGAAGGTTTGGACCAGACCCAGGTGGACGCAGCGATCCACCACCTCGAGTTCGAAAAGAGGGAGCGCTCCAACGCGGGCTTCCCCTATGCCTTGAAGGTGCTGTTTACTCTGCTCGCGCCGTACTACTACGGAGGGGATCCGTACAGCGCTCTCAACTTCGACGCTGACCTCGAGCGCCTGGAGAAATCACTCGCGAGTGGCCGCTTTTTCGAGAACCTGATCCGCGACGAGCTCCTCAACAATCCGCATCGCGCGCTCTTGACGATCGAGCCCGACACCGACCTCGAGGAACGCCGGCGACGCAAGGAGCTCGACCGGCTCGCCGCGATCGAGGCAGGCCTCGGCGATTCCGACAAGGAGCACATCGTGGCGGAGGCCGTCCGTCTAAAGGCCGACCAGGAGGCGAAGCACGACCTGTCTTCGCTTCCGACCCTCGAGCTCAGCGACATCCCGATGAAGTTCGAAGACGTGCCCAGCCGCGACACCAGGCTAGGCGCGGCCACCGTCGAGTTCTTCCCGCAGCCGACCAACGGTGTGACCTACCTCGACGTCCGGTCAGACTTCTCGGCGCTCACTCCCGAGGAGAAGGAGCTGCTTCCGCTGTTCAGCCGCGTGCTAACGCAGAGCGGAGCCGCAGGCCAGGATTACGTGCAGATCGCCTCCCGTATCGCTGCGGTAACTGGCGGCGTCGGCGCCGCGGCCCAGGTGCAATCGCTCGCCGCCCAGGATGACTACCTACAGTCCTTTGTCATCTCCGGTCGGGCGCTCGACCGCAACGCCGAGTCTTTCGTCGCGCTGCTCACGGACCTGATGGCGCGGCTCGAGATCGAGCCGAAGCGATTGAAGGATGTCATCGCGGAGGTGGCCACCCGTCTCGAGAGCTCCATCTCCGGGCTCGGCTTCCAGTTCGCGATCCTGCGCGCTCATTCAAAGCTCACGTCTGAGGGCGCGACCAACGACCGGCTTCAAGGCATCGGGATGCTTCACGTCATGCGCCGGCTCGCGCACTACGACGACGGCGATCTCCCCGATCTCATCGCGAAGCTCGACGCGATTCGCACGAGCCTGTTTCGAGCCGGCGCCATCCGCTTCGTCGTGACCTGCGAAGACGGCATGGTCGAGACCTACCAAGCGTTGCTGTCGGGTCTCGAAGAGGCGCTGCCCGTCGGTAGCACGAACGGCCATGTCGAAAAGCCGAAGCCTCTCGATTTTGCGCCCGAAGCCCTAACCGCGCCGCTCCCTGTTGCGTTCAACGTCCGCATCTTCAAGACGGTGCGCTACACGCACGCGGATGCTCCGGCGCTGCTCGTACTGTCCAATTACTTGCGCGACACGTTCTTGCATCGAGAACTGCGAGAGAAGGGCGGCGCTTATGGCGCCTACGCGCAAGCGGGGATCGCCAGTGGGACGTTTTACTTTGGTTCGTATCGCGATCCCAACATCATCCGCACCTATGACATCTACGACCAGGCCGTGAAATGGGTGACCGATCAAGAAATTGAGGCCGAGGCACTGAAAGAGGCGATCCTCGGGGCATGTGGAGACGTCGACCCCCTGGAGTCGCCCGACATCAAGGGCCGCCGCGAGGCGACGAACCGGCTCACGGGCTTCACGCGCCAGGAGCGGGAACGCTTCAAGCAGCGTCTGCTCGAGGTCACGCAGGACGATCTACGCCGCGTCGCCCGCGCCTACCTCACGGTGGCGCACCCGATCCAGACGACCGTCGCCGGCCCTGAGCTCGTCGAGGCGGCTCGCAAAGAGCGTCCGGACCTCTTCGAGGTGATCGCCCCGATTTAGCCGGACACCACTAAAATCCGCCAATGAAGTACTGGCGTCGCGAGTATTTCTGGCCGGCGGTGCTGGTTGTGCTGGGCGTCTATTTCCTGCTCAACAACGTTGGCCTGCTCAAATGGCTGAAGCCTGAGATCGTGTGGCCCATCGTCCTGATCGCGCTGGGGGTCTGGTTGATCGTCCGGCGCGCTCGTACCTGAGCTCCAGTGCGCCAGTACCGAGGCTTTTTCTGGCCCGCGGTCCTGATCCTGATCGGCGTCCTCGCGCTCCTCGCCAATTCGGGCCTGATCTCAGCGGACCGGTTGAGCCTCCTGTCGGATATGTGGCCCCTGATTCTGATCGTGATCGGTCTGGAGCTATTCGCCCGTCGTGCCCTGCAGGGACCGGCCGCGGACGTCGCAGCAGTGCTCATCGTGGTGCTGGCGGCCGGGGGCGCCATCGTTTATGTCGCCCTTGGTCCCAACCCAGGTGTAACCAAGAGCCTGGACTCCAAAGGGGCCGTCGGCAATCTCAACCACGCGTCGCTGGAACTGGACGTGGGCGCCGCGACCGTCACCGTTGACGGCAGCACCTCGCTCGAGGGGGACCTCTACCGCGCGCACATCGTGTACTCCGGCCCGGAGCCAGGCGTGAGCCTCGACCGGTCGACTGGAAACCTGCAGATCTCCCAGGGCAACAGCGGATTCGGCACGTTTCAGACCCGGCGCTTCACTCTGAATCTGCAGATCAACCCCAGCGTGCCCTGGAAGCTCGTTTCCAGCAGTGGGGCGTCCACGGACAGCTACAAGCTTGCGGCCGTCCATGTCAGCTCAATGGAGATCAACACGGGCGCCAGCCGTGAAGACATCACCCTCGGGCCGCCGACGGGCACCGTCCCGATCACCATCGACGGAGGTGCATTGACCGTGCACCTGCACCGCCCAAGCGGCGCCGGGGCATCGGTCACGGTTTCGGGTGGCGCGGTGAGCCTTGATTTCGACGGACATCAAAACCGTGGGATAGGCTCGGTTCAGGAGGCGAGCGGCAGCGGGTCAGACATGTACCGCGTGGAGATCAGCGGTGGTGCCTGCACCGTCACGATGGACGCGACGACGGCCAGCTCCTAGTCGCTCGTCAGCCTGCGATCGAGCGCCGAGACCCGTTCCGGATAGACCGCAACCGTGGCAGGGTTGATGGCCGCGCGAATGCCACGCGCTGCATCGCCCAGCATCATTTCAAGCTCCTCGTCCATAGCATTCGCAGCTCGCAAAACGGGCACCAACGCCGCCGCGCGTTCCGCTCCCGCCAGCAGCTCGCGCTGATCGACACCTAGAGCCGCGAGACCTTCCGCTTCACGTTCGAGGCGGAGCGCGAGCGCGGCTGCCTCCTCATCACTGCGTTTCCGGCACTTGAGCGCACCAGCCCGCGCCGCGGCGGCGGCCAGCCGCGCTTCGAGCAGGCTGCCCGTCGCGAACTCACCGGCGGCGACCGCCGGACACAGGCCGACCAGCTCCTGCTCGCCGACGGCGATACCGCGGCGGATGAGCTCGGCGACGACCGCGGCGGGCGGCGTCTCGTCGACCCTGAAGAGGTTCATCGACAGCTGTACGCGGCCGCCTGAAAGCTGGAAGACAAGCGCCTGCACGCCGCGCAGACCGCCCTGGGACTCTCGCAAGGAGCGTGCGAGGACTTTCGCCTGGGTCACGTCCATGCCCGGCAGCAGAACGTTGAACGCGACCAGCGTCAGGCGCGCGCCGACGCTCACGGCGCCTGCAGTGGGGTGGAGTTCGGGGCCGCCAAGGTCCGGCTGGGCGCGCCCGGCTCTGATGTCAGCGAGCGAGCGATGCTCGCCGTACCAGTGAACCGGAACCTTGAGCTCGGTCCAGATCCGCTCGCCCACCTCGCGCGCGAGCTCCCGCGCGCCGGCCAGAGTGCTCTGCCCGAGGGGAATGATCGGAACCACATCCGCGGCGCCAACACGCGGATGCACACCTTCGTGCGTACGCACGTCGATGAGTTCGACCGCCGCGCCCACCGCGGCCATGACTCCCTCCAACAGCCTGCCCCTCCGCGCGGCCATCGAGACGACCACCCTGTGGTGATCTGAATCTGGATCGACGTCGAGCACGTGCGCGTGCCGAGCGGCCGCACCGGCCATGGCACCAATGACGCCGCTCTGCCTGCCCTCCGAGAAGTTCGGGACCGACTCGAAAAGGCCTTCCGCTTCCACCAGGTTGTTAGGGTAGATGGCCGTGCCTGGGCCGGTCGCGCTCGTCTATGGGGACGAGCTCATGAAGCATCGCCTTTCGGATCAACACCCGCTGCAGCCGATTCGCGTCAAGCTCGCGGTGGACCTGATCCGCTCCACGGGTCTCATCGAGCACAGCCACCTGCTGCCTCCTCGCCAGGCGACGATCAAGGAGCTGGAACTCGTGCACTCGCGCCACTACATCGACCTGGTCCGCAAGCTGAGCGACCCCCGGCAGCGCGCTCAGGTTTCGCCCGAGGAGATCGACGAGGCCGGTTTCGCATCAGCCGACAACCCCATCTCGGATGAGCTCCACGAGGGGGCTTCGTTGGTAGTGGGAGCCACTCTCGTCGCGGCCCACGCAATCGATAGCGGTGCGGCGCTCCATGCCTTCAGCCCGTCGGGCGGCCTGCACCACGCACACCGCGAGCGGGCATCCGGGTTCTGCACTTACGACGACCCGGCCATCGCCTGCCAGTGGCTGAAGGACCAGGGTCATCGCGTCGCATACGTGGACGTCGATGTGCACCACGGCGATGGCGTCGAGGACGTGTTCCAGAGCGACCCTGACGTCCTCACCATCAGCCTTCACGAGAGCGGTCGCTATCTGTTTCCTGGAACCGGGTTTCCTCAGGACTGCGGGGTCGGGGCGGGTCGCGGGTCGGCCGCCAACCTCCCCTTCATCCCGTTCACGTGGGACGAGCCCTGGCTCGAGGGCTTCGAGAAGGTGGTCCCGCCGCTGCTGCGCCGATTCAAGCCGACTGTGCTGGTGACCCAGGACGGATGCGACACACATTACCTCGACCCCCTCGCTCATCTGGCGGCGACGACCCGGATCTGGCCGCGCGTCGGCCGGGTCTTTCACGAGCTCGCGCACGAGCTTTGCGATGGCCGGTGGCTCGCGCTGGGAGGTGGGGGCTATGCCATTTACGAGGTGGTGCCACGCGCGTGGACGCTTTTGTTTGCCGAGATGGTCGAGCGTCCCGACCTCGCTTCGGACATCAACGACCCGTCAACCGTGATCCCGGGCGTCGAGGCTCAGGAGCGGGTTTGGACGGCGCTGCGGAAAGACTTGAGGCACCTCGGGGAGGTGCACGGGCTGGACTTCAGCTAGCCCGAGCTAGGCCGCGTACGTCCGCAGGCAGCGCGTGCAGATTCGTGCGCGCACAGGTTTGCCGGCCACAACCACGCGGCCCATCTGCAGGTTGGGCTCGAACCTCCGGTTGACCCGGTTCTTGGCGTGACTGACGTGGTGTCCGTATTGCGGCTCCTTGCCGCAGATCGCGCAGCGCTTGGCCATGAGGCACCTTCCGGTTGGGAGTGGAGAGGAAAACGATCCCCGCACCGTTCGCGGGTAGCAGAAGGGAATTGTACCATGGGCTTCCCATGGCCTCTAAGACCACCACCGCCCTCGTCCAGGCCCGCCAGTGGGGCCGGATCGAGGTCTTTCCTTCCGCAGTCGGCGCCATCGCCGCCCATTCCGCGCTGGGCTGCTACGGCATTGCCGGCATGGCCGCGCGCGGTTTGCGCGACGGCGTGGCCGAGCTGCTGCACCGAGGGAACGTCGATCGCGGAGTCGAGGTGATCGAGGTGGAAGGGGGGCTCGGCATCGACGTGTTCGTCATCGTCCAGTACGGCGTTCGCATCTCAGAGGTCGCCCACAACCTCCAGGAGGCGGTCAAGTTCGCGGTGGAGCGCTCCGTCAACGTGCCCGTGGCCCAGGTCAACGTGAACGTCCAGGGCGTTCGCGAAGAGCGCCGCTGAGCTTCGTGGCCCATAACAGCCAGGCAGGCCGCGTGGCCGCTACGGGCCACTAATGGCTTTAGACCGTTACCCGGGGGTTGACGGACCCCTCTTCAAACGGGCCTTACTTGGGAGCCTGAGCTGGCTCTCCGCCAATCACGAGGAGGTCAACCGCTTGAATGTCTTCCCGGTGCCCGATGGCGACACCGGGACGAATATGCTCCTGACGCTTCAGTCGGCGGTCGAAGACATCAAGGAGTCCAATGCCGCGGAGGTGAGCAAGATCGCCAAGCTCGCGTCGCACGGCAGCTTGATGGGCGCGCGCGGCAACTCCGGTGTCATCCTCTCGCAGATATTTCGGGGCTTCGCCCGGGCGGTCGAGGGTAAGAGCTCGTTGACGCCCGCAGAGCTCGCGACTGCCTTCGAAGAGGCGGCCAACGCAGCGTACCGGGCCGTGAACAAGCCTACCGAGGGCACGATCCTGACCGTCGCACGTGAGGCGGGCCGGGCTGCCGCCGCGGCCGCCAGCAGTCCGGATGCGACGGTTCCAAGGGTCATCGCGGCTGCCGCGTCCGGCGCCAGGGCGGCCGTCTTGAAAACACCGAGCCAGCTGCAGATCCTTCGCGAGGCGGGCGTGGTGGACGCGGGAGGGTTTGGCCTCCAGATCATCCTCGAAGGGATGCTCAAGACCGTCGAGGAAAGCGAATCGTTGCCTTCAGGGTTGACAGCGCCGCGACCTGCCGCGCCGGTGGCCTCTCAGGTTGCGGTCACACTACCAGAGGGAGGATGGGGCTACTGCACGGAGTTCTTGATCGAAGGGTCCGGACTCGACCTGGAACGGATCAAGAATCAGATCGAGGCGCTGGGCAACTCGGTGCTCGTCGTCGGCGAGCCGGAACTGGTCAAGGTTCACGTCCACACGGATGACCCGACGCGTGTCATTACGCTGGCCGGCGGCTACGGCAAGGTGCTCAAGCTCAACGTGGGCGACATGTCGACACAGCACAAGCGGATTCTCGAGAGTGAAGCCTCCAGAGTGCCGCGACCCAACGGCGTGGGCCTTGTCGCAGTCGTGGCGGGTTCCGGCCTGGTCGAGATCTTTCGAGGGCTTGGCGTCGACGCCATCGTCGAGGGCGGACAGACGATGAATCCAAGCACCCAGGACATGCTCACGGCGATCGAGTCGGTGCCTTATGACGAGGTCATCCTCCTGCCCAACAACCGCAACGTCATCCTCGCCGCCAAGCAGGTTCGTGGGCTGACGAAGAAGAACGCGCACGTCCTCGAGACCCACAGCGTGCCGCAGGGCGTCGCCGCCGTCGTGGCATTTCGCGGCGACCGGTCGGGCGCCGAGAACCTGGAGGCCATGAAGTCGGAGGCCGAACGCATCCAGACCATCGAGGTCACCCATGCGGTTCGCGACACGCGCTCCAATGGCCTGAAGGTGAAGAAGGGCGACGTCATCGGCCTCATCAACGACAAGCTCGAGTTCGCGGGCTCTGACTATGGAGAGGTCGTCAACAAAGCCCTCAGCAAGCTCGGTCCTGGTTCATACGAGCTCGTGACGGTCTATCGCGGCAAAGACGCCAGCGATGACGAGCTGGCAAAGCTCGAAGCCGAGATCCGCTCCACCCACCCGGGCCTGGAGGTCGAGGTCCAGCAGGGCGGACAGCAGCACTACCCGTTCATCCTCTCGGTCGAATAACGACCGGGGTGAAGCGGCCTTTCGCAGTCGTCACCGACTCCACCGCGGACCTGCCCGACGCGTGGCGCGCGCGCTATGGCATCGAGGTCGTCCCGCTAAAGGTCTTGTTCGGGGAAGAGACGTTCCGCGATGGCGTGGACATGAACAACGAGGAGTTCTTCCGCACGCTGGCCGCGTCCAGCAAGCTGCCGACGACATCGGCCCCATCGCCTGGCGAGTTCGCCGAGCTGTACCAGCGCCTGGCACAAGACTTCGAAGGTTGCATCTCGATCCACATCGGCGCCCAACTGTCCGCGACCGCTGAGGCAGCGAGGGTGGGCGCTCAGTCGGTCGACAACTTCAAGGTCAACGTGATCGACAGCGAGACGGTGACGATGCCGATGGCGTTCCTCTGCCGCGTCGCGGCGGAATGCCCAACCCTCGAGGCCGCCACCGCGGCAGTCCAAGAGCGCATCCCGAAGTCCCGCGTTCTCGCCCTGCTCGACACGCTGCGCTATATCGAGATGGGCGGGAGGGTGAGCCGTGCGCAGGCGATGATCGGCACAATGCTCGACCTCAAGCCTCTCCTGCTCGTCAAGGACCGCGAGATCAAGTCGGTCGATCGGGTCCGCACGAGGTCTCGCGCCATACCACGGATGGTCGAGTTCTTCGAGGCCGACCTGCCGGTCGAGCACGTTGGAGTGGTGCATGCCCAGGCGCCTGACGAGGCGGAGCGAATCGCCGCGGACCTGCGCCGTCGCCTTCCAGGGCTCGACGTACCTGTCGGGCAGATCGGCTGCGTGCTCGGCACACACACTGGCCCGAAGGCCCTGGGAGTCGTCTACCTCAAGAAGTAGTTGTTGCCCGTCCGCCGGACGTCAAGACGACGCTGCGGCCGGGCAGCGGCCAGACGCGGATCAGCGGAGGCGTGATCGCGATGATCTTCGGCAAGGTGGTCACGGCGAGCTTGAATGCCTGCTGCTGTCGTGGACCCCAGGGCAGGCCGAACTGCTCACGCAGCGGCGGCGGAAGCATGCCTGCCGTCACGATGTTGAACGGGATCATCACCGGTCCCGGCAGAAGGCGCACCCTTGGTCGCAGCACCTGCACCGCCAGCTCTCGGGCTCGGTCGTCAACATGCACCGGTCCGGTCGCCATCATCTGGTCGAGATAGGCCTCGAAGTCGACGAACGTGTCCGGAAATCGCTCGCGCGGAACCCCCAGCAGCTCGCCGAGCAGCTTGAACTCCTGGTAGAACTCCTCCCGTTCGCCACGTTCTAGCGGCTGCACGAACGTCTCGTAAGTCACGAGCGCGGTGTCGGCGAGCGTGGCATGCACCCACAGCAGAAGCTCAGGATCGAGCGCGTGGTAGTCGGGTCCGCGAACTTTGGCATGGACCTGGTTGACCGAGCGCGCGGCGGCGAGCGCAGTCTCGCGATCGCCGAAGACGATTGCCATCGTCATCCGGATCGTCCGGCGCAGGCGGCGGATGGGGTGAGCTCGGAAATCGGAGTGCTCGTCTACACCGGCCGCGACCAAGGGATGCGCGAGCTGCATGAGGAGCGCGCGGCCTCCGCCCAGCAAGAGGATGTTCTCGCGGTTCACGCGACGCGTGATGGAGTGCTCCGCGAACAGGCCGGGCCTCATACACCCCAGCTTAAGGGGGAGTTAATCTCTCCTGAGCTTGTACACGCAGCTGTTCACTTTCGGGGCCGCGTTTCTCGGCTCCGCCGTCGAGTCGACCGAAGCGCTGACCATCGTGCTGGCTGTGGGTCTCACCCGCGGCTGGCGGTCGCCACTGTACGGCACGGTCGCGGCCCTCGTGTCGCTCGCCGTGCTGGTCCTCCTTTTCGGCCAGCTCATCGTCCAGCGTGTGCCGGAGTCAACCCTCAAGCTGGTCATCGGCACGCTGCTCCTGCTCTTCGGGTTGCGCTGGCTGCACAAAGCAGTCCTGCGGTCCGCCGGTGTAGTGGCGATGCACGACGAGGAGCGCGCCTACCAGCAGACGGTCAGCGAGCTTCAGGGAGCGGTGGCGCGGCAGGACTGGGTGGGCTTCGTGATCGCGTTCAAGGGCGTGTTTCTCGAGGGTATCGAGGTGGTCTTTATCGTCGTCGCCGTCGGAGGAACGAGCCGGTACTTCCCTGAGGCGGTGGCTGGCGGATTGCTTGCCATGGCGCTTGTGGCAGCCGCCGGCGTCGTCGTGCGCAAGCCACTCGCGCGAGTCCCCGAAAACACGCTCAAGTACGCAGTTGGGATCATCCTTACGGCCCTCGGCACGTTCTGGGCGGCGGAGGGAATGGGAGCGAAATGGCCGCTTGATTTCGTCTCCATCTTCATTCTCGCGGCCGCTTATCTCGGAGCATCCCAGCTTGCGGTGCTGCTCGTCCGCCGCCGTCCGGCCCTGGCGTGAGGTTCATCAGGTCGGCGGCATCCGAGGTCATTGGTCTGTTCGTCTCCGACTGGGTTCAGACCGTTGTCATCATCGCCATAGTCGCCGCCGGCTGGTATGCGATCTCGGGCCTGCACATCAGTCCGCTTCCAGTGCTCGTGGGGCTCGTGCTGCTGCTTGCCGGCCAGCACGTCTGGTTTGCCCTGGCCGAGGCCCGCCGGAGCACGAGAGCCGCCTAGGCAGCGCTCGCCCTTGCCATCTCCGAGTTGAAGCTGTCGACCAGCGGCTTGTAGAAGGTGTCGATCTCAGTTCCGATTTTGGTGAAGTCGTATTTGCCGATCTTGTTGGCGTCGGCTTCCACTCTCATCTCGGCGCTGGTGACGGCTGTGTTGTCGCCGGCCGCCGCCGCCTCCAGCAGCTTGCCGAAATCTGTCACCAGCGTCCCGAAGTCAACCATCAGATCGTGAAGCTCGGCCGGCAGGCCGGGTGCGGTAGAAAGCTGGAGTGCCTTGTCGACGTGTGTCCTCATGGCGGTCAGCGTCAATTTCGCGGACGCGACGTCGGCGTTGGCACTCTGCGTGCCGAGCGTGTCCAGGTCCGCGGCAGCATCGAGGAACGCCTGGATAAATTCCCCGTCCAGGACATAGTCGCCGGCAACCGTTTTTGCGATGGCCAGCCCCTTGCGCGCGTGATCGATTCGCGCTGCATCTTTGTCCAGGCTGCTCCGAGTGAACGTGGTCAGCCACGACCGCTGGTTGAGGCTGTCTTTGGCGGACACGAGTGACTGGTCGTCCTGGTCGATAGTCGTACCGGCCGCTTTCATGAGAGCGACGAACTGGTCGAACAGGGTGTGAGCGGCTGTGGGGTCGAAGCTCGCGGTGTTGCTAAGACCGTTGAACTTCGTGTCCATGTCCTTGAACGTAGTGTTGAGGCTGTTTTGATGAGAGATCACCGTGTTAAGGCTCTTGTCGGCGTTGGCGAGGCGGGTCGACGTGTACGCGAAGCCGGCGACCGCATAGCTGATGATTCCGATGACGACGATGGCGATGATGACGATCGCGATGATGGTCCTGCGAAGTCCACTCGACAGCCCTGAGCCGCGCGCCGGCTCGGGGCCGGGCGATGGCGGTGGCGTGCGCGCAGGAGACGAGGTCACTCCGTGAGCATACTTGTCCTTCCTCGGGCTCTTGACGCTCCGGTGTCGGCCTTGCCGAAGGTCAAGCCCGCCGATGTAAAACGGCTGAGCAAGCTCGGCATCGACACGATTCGCGACCTTCTCCTCACGCTGCCATTCGATTGGGAGGCATACGGCGAGCCGGTCGGGGTTGCTTCGCTGTCGGCGGGCGTCCAGGCGACCGTGGTCGGCACGATCATCTCGATCGCGCCCAAGATCACGCGATTCAAGAAGATGAAGCTGACCGAAGCGACCGTGCGTGATGATTCAGGCGCCGGCTTGAAGATCGTCTGGTTCAATCAACCCTTCATCGCGAAACAGCTTCACAGGGGCGATCGGATCGCGGTCGCCGGGACGGTGAAGGAGGCCCGCTACGGCGCCATGTTCGAAATGCAGAACCCGCACCACGAACGGCTCGAGGACGCAGAGGATTACGTGCCGTCGCGGATACGCGGACTCATGCCCAAGTACCATCTGGTCGCGGGCCTCAGCTCCAGGAAGATTGCGGCGTGGATCGATTCCGCGCTGCCTCTAGCGGGCCAGTTGGACGATCTGCTGCCCGCCCGCGTACGTGATCGCCACCGGCTGCTCCCGGTGGCCGATGCAGTCCGGTTCGGACATCATCCGGACACCCAGGATCAGTGGCGCGAGGCGCGGCGCCGAATGGCTTTCGCGGAGCTGTTCGAGCTCCAAACCGCGTTCGCCCTCATGCGCGCAAGCATCGCCGCCGAGCCGGCCACACCGATCCCCTACCGGCAGGAGGTGATCGACGCGTTCAAGGCCGGGGTTGGTTTTGAGCTCACTCGCGCTCAGCGGCGATCGGTCTGGGAGTGCTTCCAGGACATGGCGAAAATCGCGCCTATGAACAGGCTCCTGAACGGCGACGTCGGCTCGGGAAAGACCGCGGTCGCGGCGGCGTGCATCGCGATGGCCCATGCAGCGGGCCGCCAGTCAGTTGTCATGGCCCCGACTGAGATCCTTGCCCGGCAGCACCTGCACCGCTTCCGTACGTACCTCGAGGAGAGCTTTCCGGGCCTGACCGTCGAGCTGCTGGTCAGTGGCCAGCCCGCGGCCGAGCGGCGCCGAGTCCGGACTGCCGCGGCGTCAGGGCACTGTGCGCTGGTGGTAGGGACACACGCACTGATCGAAGAAGACGTCGAGTTCGCTGACCTCGGCCTGGCGGTGGTCGACGAGCAACATCGTTTCGGCACCGGACAGCGTGAGCTCCTTCGCGCCAAGGGACGAGGCCGGCCCCACTTCCTCGCCATGACCGCGACGCCAATACCGCGCACCCTTGCGCTCGCGCTCTATGGCGAGATGTCGGTCTCAGTTATCGACGAGCAGCCGCCGGGTCGCACGCCGGTCGAGACCGAGGTCGTCGAGCCGGAGCAGCGGGAGCGGGCATATGACATGGTGCGCCAGCACGTGCGGGCTGGGCGCCAGGCATTTGTCATCTGCCCCCTGATCGAGGAGTCGGAAGCGATTGTCGCCCGGTCGGCGACCGCTGAGTTCGAGCGACTGCAGAGGGACGTCTTCCCGGACCTGCGGATGGGCCTTGTGCACGGGCGTCTCAAAGGGAAGGACGAGGTGATGCGAGCCTTCGTCTCCGGAGAGGTGCAAGTCCTCGTTGCGACAGCCGTGGTTGAAGTTGGCGTCGACGTGCCCAATGCGACCGTGATGATGATCGAGGGTGCAGATCGGTTCGGCCTCGCGCAGCTCCATCAGTTCCGCGGCCGGGTTGGCCGGGGAGCGGGCGAGAGCCACTGCCTGCTGCTCACTGACGATCCTTCCGAGCCCGCGTTGAACCGGTTGAATCTCATGACTCGCATCCGCGATGGCTTCAAGCTCGCTGAGGAGGACATGCGCATTCGCGGCATGGGCGAGCTCATGGGGGCGCGCCAGCACGGCATGTCGGATCTCGCCATGCAGGCTCTGGAGCAGCCCGAGCTGCTGAACGAGGTGAGGCAAGAGGCGGAAAGCTTGCTTGAATCCGATCCGGCCTTCGAACAGAATCCGCTTCTGAAAGCAGCGGTTGCGCGCCGCCTGGAGCTGACCTCGATCAGCTAGCCGGAAGGTACTTAATCTGCAGTCAGCATCCCGAAGTAGGTCGGCGCCTGCGGCGCGATCGCCGCGAACACCAATGCCACCCGCCGATACTAGCCACATATGGAGCAGCTCTCGCCGCTTCGGTTGACGGAGTACAGCCACGGGGCCGGTTGAGCCTGCAAGCTCAGCCCGGTGGAGCTAGGGCAGGTACTGGGGGCGCTGCCCCCGATCGTCGACCCCAACGTGCTGGTGGCGACGGCCGGCCGCGATGACGCGGCGGTCTATCGAATCGCGCCCGACCGCGCGCTCGTCGCGACGGTGGATTTCTTCACGCCGATCGTCGACGATCCCACGGAGTTCGGCGCGATCGCCGCGGCGAACGCGTTGAGCGACGTATATGCGATGGGCGCCCGGCCGCTGTTCGCCCTCGGCATCACCGCCTTTCCCCGCGAGAAGCTCGGCACCGGCCTCCTCGAGAAGATCGTGAGCGGCGGAGCCGCGAAGATGGCCGAGGCCGGCATCGCGATCGTCGGCGGGCACTCGGTGGATGACGCGGAGCCGAAGTTCGGCTACACGGTCATCGGTGAGGTTCATCCGGACCGCGTGATCGGCAACGACGGCGCGCATGCGGGCGACATCCTGTTGTTGACCAAGCCACTGGGCTCAGGCCTCGTCGCAACCGCGATCAAACGCGGACTCTGCCCGCCGGCCCTCGAGCGGGAGGCGGTCGCCGTGATGTCCGAGCTCAATCGCGGAGCGTCCGAGGCTATGGTCGTCGCGGGCGCCGCAGCGGCCACCGACGTGACCGGCTACGGGTTGATCGGCCATCTCGCCAACATCAAAGGAGGCGCGGAAATCCAGTTCAGCGCGATCCCGTTCATGCATGGGGTGAGGGAGCTCGCGGAGAAGGATCTCTTCCCCAGCGGCAGCCGCCGCAACTACGCCGCCTACCGCGAACAAGTGGAGTGGAACGGGATCACCGAGATCGACCAGATGATGTTGTGCGACGCGCAAACCAGCGGCGGTTTGCTGGTCGCGATCTCACCGGAGCAGGCCGTGGGTTTCGAGGACGCGCTGCGATCCGCCCGCTATCGACCTGCGCGCATCGGGACCATCACCGGCGACGGCTCGATCCACGTGCGGCCCTGATCGTGCCGGGACTGCGCGTCAGCGGGGGAGAGGCAAGAGGCCGGCGGCTGAAAGCGCCGAAGGGAATCCGGCCCACCCAGGGAATGGTCAAGCAGGCCATCTTCAACCTGGTCGGACCCGGGATTGAAGGCGCCCACGTGCTCGACCTCTTCGCCGGATCGGGAGCCCTGGGCATCGAGGCGCTGTCGCGGGGCGCGGCGGGCGTCACCTTCGTGGACCACCAGGCCCGTGGTCTTGCTATCCTGCGCCAGAACTTGGACGTACTCGGCCTCAAAGAGCGCTCGCATGTCGTCCGAGGGGACGTAGTGCGCTGGCTGGAGGCTTCGCCCGACCAGGTCAAGCGAGCCGGCCTCGTTTTTCTCGACCCCCCTTACGACGATGTCGTGCTCGATAAGGCGCTTCGGGTGCTCGACCGAAATGCCGACGACGTAACTGTGGTCGCGGAGCATTCGCGCCGGCAGCAGATGCCGAGCCTGGCTCGCCTCCACCTGGATCGCCAGCGACGCTACGGCGACACGATAGTCACAGTGTTCGTGGCGCCGCCTGCGGAGAGCTCGACCGGCCGATGAACAGCGTCCCCCCCAAGACGAAAACAGCCGTCTATCCGGGGAGCTTCGACCCGTTGACGAACGGACATCTCGATGTCGTCGATCGTGCCCTGGGGATCTTCGACAAGCTCATCGTCGCTGTGGCCGCCAATCCGGACAAGCGCAAGCCACTCTTCACGGTGGAGGAGCGGATGCAACTGATCAGCGCGTCGCTTAAAGGTCGGGAACGAGTAGAGGTGGCGCGCTACAAGGGCCTGACCGTCGAGTTCGCGCGCTCGCAAGGCGCCACGACCCTCGTCAAGGGGCTGCGAGCTTACTCAGACTTCGACGCCGAGCTCCAGCAGGCACTCATGAATCGCAAGCTGGCGCCCGACATCCACACCGTCTTCCTGATGTCGAGCTTCGCGCACATCTACGTCTCGTCAAGTATCTTGAAGGACATCGCTAGCTACGGCGGGAACGTGGCCGACCTCGTTCCGCCCCCGGTCGCCAGAGCGCTCAAGGAGAAGTACAGATAAAGGTCGACGAGCTGCTTGACCGTTTCGAGTACCTGATTCAGAACGCGCGTCACGTGCCTCTGTCCACCCAGGTGATGGTCAACGAGGACGAGATGATGGAGCTGATCGACCAGGTCCGGTTCAACCTGCCCGACGAGATCAAGCAGGCGAACTGGACGGTGTCTGAGCAGCAGCGGATCATCAGCGAGGCGCACGCGGAGGCGGCGCGCATAATGTCGCGGGCCAACGAACGTGCAGAGGAAACAGCCTCCGAGCATGAGATCCTGCGGCGGGCCGAGCGCCACTCCGCCCAGGTGATCAAGGAGGCGCAGGCGAAGTCTGACCAGATCATCCGCGAAGCCGAGGGTTATGCGATGGAGCAGCTCAAGCAGCTCGAGGCCCATCTCGGGCGCACGATCGCGACCGTACGGCGCGGTGTCGAGGCGCTGCAGACCAACCAGCCACCGGCCGAGGAGAACGCGGACCAGGCGACCGGCAGTTAGCTTCACGTAAACTTCTCAAGCTCATGGCTCTACCAAAGGTCAAGCTCTCCAAGTCGAAGAAGGGACGCCGCCGCTCACACCTCGCGCTGGCCCTCGTCCAGATCCAGCCCTGTCCCAACTGCAAGCACGCGAGGCGACCCCACTCGATCTGCCCCAACTGCGGCTACTACAAGGGCCGCGAGGTGATCAAAACCGCATAGGCGCCAAAGTCGCCTTCGTCTACCCCGGCCAGGGCTCGCAGCACCCTGGCATGGGAGCCGAGCTCCTCACGGACCCCGAGGTCTCCGACCTCTGCGACAAGATCGCTTCAGCCGCCGGCGTCGATCTGCGCCGCTTGCTGACGACCGCCGAGGACGAAGAGCTGCGCCTGACACAGAACGCACAGCCGGCTCTCTGTTTCGTCGGCCTCGGGCTGACCCTGCTGCTGAGGCGCCGGGGCATCGAGCCCGCGGCGGCGGCCGGTCATTCGGTTGGGGAGTACACGGCGCTCGCCACCTCCGGCGCGGTCGGCGCGCCGCAGGTGATAAAAGCAGTGGTGGAGCGCGGCAAGGCGATGGCCGAAGCCGTTCCCGCCGGCACGAGCTCCATGGCCGCCGTATTGGGTCTGAGCTCCCAGGCGGTGGAGGTCGCGCTGGCGGGCATGAACGACGCCTGGCCGGCCAACTACAACACGCCGACCCAGACCGTGATCGCTGGCACTACCGCGGGCCTCGAGGCGGCCACCAAGCGTCTCCAGGCCGCGGGCGCAAAGAGGGTCGTCCCGCTCAACGTCAGCGCCGCCTTCCACACTCCACTCATGGCGCCTGCCGCCGAACGCCTGCGGGCCGCCCTCGACCGGATCGAGTGGCGCGCCCCCCACATCCCGGTGATGGCCAACCTCACCGGCCGCGCTCATCAGGGTGGCGACCGCATCCCGCAGGTGATGGAGATGCAGCTCCGGTCACCCGTCCGGTGGGCTGCAGGCGTGCTCATGCTGGTCGAGCTGGGTTGCGACACGTTCATCGAGGTCGGGCCGAAACGCGCGCTCACCGGCATGATGCGCGAGCTCGCTCCGACTGCCACCGCCGCCGCCGTCGACACGCCAGAGGCGGTCACGCAGCTCTCGTTGTAGATCCAGCGGGCCTGGACAGGCACCCGCGGGACATGAGCCAACTCACAATTCGTTGCCTACTGCGGATCCGTGCCTTGACTCGCCGCCCAAGGCCAGGAGCAGAATCGAGATGTAGCCGGCATCCCAAGGCTGGGGTATCTAAATGCCGCACCCATCCGGTCTCGTACGAGGACCGCCGGTTCACCCGAGCAGCGTTTGACGCTGTCGGATTTTTCTCACGGAGGTGAGCTAATGAACGCAGGCGTGATCAAGTCCAAGTTCAAGAAGGCTGAGCTGGACAAAGCCATCAAGGAGTTCAAGGAGAGCGCCCTTCCGGCTGTCGCCACGCACAAGGGTGCACGCTCCGCCTTCTTGCTCGTCAACCGCGACACAGGCGAGGCGATCTCGATCGGCCTCTACGAAGACGAGGCCGCGGCGAAGTCATTCGCGCCCAAGGCCGAGAAGGTTGCGGAGTCGCTGAAGAAGTACATGAGCGACGCGAAGGATGTGAAGCGGGAGCTGTATGAGGTCGCTGCCTCCACGCAGATCGAGTCGAGGGCGGTGATCGAGCGCGGCATGAAGGCGTTCAACGCGCACGATCTGGAGGCTCTGGCCCGCGACGCGGCTCCCGACATCGAGGCCACCGCCCCGGGAGACATCAAGCTCAAGGGGCCGCAGGCGCTCAAGGAATTCAACGACAACTTCATCAAGGCGTTCCCCGACGCTCGGGTTGAGGCGACGAAGATCCACGCTCAAGGCGCCACGGTGATCGTGGAAGGGATTTTCACGGGCACGCACGACGGCACCCTGAAGACGCCGATGGGTGATGTTCCTGCCACCGGACGCAAGATCAAGGGCGAGTTCATCCAGGTCTTCGAGGTCGATCGCGGCCTGGTCAAGAGAAACAATCTGATCTACGACCAGGTGCAGCTGATGACTCAGCTTGGCCTGGCTCTGGCCGCGCCGAACCAGGCTGCAAGGTCAACGCGCTAAGAACTTCTAACCACCAGGGGGGCCCGGGCCGTCGGAGCCCGGGCCCCGAGCCGGTGTTAGAGTAGTCGCGAGATGGAAACTCAAAAACTTAGCTTCGAAGATTTCAAGAACATCGTCGTCGAGCGTCTGGGCTGCGAGCCTGAGCAGGTGACGATGGACGCTTCCTTCCAGGAGGACCTCAACGCGGACTCGCTCGACCTCGTCGAGCTGATCTACGCGTTCGAGGAGAACACCGGCCTGGAGATCCCCGATGAGGACGCGGAAAAGATCACGACCGTCGGGCAAGCGTGGGAGTACATCCAGGAGAAGGCCGGCTCATAGCACAGACCCAGGCCGCACCCCTGGCCCAATCCCTCCAGCAGCTACAGCAGAAAATCGGTGTGCACTTCCGCGACCCGGGCCTGTTGCTCGAAGCGGTGACTCACAGCTCGTTCGCCAACGAAAGCCCGCACCTCTCGCCGCGCGACAACGAACGCCTCGAATACCTCGGCGACGCCGTGCTGCAGCTGATATCGGCCGAATACCTTTACAAGCATCACCCCGGCGCAACCGAAGGCGAGCTCACGCAGACCCGCTCAGCGATGGTCAACACCAACACTCTCGCCCAGCTGGCGGAGGAGCTCGACCTCGGCAGCTACCTCTACCTGGGCAAGGGCATCGCCAAGGGCGGTGGGCGCACCTTGAAGTCGCTGCTCGCGAACGCCTTCGAGGCAGTGCTGGGCGCGATGTTCCTTGACGCCGGCTACGACGCCGCCTATCACTACTACCTGAATCGTTATCGGTCGCTGGCGTCGCCGGCACGCGATGAGAACTTCAAAGGACGCTTGCAGCAGGTGGCGCAAGAGCGGTTTGGCGAGACGCCCTTTTATGACAGCGTCGGGGCGAAGGTCGGCACCCATCGCGAGTACACGTCGGTCGTGTTTGCCGGTGCCGAGCCGCTGGGCACAGGCCATGGGGCCAGCAAGCAGGAGGCGGAGCAGGACGCGGCGCGTGCGGCGCTGGAGAAGCTGCTCGGCACCGGCGAGGCGGGGACAGGCCAGGCCAAGCCCAAGCTGGCCAGAACGCCACGGCCGCGGGCTCGCCGGGCGCCAACGACTACCCCCCCGCCTGAGCTCGAGGCTGCCCCGGCGGTGGCCGAGGTCATCGCGTTGCCCGAGCGCGAGCCGGAACCGCAGGCTGTCCCCAACGAAACCCGGAGCCGCCAGTTCGGCGAGTCCATCGACTAGGCCTTTCAACAGGTTGTGGCCAAGATTCAACCGACCCCTACATTTGCTACCCTAGCGAGAACTTGTTCCTCCGCTCGCTGAACCTGCTGGGGTTCAAGACGTTCGCCCGGCCGACCGAGATCCGATTCGAAGGCGGCGTTACGGCGATCGTCGGCCCGAACGGCTCCGGCAAGACCAACATCGTCGACGCCATCAAGTGGGTGCTGGGCTCTGGCCAGGCCCGCGATCTCCGCGGCAAGACGATGGCAGAGGTCATCTATGTCGGCGGCGAGCGACGGTCCCGCGCTGCATTCGCGGAGGTCACCCTCGTGTTCGATAACACGGCTGGCCGCCTGCCGGTCGATTACCACGAGGTCGCTATCAAGCGGCGCGTGGAGCGCGACGGCGAGAGTGACTACTTCCTCAACGGAAGCCGGGTCCGACGCCGCGACCTCATCCACCTGCTCTCATCCACCGGTCTCACCGTGGATTCATACGCGATCATCGGACAGCACGACATCGAGGAGATCGTCGTCTGCACGCCGGCCGAGCGCCGGCAGCTGCTCGAGGAGGCGGCCCAGGTGCGCGGCGTCAAGCAACGCCGGCAGGAGGCCGCGCAGCGATTGAGCGAGCTCGCCGCCAACCTGCTTCGGCTGGAGGACGTCAGGTCTGAGATCGAACCGCGTCTCGAGGTCTTGCGCGTGCAGGCCGCCGCGGCGCGGGAAGCGACCGAGGCGACTGCCCGGCTCGAGCTGCTTCGAGGCAGCATCGTGTGGGAGGAGTGGCGCGAAGCGCGCGACGCCCATCGCCGAGCCTCATCCCAGGTCCAGGCGCTCGACCGGCGGTTGGCCGAGGCGCGCGAGCTGGCGCACTCGGCGGAAACCGAGTTCCAGACGTGGCGCACTGAGATCCAGGCCGCCCAGGACCGCCGCCTGGCCCGCCAGCGCAACCTGGGCCGGCTCCGGCTCGAGGTGGCCGAGGCGGAGCATTCGCTCAGGCTCACGGAGGAGCGCACCTACAACACCGTCGCCCTCGCCGAGGCCGCGCGCCGGGAAGAAGCGGACAATCGATCGCTTTCAGCCGCGGCTGAAGCCCTTCGCGGTCAGCTGACGGCCGAGCTGGAGCAGGCAAGACACGCCCTCGAGAGCGTGCCGGAGGCGCCGCTCATCCCTGAAGCGCCAGACCCTGCGGAGGTCCACAGCGGGCGCCGCGCCGCGGAGCAGGCTCGCCGGGCCGCGGGCGTGGCCTCGTCGGCCCTGGCGGCCGTGCGCACGCGTCGCGAGTTCCTGGAGGAGCAGTCGGCTCGCATCGACTCGATGGCGCAAGCAGCAAGGCTCTTGCCCGACGCCGAGTCCGCGATGGAGCGCGCAAGAAAGGAGTCCGTGGACGCCGAAGCGGCGGTCGTGCTGGTGGCGCGTTTCCGCTCCGAGTTGGAGGGCCTTGATGCGCTGCGTCCTGGGCCGGCGCCCGGGTTGAAGCGCCTGTCCGACGTGGTCACGCCGGAAGCCGGATACGAGGCGGCCTTTTCGGCCGTCCTGGGCCCCCTGGTCGATGCGGTGGTGGCGCGGGATGAAGCGGGCGCTGCGGGAACGACCACAGACAGCCAGCTGACCATCCTCTACCCCCTCGCCGCACCCGACCCTCGACCGGGGTCTCTCTTCGAGCACGTGCGTTGCCAGGATGGGTACGAGCAGGTCGCGCTTCGGCTGTTCGGACACGTGATCGTGGGTGAGGACGTAACGGTCGAAGGCGTTTATCGCGAGCCGGGCCTCGTGCGGGCGGGCGCCGACCCTCGGGTCGCGATCGATGTCCGGCGCCGCGAGCTTCGCGATCGCCTGGCGGGCCTCCTACCACAGGCCGCCCATGCTGATGACGCCGCCCACCGTCTGAAGGAGGCACAGGCCGCCCTCGCGGACCTTCGTTCCCGCTCTGCCGGGGCAGCGAGGTCGGACGAGACCGCACGGATGCTCGAGTCGGCGCGCGCGGCGGAAAACGCCGAAGGGGAAAAGCTGACGGCGCTCGAGCGCGTCGCCCTCGCCGCCGAAGAACAGGCCGCGGCGCGAGCCAAAGAGCTCGAGTCGAGCCTGGAAGCGATCGGCGAAGGCCGGGCCGCCGCCCACCACGCCGAGCTCGACAGGGCGCGCTGGCGAGACCGAATCGACGACCTTCGGCGGCAGCTGGCAGCGGTCGGAGAAGACCTTGCTCGGCTGCAGGCCGCCGCCGAGGAACGCGCAGCCCGAGTCGCTCAGGCCGAGGCTGCGGCCGCAGCGTCGACCGACGCGCTTCCTGCCCTCACTGCGGCTGCGGAAGCCGCTCGGGCCGCGCTGGCCACCGCCGAGCATGAGTCGCCGGAAGACGAGGCTGAGATGGCTGAGGGTGCCCGGCGCCTGGTCGCCCTGGAAGAGGCGCGCATCGACGCCCGGCTCAGGGCCGGCACGCTGGAGGGCAACCTTGAGCTCGTCGCGCGTGAAACCGAGCTGCACCAGGCACGGATGGAAGAGATCCGCACGCGGATGCCCGATGGGGTGGCACCTGAGGAGGTGCCCGGCGGCAAGGCCCGCGAGCGGGAGATGCGCGCGCTGGAGCGCCGACTCGAAGAGATCGGCCCGACCAACGCGCTCGCCGACAGCGAGTGCCGCGAGCTCGAGGAACGCTTCGAGACGCTGCGCACGCAGCTAGAAGACATCGCTGCGGCGCGCTCAGATCTCGAGCAGCTGATCGGCAAGCTGCGAGAGGAGGAGGAATCGCGCTACGAGGCGGTTTTCGGCGCCGTCGCCGCTAACTTCCACGAATATTTCTCCCAGCTCGCGCCGGGTGGGCGCGCCACGCTCAAGCATGCGGATGGTGACGACGGCCCACGCTCGGGGGTCGAGATCCTGGTGCAGCCGCCGCGCAAGCGGCTCCAGAACGTCACGCTGCTGTCATCCGGCGAGCGGTCGCTCGCCGCCCTAGCGCTTGTGCTGGCTCTGGACGAGGTCAACCCGAGCCCGTTCACAGTCCTCGACGAGGTCGACGCCGCCCTCGATGACGCCAACGTCGGCCGTTTCGGGGAGATGCTGGCGCGCCTGGGCGCCCAGCGGCAGTTCCTAGTCATCACCCACAACCACGTGACCATGTCTCACGCCTCGACTCTGTATGGGATCCACCTCGACGAGAGCGGGTCGTCGCACCTGGTTTCCGTTCGGCTCGAGGACATTCGCAAGCCGGCTGTACGCGCCGCCAGCACCGCCCACGCCAGCTGAGGAGCCCGGCGTGGGCATCTGGGATCGCGTCAGCGGCCGCACACGCAGCGTTCTGGCGGCGGGTATTCGCTCGCTCAAACCGCCCCTTGCGCCCGGCTACTACGAGGAGCTGGAAGAGGTGCTGGTTTCCGCAGACCTCGGGCCGGCGATGGCAGCGCGCCTGGTCGCCGGCGTGCGGGCGCGCGCTCCCCGCACCCGGGAGGAGGCAGCCGACGCGCTGGTGGTGACCGCACTTTCATTGATGTCTTCGCGGCCGCGCGAGCTGTTCCCTCTCCCCCTCGGGGAGAGGGCTGGGGTGAGGGGCTTAAGCTTGAACAGCGCCCCGGATCTCCTTCTGTTCTACGGCATCAACGGCGCCGGCAAGACGACCACGATCGGCAAGCTTGCACACCGGCTCAAGCAGCACGGACGCAAGCCCATGATCGTTGCCGCGGACACATATCGGGCCGCCGGCATCGAGCAGATGACCGGGTGGGCGCAGCGAGCCGGAGTCGAGCACTTCGACGGCAGAGGAGGGGCGGATCCCGCCTCTGTCGTCTTCGATGGGATCCACGCCGCTCGCAGCCGCGGCAGCGACGTGGTGCTCGTCGACACCGCCGGCCGGCTGCAGACCCAGCGCAATCTGCTCGAGGAGCTGGCCAAGATTGGCCGCGTGGCGAGCAAGGCTCTCGAGGGCGGGGCATATGAGTCGCTCCTTGTGATCGATGCGGTGCTCGGCCTCACGAGCCTGGTGCAGGCCCGGGAGTTCAACCGCGCGGTCCCCATGACTGGCCTTGTGCTGGCCAAGCTGGACAGCAGCGCCAAGGGCGGCGCGGTGATCGCCATCGAGTCCGAGCTCGGCGTCCCGGTCAA
Source organism: Candidatus Dormiibacterota bacterium (assembly GCA_955652835.1). Classification (GTDB taxonomy): domain Bacteria; phylum Chloroflexota; class Dormibacteria; order Dormibacterales; family Dormibacteraceae; genus Palsa-870. The sequence goes on from CATPBO010000191.1 coordinate 24,135, forward strand.
GCTGGTCGGTGTGGGGGAGGGGATCGACGACCTGGCCCCGTTCGAACCGGAAGCCTTCGTTCATTCGTTATTCGAGGCATGATGCTCGCCGACCCTCACTGTCACACCTTCGCGTCAGACGGCATGGTCAGCCCGGCCGAGCTCGTCGACGCCGCAGTCAAAGCGCATATCGACCTGATCGCTGTGACCGACCACGACACGATGGCCTCCGTGAAAGAGGTGCAGCGGCGCGGCGAGGCCGCAGGGTTGATCGTGGTCGCCGGGCAGGAGATCACCACCAAGCTGCCCGCCACAACGCACGTGATGGGTTGGTTCCTCGAGAAGCCTGTGAAGCGCGGCATGTCGCTGGAGGACACAGTCGATGCGATCCACGACCAGGGAGGCCTGTCGATCATTCCGCATCCCTTCATGCCGGTCTACTTCGGATCGATCCAGCCTTACATGCTGCGGCGGTTGATCGAGCGCCATCACGTGGACGGCATCGAGATGATGTTCACCGTGCCGATTGGAGCTCGTCGCCGCAGGCAGCTCGACGCGTTTTACGCCCGCAACAGCGAACGGCTGGGGGCTGCCATCGGGGGCAGTGACTGCCACTTCGGCGCGCGCGACATCGGACAGGTGTTGACCGCATACGAAGGCGACTTCAGGACCGCCATCCAGCTGCGCGCGACACGTCCGCAGCGAGGACGCCGGCGAGATCGGCTGCCGGCCGGCATGATCGTGCGCCAGCAGTGGAGATCGATGGTGGACCTACCGGTGCGGCGAATGTTGGGCCAGCTCTAGGAGCACCTCATGCACCGCCGGCGCCGCTGCCAGGATGTCGCCGGTCTCGACCCAGCTGTCGCCGCCTGACCAGTCGCTGACCCGCCCGCCGACCTCGATCACCAGGGCAGCACCGGCGGCGACATCCCACGTGTTGAGGTTGAGCTCGAAGTAGCCGTCAAAGGTGCCGGCGGCGGTCCACGCGAGGTCGAGGGCTGCCGCCCCGGCGCGCCTGAGATCCTCGAAGCGCTGTAGCGCCCCTTCCATCACCGGTTGGTAGAGCGGCAGCCGGTGCTTGTTGCGGAAGGGAAAGCCGGTTGCGACGATGGCCTTAGACGGATCGAGCGCAGGTAACGGAGGCAGCCGGTCGCCGTTCAAGGACGCCCCCTTGCCTCGCGACCCAGCGAACTCCAGGTTGAGAAAGGGGGCGATGACGACTCCGAGCGCCGGTACGCCGCCATCCAGCAGTCCCACCGAAACGGCCACTACCGGGAGCCCGCGCGTGAAGTTCGTGGTGCCATCGAGCGGGTCCACGGCCCACATCGTTGACGCTCGCGTGCCGCCACGCTCCTCCGCAAGGATGGCGATCCCAGGTGTCTCACGCGTCAACACTTCGAGAATCGCGGCCTCCGACTTGCGGTCGAATGAGGTGACGTAATCTCCCGCGCCTTTCACATCGACCGCACCGCCGGGTCTGGGCAGCCCGCCGTCGATGAGCACCCGGGCGCCCGCGCGGGCGGCGCGCAGCGCCACCGGGAGAAGGTCGCTCAGGCCTTCTTGTCCTCGAGGCCCAGGCCGAACATGGCTTCCAGGTCGTGAGCCGAAAACTGCTGGAAGGCGACCATCGTCTGGGTGCGCTCGATGCCGTCGAGCTTGGTCAGGTGCTGCGTCACCACCTTGGCGAGATCGTCATGCTCCCGCACGCGCACGATGGCAACGAAGTCCCAGTCACCCGTCACCGTGTACACCTCGGCGACACCCTCGACCGCCGCCAGCTCAGAACCGAGGCGGGTCAACCCTTCCCGATTAGCCTCGACGAGGATGAATGCGGTGAGCACAACAAGCCGAGTCTATGCGTTGGGGCCAATGGTGACCAGTGCGCCCGTCGCCTCGCCGTACGCCCAAACGTCCATGTCGCCATAGGGGATGTCGTGGTGGCCAAGGATCGTGCACACATGGGTGCGGTGGTCGTTGCCGTGGTGCAGCGCCTGGACGATCACGACGCCGAGGTGCAGCCTCATCAGGCGGCCGTCTCTCTCCTCGTCGATCGTGTCTTCAGGCGTGACTCGTCTTGCAGCTTCGATCAGCTGGTCCCCGCTGCGGGCGGCGTGCTCCTTCAGGACCGCAAGGTCTGGCATCACATCGCGCTCGCTTATCTCAGGTTTGGTGCCCGCCAGCCGGCGTAGATAACGCTGCTCGGCGGAGAGCAGATGCAGCAGCGTCGCGGCTACGGTTCCGTACGTGCCGGGAGCAGTCAGCTGGAGCTGCTCGTCGGTCAGCTTCGCGCAAACGTCAAGCA
>CATPBO010000192.1 GCA_955652835.1 Candidatus Dormiibacterota bacterium
CCATCCGGATCACGCTTTGCGAGTCGAACGTGATCACCGTCGGGATGCCGAGAAACCTGGCCATCACCGGCTGCCACTTGAGCTTGAAGTCGACAACCGCGAGCTGGTGGCGGGACGTGCGGACCGCGGCTCCGTTTGCCGCCGCGCAGCTCGAACAGCTCCACCGGGGGCTTGGGTTGCCGCTGGTCGAGTCCAGCTCGTAGATGAAGACGTAGACGGTATTCGGGTTCGTGACACCGGTGAGCGTGATGGTGCCCGGCTGCGTCGGGCTGGCGTTGGCGACATAAGTGCCGTACGAGGGCGGCGACGAGATGGCCGGCGAGTCCAGGTAGACGACCGAGGCCCCCAGCGCGTCGAGGGCGTGGGCGCCGTTGACGAGAGAATTCAGCGAGCAGGGCGTCGTGAGGGCGGCACTTGTGCAGTCGGGCGGCAGGTTGTTGGACCCGCTGTAATAGGCGAGCGCGGCCTGTCGAGCCGTGTCGCGAGAAGCACCCTGGAGCAGCGCGTACATGAGCATCCCCCGTCCCATGTCGACGGTCGCTCCAATGATCAGCAGCACGATCGGCGCGACCAGGGCGAACTCGACCAGCGCCTGGGCCGTACCTGACCGCTTGCCGGACCTCACCACGACGTCGTGGCGCGGCTCGATCCAGAAATCGTGATCCCGCCTCCCAGGAGGTTCAAGTCGCTGAAGCCGTAGTAGACGGAAACATCAACCTCGGTGGCAGCCAGTGTCGTCACGGAGCCTGTGCAGTTGGAGCTCGCTCCGCAGTAGATCGCGACCACCGCCTGCCCCGCAACCGGATTGGTGTAATCAGTGCCCACGGTGAAGGGCGGCGGGTGGCTGACCTGCGTCGGGCAGCTCACGTTCGACGTGACTGACGCCAGGTCCGCAGTCACCAGGCTGCACATACTCGCCAGGCCCGGCCCATTGGTGGTTGCCGTCTTACCGGCGGCGTAGCGAGCCGCGTCGCGAGCCGCATCGGACGTGGCGATGGCGAAGGTATAGCCCCGGCCCAGCTCGAGGACTCCGGCCACCAGCGCGATCAGGATCGGGAGCGTGATCGCGAACTCGACCATCGCTTGACCTCGCGGCCGGGTGGGGGATCGGCGCGCGAATCTACCTGGCTCAGCCATCCAGCTTCAGGCTGGCCAGGATCACGCGGGCCAGGTCCGTCGCCCCACGGGAGACGAGCGAGTTGGGATCGCGAAGGAGGACCAGGCCGCCGGCAAGGGCCGCATCCTCCGGGCGGGAGTCGTCGAAGCCCACGGTCACGGACATCTTCCGGCCCAGGATCGATTCCACGGCGGCGCGATCCAGGGGCGGATGCGGCACCCGCTGGTTGAGGACCAGCGCGATCCGGTTGTCGGGCACGTTCAGGATGTCTCGGAACACGGCGAGCGAGCGCCGCGCGTCGGTCATCGCCGCGATCTCCGGTGGAACCACGATCACCACGCACTCGGCGCGCTCGAGCACCGCCAGCGCGGCCTCGGCGAGCGAGGTGCCGAGGTCAACGAGGATCAGCCGCTGCCAGCTGACGACCACGTCTAGCATGCGACCGGTCAGGTCCCCGGTCATCAGGTCGACCTCCTCCGGCCGGAGCGTCCCGGGAAGCACGCCCATACCCGAGCGGTGATTGACGATGTTGCCGCGCAGCACGGTCTCAAAGTCGACCTGGGCGGCCTTGGCGGCGCTCGCGATCGATCCGGTGGCGATGAGGTCGGCGAAGAGTGCGGCATGCCCGAACGGGGCGGACAGGTCCACCAGCAGTACCTGGCGCGGGAACTTGCGGGCGAGCACCGCCGTCGTGTTGACCCCGAGGGTGGTGACGCCCGAACCTCCCTTGGCCGAGAAGAAGGCGACGATCGGAGCCGCGGTGCGCGACGATCGCTGCGCTTCTGCGGCATCGACGGCCGAGACTTCCTGGTCCCACAGCCGGTCGAGGCTGAGCGCCACCTTTTCGACGTCTGGGCCCAGGCCCTCCAGCAGGCCGTCCCGGTCCAGGGTCAGGAGGACGGCGTCGGTCAGGCCGTAGATGCTTGTGAGGTAGTCGTCCTTGGTGCGGGGCGCGGGGAGGATGACCAGGTCGCCCGGAGCCGGACGCCGGGTCAGGAGCACCTTGCCCGCGCCGTCTGTGATCGACTCCTCGACCTGGCCGGATGCCAGGAAGACGACCACGTCGCCGCCCTGGGCGCTGAGGCGCAGGGTGTCGCGGGCGGTCAAACCCACGGGGCGCATACGGCGCGCGACGGCACGCAGGGCGCCATCGCTGAGCTCCGCGAACACGGAGGACATCTCCAGGATCCGCATCCGCAGCTGCAGGGCTGATGGTGTCTGGTCGGCGGCGGGCTCGCTGCTTGCACCCACCTGGCTTGGTTTTTCCTCCAGCGCCCGATCGGCTTCGTGAACCTCAGGGGCGGTCAATAGGCCGATAATGTACCAACGTCCCCCCGAATCGACCGTACATCTCAGTAATAGCTTTGAACACGAGGCCTCCGGCCGAGATCGATCTGCAGCGCCTGACCAAGCGGTCGGGGGCTGGTTCGCGCGCTCCACGATCCCGTTTGGCTGCCCGTATTGAGCGGGTTCTTAATGCCGCCTTAACGGGCGAGCCGCACGTGGTCCTTAACGTGACGGCGGGGGAACTCCTGGCCGAACCAGAACCGGTCGCCTCGGCGATCTCGGCAGCACTCGACATCGCCGGGTTCGGGCTGACCGGTCAGTGGCGGATCACCGAGCTCTTCCGGCGGACGGGCCTCACCGACGAGCTGCTGAACTCGCTCGTCAGCGCGAACCCGATCACCAGAGCGTCCGCCGCTCGGCTGTGCGGGGCGCTTCGCCTCCCGGAGTCGGTCCTGTGGCTCGAGGACCTGGTCCAGGACAAGAACCCGAAGGTACGCCAGTCGGCCATCCGCGCCCTCGGCCGTGTCGGCGGGCGGCGGGCGGTCGAGGCCCTGATGGCATCGGCCAACCGGATTCCGGTTCACCGGCTTGCCATCGCGCTGGCGACCGCGGCCTCAGATCTCGACATCGAAGCCCTGATGCGCCAGCCCGAGAGCGAGAAGGCGGCAGTCGTCACGGTGCTCGCATGCGGGTTGCGACGCGACAAACTGCGCGTGGCGCCGCTACTCGGCATTGCTCACGACCGGCGCTGGCCGAAGCCGGTTCGCGTTGCCGCGTGCAAATCCCTGGGCATGATCGGGGCCCTTCCGGCATCTGACGGGCTTGGCACCCTGGCCGCTAGGGAGCCGGATGCGGACGTCAAGAAAGCGGCGACCCTGGCGCACCGGCGTGTGCTGCGCTCCATCGCCACGAGGCTCGTATGAAGCTCTCGGAGCGCTTCGACCGCCGGTACCAGCAGGGGCCTGCGGGGGCTCCGCCCCCACCGGGCAGCGCGCCTGCTCCCAACGTCGACGGCGCCGTCACCGTGGCCCCTGCCGAGCGGCGCGTGGTGCCTCGCGATGGCGCGGCGCCACCCCTGACCTCGACCACACAACAGTTCCCCGTCATCGAAGCGTCTGCTTTGCTCAGCCCCGCGCTCGCCGCCGCCAAGGGCGAGATCCACGCCCAGCTCCTCAGCCGGCACGCCGCCGCCATCGACATCAACAACCGTGCCGGCATCAGGCGCCTGTTGATGCAGCTGACAGAGGACCACTTCCGGGCCAAGCCGCCGGCGGCCCTGGTCACCGCGACCGATAAGGAGCGCCTGGTCGAGATCCTGTTCGACGAGGTCATCGGCCTTGGTCCGCTGGAAGCGCTTCTGCGGGACCCCGATATCAGCGAAATCATGGTCAACCGACCGGAGCAGATCTTCGTCGAGCGGCGCGGACGGATCGAGCTGACCAGTCTTGCCTTCGAGGACGAGGACAGCCTGCGACGGGTGATCGACCGGATCGTCTCCACTATCGGCCGGCGCGTCGACGAATCCGAACCGATGTGTGACGCAAGACTGAAGGACGGATCTCGTGTCAACGTTGTGATCCCGCCCGTCGCGATCTACGGTCCCTGCCTCACGATCCGAAAGTTCGGTCGCGAGGTGCTCTCGCCCGAGAAGATAATTGCGGTCGGTGGCGCCACCGAGGCGATGATCGAATACCTCGACGCCGCGGTGAAGACCAGGCTCAACGTAATCGTCTCGGGTGGCACAGGTTCCGGCAAGACGACGCTTCTCAACGTGCTGTCCGGCTTCATCCCGGCCAACGAGCGCATCGTCACGTGCGAGGATGCCGCCGAGCTGCGGCTCCGCCAGGTTCACGTGATCAGCCTCGAA
>CATPBO010000193.1 GCA_955652835.1 Candidatus Dormiibacterota bacterium
ATGGCCGATCCAGATTCCCGCGGTGAGGGCCGGACAGGAGTTGGGCTGACCGCCGGTGCACAGGTCGAAGTCGCTGGCGCCTTCCTTGCTGTGGTCGATCCCGTTGGCGACATACCCTCCGCCCGTTGCGGTGTTGACCGGTGCATTGCCGCGGATGTCGAAGAGGCCTGAATCGAACTCATAGTTCCCGTGGTTGATCACGATGAAGTCGTAGACGCCCGAACCAATGAGATACGGCTCCGTCGCGTCCGCACACGGGCCGTACATCGGCTGTCCGTTGAGGATGAGCGATCCGCAGAACTTGAGCTTGGTGGTGTCGACCGTGGGGTACCAGTAGCCGGGTGTGGACCAACCGGTCTGGTTGGAGTCGATCTCATTCAAAGACGCTTGGCCGGTTGTGGTGCACGGCTGCAAGCTGACAGCGCCTGCTCCGAACTTCGAGCAGTAAAGGTTGGTGCCACCTGGCACGGCGAAACCCGCCGGCCCTCTCGCAACGTTGGCCGCGCAAGCCACGCCGCTGTACGGGTCGCAGATGGTGGTCCGGGACTGGATGACCATGTCGCCGTTGGACCGCACCGCGGTGTAGTCGCCGGCGGGTGTCAGGATCGAGCCATCATAGCCATAGATCTTGGCGGCGGTGCCTGGCCTGACCCAGAAGGTCGGGCAGTTGTTGGTGCCGCCGGTGCACGAAAGCTGTGTCCGCCCGACCGGCTTCGTTTCGTCGAAGCACTGCTGCTTCTTGTCGTCACAGCCGCTCTGGGGCTGGTAGATGGTCACTGCGTTCGGCGGAGGGGCATCGAAAGACGAACTCGGAAGCGCAGTTTGAGCTGCGGACCCCACCGTCACGTACGCGTAGCTGATACCCAAAACTGACGTGAACAGTTCGGCGATGCGACTCGTGATCACCACCTGAACACATGTGAACTGGGCTGCGCCCGTACATACCGCCGCCACAGGGGATCCTGGAAGGTTGACGGCCGGCTGATTAACGCTGACCTTGGTGTTGAAACCGACGGTGGCGTTGCAGGCCGGGCCGGCCACATCGAACCAGCTCGTGGTGAAGCCGCCTCCTGACGTCGAATCGCAGGTGTTGCTGTAGATGGTTGGAAAGCCGTTGTTCGCCGCGTAGTCATGCGCTGCATGCACGGTGGACGAGTTCGCGGTGATCGCGCTGTTCAAGTTGCTCGAAAAGGACATCTGCTTTGCCGCGGCAAGAACCGCGAAGTCGGCCGCGTTCTGCGCGTTGCGCTTGTCCAGGTAATCCCGGCTGGCGTCGATCGCCAGGCCCGCTAGCGCGCACATGACGAGGAACGCCGCCGCCGCGATCGGCAGCAACTGACCACTCTGTCGCTTACGAGCGCTGATGTACCACATCACTCAGTCGTGACCACCGAAATTGTCTTGACGATGATGTTCCCCGCGAACTGAGAGACGATTGGCAGCAAGGGCGTGAAGTGATACTGGATCTCCACCGCCACGTGCTTCACCGAAGGCGAAACCGCGCGCTGATTTGTCGACGTGCAGTTGCTGTCGGGCGGGTTCGCAGTGGCCACCGCCGGCCAGATGTAGGCATAGGCGACGTTGGCCGGCGGGACGGTCGGCTGCAGCGCCCCGCTGGGGTTGTTGGGATCCGAGTTGCCGACAAGAGAGTTGGGGTCCATCTTCACGGGGAAGCCCTGGCCGACCAGCTCGACCTCCTGAATGATCTGGCAGTCGGTGTAGATGGAACCGCTCAGAGATGCTGTCCGCGCGCCATCACGAGCCGCGGAGGAAACCGCGGTATACGTGTAAAGCAGGCGGCTGATGTCGATGGCAGTGAACAGAACGAGGAGGAATATCGGCGACACGAGGGCGAACTCAACCAGCGCCTGACTGCGCTGGCTGCGAGCACGGCGCCCAGGCCGCTGCGCCGCCGCCCACGTGATCCTGTTACTAGGTTCGATCAACGATCCCTCCAGAAATTGCCGGGTACTGGAGGGAGCAACGTACGGACTCTCGGGTTATTGCTAACAGTTCGCTCTCCTGAACGCGCAGATGCCCGCCCAGGCCGGTCGGCTTCATCGGGGGTTGCCAAGCAGTAGCGGGGTTCGTTGGTAAATCGCATGTGGCTTAAGTAAGGTGGACGATTTGACTTAAGGAAAGCTAAGTGGCTTGCCTGTCGTCAGACGCGCAGGGAATGGTAGCTCTGCGGACAGCGATTCGGTGCTTGTTATGTAAAAGGTTTGTGGGACGACTCAGAGCGGCTTCTCTGGGCGGTCGGGCGCCGGCGTTCGACTCCTTCGGGGCCGGAATCGCGGCAAGGGCTGTTTTCAGCCTCGAAACAGCGAATAATTAGCCCCCTTCACGGCGTGGGTCGACATCACCCCATGAACAGAGAGCCCGGCGGCACCCCTTCCAGGCGCTGGCAGGACATTCGCGCCCTCGCCATCGACGCCACTTTCGATGCCGACCGCCGTCGGGTCGGCGAACGCGTGGCGGTGGTCTTCAGGTGGCTGTTCCTCATCGTGCTCGGCGTTCTGAACAACGTAAACCCGCATACCGACGCGAACCAGAAGGTCACCATCGACCTCGTTCTGGCCGGATGGGGTGCGATGAATGTCGGGATCAACGTGCTCCTGGCTCGGAGGTATCAGCCCGGAAAGCAGTTCAGCCTCGCGACGATGACGCTGGACATCGTGTTCGCGACCACCCTGGTCTACCTGTCCCAAGGTTTCAACAGCCCGTTCTTTCTTGCCCTGTTCCTGGCAGTGATCACCAACGCAGTTCGTTTCGGTGCCACGGCGAGCTTCGTCTCGGCGCTGGTCATTTCCTTCCTGTACCTGTTTGTCGGCGGCAGCTTCACACCTTCGAACTTCTACGTCGACCCCAACGCCACGATCGGCAAGATGTTCCTGTTCCTGGTCGTCGCTCTTGCGACCGGGTACATGACCCGCGAGCTGGAGCGCGAACGGCGCTCCGCGGTCGAAAGAGCAGCGCAGGCCGACTCTCTCCGGGAGCTGAGCATGACCCTGGTGGGCAACACCGACATCAAGGA
>CATPBO010000194.1 GCA_955652835.1 Candidatus Dormiibacterota bacterium
CCGCGCGCCGCGGCAGCGAGGATTGCATCCTGCTGGGCGTCGGTATACGTCTCGAGCTCGGTGACCGGCACCGTGGGCGGCCGCATCCGGATCACCGCCGGGAAAGCCTTCGCGCAGCGCCCAGTTGGCGAAGGCGCGAACGACCTCGAAAAAGCCATGCACCGTGTTGGGGGCCAGATCGCGATCGATCAACACCCCGAGGAGTCGCTTGACCTCCGCCGAAGTCAGGCCGTCGAGACTAGTCGGGCCATCTTCGTGACTCAGGTACCAATCCATCTTCTGCCGGTACCACTTGATCGTTTGCTCGCTGCGACCCATGACCTTGAGTTCGGCGAGCCACTCCCGAACCAAGCCAGCGATCGGCGCAAATGCCTTGCGGCCAGCGCTAACCGTTTGGGCAACGACTGGCGCCAGCTCATCCTCCTCGGCATTGACCTCACGCTTGAGTAGGCGGGCGCTAGGCCGCCCTGGCTGAACGCCGTGCCGTGCCCTGCGGCGATGGTCTGGAGGGCCCTCCGGGGCCATATATCGCGTGACAACGGTTTTCGAAACACCCAACGGTTTCGACGGTTTTTCCAGCCTCTCTTCCACAGTTTTGTAGCTTCCTTGGAGCCCGGCATCGCAGGCCTTGAAAACACGAAAACCCGGTCCCAAGGACCAGGTTTCGAATACAGGCTACCCTTCGGAGGCCTCGCCAAAAAGCGCGTCAGAGTGGTGGGTCGGGGCAGATTTGAACTGCCTCAGCTTTCGCGGCGGTTTTACAGACCGTTAGGCTCGCCAATGCCCAGCCGACCCACAGCAGGCCGCCTCAACCGGCGACAGGCGTGACCGGTATCGTACCCGCTCCGCCCAACCTCCCCACATAATGGCGCCGTGGCGCGAGGTTATGCCAGATACGTCCTCGCGGTCATGGTCGGCATCAACTTCCTCAACTACATGGACCGGTACGTCGGGGCAGCGGCTTCGCCGCTGATCCAGAAAGAGTTCGGCCTCAGCGATACCCAGATCGGACTCCTCGGCTCGGCCTTCCTCCTCGTCTACGCCGTGGCCGCCCTGCCCTTCGGCTACTGGGCCGATCGCGGCGTGCGGAGGACCGTCGTCGGTGTCGGCGTCGCCATCTGGAGCTTGGCCACACTGTTCACAGGATTCGCGCGCAACTTTGTACAGCTCTTTCTGAGCCGCGCCGTCCTCGGTATCGGCGAGGCCGGTTATTACCCCGCAGGCACCTCGCTCCTGTCGGACTACTTTCCGAAAGAACAGCGAGGCCGGACGATGTCGATCTGGGGCGCCGGAAGCGCCATCGGCATCGCGGTCGGCTTTGCCGGCGGCGGCTACATCGCGGAAAAGTTCGGCTGGCGCAGCGCGTTCTTCTTCGCCGCGGTGCCTGGGATCCTTTTCGCGCTGCTCGCCTTCGGCCTTCGCGAACCGCTTCGCGGAAACGTCGAAAGTCGCGGCACTGCCGTCGAGAAGACCCACGACGCCAGCCTTAGCAACTTCCTCGAGCTCCTGCGGATCCCCACCCTCCGAGCGACGATCTTCTCCCAGACCCTCCTTTATTTTGTGCTCGCGTCCAACGCCTTCTGGCTGCCTCTCGTCTTGACCCGGCGCTTCAACCTCTCCGTGAGCAAGGCCGGACTCCTGGCAGGAGTCGTTCTCGTCGCAGGCGGCCTGATCGGGACGCTGGCGGGTGGGTGGATCGCCGACCGGCGTGCCCTGAAGAACCCCGCCGGGCATCTCGAGGTGGGCATCGCCGGCTTTGTGCTCGGCGCGTTCTTCATCACGATCGCTCTGCTGGCGCCGATGAACATCGGACCGATACCGATCTTCGTACCTGCATTCATGCTGGCCGTCGTGTGCCTGTACCTCTATTCCGGTCCGTTCACGGCCGTGTCGCAGAACGTCGTCTCGCCAGGCCTGCGGGCAAGCGCGGTGACGATGCTGCTGTTCGTCTCACACGTCCTCGGAGACTCACACTCGACATTCGACGTCGGGTTCATCTCCGACAAAGTCGGCAGCCTTCAACTCGCGCTTTTGATCACCTCTCCGACGCTGCTCATCCTCGCGGCGATCATTGCCGCCACCGGCCTGCGCTCGGTACGCCGCGATGTGCAGAAGATGGAGGACCAGTGGGCGGAGCGACCCGCCCAGGCGCCGCTCAGCGCTCTTAGTAGATGAACCCCACGAGCCTGCCACCCAGCTGGCCGGGCTTGATCGTCCGCTCGTTGATCACGTTGAACGCGATGTAGTTCATCTCGGAGACCACCCACGAGCCGTCTGGGTTGACAGCTTCGACATAGGCAACGTGCCCAGCCCAGCTCTCCCAGGTCACCATGATCGCGCCCACCTTCGGCGTCTGCCCGACCGAGTAACCCTGGGCTGAAGCGTTGGAGTACCAGTAGCCGGCGTCGCCCCGCCACGTCACGTTGCGCTTCGTCGCGACGTACCAGGTGCACCACCCGGCCGGGAAGCCGCTTGCCGGGTACGGACCGAGGCAGCATCCGATGACGTGTGAGTTGAACGACTGGCTGCCGCCCGAACGCGCGAGAAGCTGGGACAGGGCCGGTGGAGGCGGGAACGCGCCTCCGACGCCGCCCGGGATCACCACCACGGTCCCAGCCGTTAGCTGATTGCTGCGCAGCCGGTTGAAGTCGATGATCACCTGCGGGTCGACGGAGAACTTGGTGCCGAGGCTCTCGAACGTGTCACTCGCCTTGGCAGTGACGACGACGCCTGGAATTGGCGGGATCGTCAACTGGTCGCCCGTGGCGACTGAATCGGTCGACGTAAGGTTCGTGTTCGACCAGCGGATCTGGCTCACCGTGACGCCGTACTTGGCGGCGATCGCGACCAGGTTCTCGCCGGGGGCTACCGCGTAGCGAAGCGGTTGGTGGTTGACGGGAGCGGACATCGGGATGGACAGCGGCTTGATGATCGTGCTGTAGCGACCGAGCGAGACATCACCGACCGTGCCGCCTTCGCTCACGACAACCGCTTCAGCATTCACCGGGCTCAAGCGGGCGGTGAGGGAGGTGGGAAACTGGCGATCCAATGTGGCATAGCTCGATATCGCAACCGCTACTGCGAGCACGACAGCATGAGTCAGATATCGATGGACTCGCAATTCCTACCCCTAAGAGTGCGAACTCGCCCCCAGCCGGGCGGCTCCCCTGAGACGGCCGTCACCGTAGCAGAGGTCCGGCGCGGGCGTCAACCCCGTAGGGCATGGTACGGGACCCCAAAGGCGAATGGGCGGTCTTAAGTATCCGAATTCGATTCGAATACGAGGTTTGGGCGCCCATAGGCCCCGGCGGCGAACAGTAGTTCGGGCCGCAAGGCGCTGCCGCACGCGGCCGAGAATCCCGTTCACAAACCGGTCCAACGCGCGAGCTGCCCGGTACTTGCCTTTATTGGCCTGGCAGCCCATGAAGGACGATTAGCGGATATTTAGATGACGCACAAGCAATGACACGCCTTCACACGCCAATCTGTGACCTGTTCGAGATCGACGTCCCGATCTTCCAGGCCGGGATGGCGAGGTACACCACCCCGGAGCTCGTCGCGGCCGTGAGCAATGCCGGTGGCCTCGGCATCATCGGCGGCCTTGGCCGCACGCCCGACGAATTGCGCAGCGAGATCCGGCAGGTGCGCGAGCTGACCTCGCGCCCGTTCGGCGTCAACCACGTCGTGTGCCAGATCGACCAGGCAGCGGTGCAGATGACGCTCGCCCAGCGCGTCCCCGTGCTTTCCCTGGCGTGGGGCCGTGCGGCCGACCTCACCTATCAGGCCCACGAAGCCGGCATCAAGGTTGTCCACATGGTCGGCACCCCGGAGGAGGCCGGCCAGGTCGCCAGCGATGGCGCGGACGCCATCGTCGCTCAGGGCACAGAGGGCGGCGGGCACGTCGGGATGATGTCGACCCTGCCGCTGGTGCCGCAGGTGGTGGACATCGTCGGCGGGGTGCCAGTCCTGGCGGCGGGCGGAATCGCCGATGGGCGTGGCCTAGCCGCGGTGCTCATGCTCGGCGCCCAGGGTGCCCTCATCGGCACTCGGTTCCTGGCCACGCCCGAAGCGCGCGGGAAGGGTCATTCCAAGGACGTGATCCTCAACGCGCTCGGCAGCCAGACCGTGGCGAGCAGGTTCTATGACGACGTGATGGGCAAGGTCTGGCCGGGCGCGATCGTGCGGGCCGTCAACCACCCTCTGCTCGAGGAATGGGCCGATCGCGTACAGGAGTGGGCGCTTGCCGCCGACCAGCTGCGCCCATCGCTCGAAGCCGCGCTGGACGCAGGAGACTTCGTCCTGGCGGGCGAGTCAGCCGGCCTGGTCCACGACATCGTGCCCGCCGGCGAGCTGGTCAGCCGGATCCTGCACCAGGCCGAGGACTTGCTCGCGACCAGCAGCGACTAAGGGCCGCCGCGAACGTAGAGCGTCTGGCCTGACACGAAGCTGGATTCGTCGCTGCACAGGAACGCGATCACTGTGGCGATATCCTCAGGCTGCCCGACGCGCCGGAGCGGGATCTGCGAAGCGGCACCGATCTTGAAAGCGTCGAAGTCGACACCCAGGCGCTCGGCCGTCGCTCGCGTCATTCGAGTTTCAATAAAGCCTGGGGCAACCGTGTTGACGTTGACGTTGAACGGCCCGAGCTCGATGGCGAGCGTGCGCGCCATCCCCTGCAGGCCTGCCTTCGCCGCCGAGTAGTTGGCCTGCCCGCGATTGCCGAGCGCCGAGGTCGATGAGAGAAAGACCATCTTTCCGTACTTCTGCGCGACCATGTGCTTCTGCGCCGCCCTGGCGCAGAGAAATGTTCCTTTCAGATGGGTGTCGATCACGACGTCCCAGTCCTCGTCGGTCATCTTGAAGATCAGGTTGTCGCGTGTCAGACCCGCGCAGGCGACCAGGATGTCGAGCCGGCCAAGCTCCTTCACCGTCCGCTCGACCATCGCATCGACCTGTGCGCGATCGGTGACATCGCAGGCGATGGCGACTCCCCGAATCGGACCGGCGACCTCTTCGGCCGGCCCGACGTCCAGATCCGACACGGCGACCTTCGCCCCCTCGCGGGCCAGCAGCTGAGCCGTCGCCGCGCCGATTCCCCTGGCCCCGCCTGTGACGAGGGCGACCCTGTCCGTGAACCTCATGCGGTCTCCGTGTCGAGTGGGGTGCCTCCGTCCTTCCGTGGGTCGGAGGCTCCATGAAGAAAGCCGTCGGACTCGGCCACGATAAGCTGCGGCCTGGCGAAGTACGAATCATAGTTGAGGGTACGGCGGTTGACCTTGTAGCCATGCTTTTCGAGGCCCTGGCAGACGACCAGCGGAACCCGCGCCTCGGCCTGGACGACGTCGCCCTGGAAGTCGATCCGTGGTGCGCTCACCGCTTCGACCGGCGACATTCGGTGGTCGATCACGTTGACCAACACCTGGAGAACCGCGGTCACGATCTTGGTGCCACCCGGCGCCCCGACGCAGGCCCGAAGCCGGTCGCGATCGAACACCAGGGTGGGCGTCATCATCGTCACCCGAGTCTTGCCGGGGCGGACGGAGTTTGGGCGGCCGGCACGCGGGTCAAAGCAGTTCATGTAGTCGTTGTAGCCAAAGCCCAGGCCCGGCGTCACCACCCCGCTGGCCGACCCAAGCGTGTGAGTCAGCGAGACCGCGTTGCCGGCGTCATCGACAGCGCACAGGTGCGTCGTGTCGGCCCGATCGTGTGCTCCAGTTGATGTTCGAGCGCCCGCCGCCACCACCTCGCGAGCCTTGGCCGCGTACTGCTTGTCGGCGAGCGCGCCGGTTGGAATCTCGATGAACCTCGGGTCGGCGATGTGCAGCTCGCGGTCGGCCATCGCCCACGCCATCGCCTCCACCAGGAGACGCGCCGCTTCGCTGCTCGGCCATCCGTGAGCGCCGAGGTCGAAGCCCTCCAGAAAGTTCAGCATCTGAAGCAGGGTCAGGCCGCCCGCCGGCGGGCCGGCCGCTGCGACATTAAGTCCGCGGTACGTTCCTCTCAGAGGCTCGGTCACGTTGACGGTGTAGTTGGCCAGGTCATCCTTCGTGATGAAGCCTCCGTTGGCCTCGAAGTCGGCCGCGATCGCGTCAGCGACGTCGCCTTTGTAGAAGACGTCAGGCCCATCGCTTGCCAGCCGTTCGAGCGTGCGCGCGTAATCCGCCTGCACCATTCGCTCGCCGATCGCGTAGAGCTTTCCGTCGTGGGTGTAGATCGCCTTCGCCTCCGGCGTGGCCTGGATCCGGTCCTGGTTCGGAACAACGTCCGGGCCGTAGTCGGTGGTCCAGTAGCCGTGCATGAAGCCGGTCACAGGAAACCCGTCGCGCGCGAGCGGGATCGCCGGTTCGATCGCCTGCTCCCAGGAGATCGTGCCGAACCGGGTCAGCGCTTCGTACAGCCCGGCCACCGTTCCAGGCACGCCAACCGACTGGTGCCCGACGTCGTTGACCCAGCCCTCGAGCACGTAGCCGTAGCGGTCGGCCGCCTCGCGGATGAAAAGGTGCTCCCACTGGTCCTCGCGTGCACGCGATCCCGCTGTGGAGTAGAACTCAAGCAGCGCATCACCGCCTTGCGCGTTGTGCACCAACATCACGCCGCAGCCCCCGATCCCGCACATCTGCGGATCGATCACGCCCTGCACGAAGGCACACGTGACCGCGGCATCGACAGCGTTACCGCCGCGGCGCATGACCTCGAGCCCAATCTCGGCTGCCGCCGGCTGCGGGCAGACGATGATGGCCACGGATGTAACTTAGATCAACGGCTTGACTGGAGCGATCCTCAGGAGCCGACGATAAAGGATGCAAAGAGCTAGTTGGCGCGGCTCTCCGGCAGCTCGATCGTGAACGTGCTGCCCTCTCCGCGAGCCGTCTGCACGTGGATGGTGCCACCGTGCCGCTCGACGACCCGGCGCGCGATGGCCAGGCCAAGACCGCTGCCTGAATCGCTGCGCTGAAACCGCTCAAACAGCCGCGGGAGGCGCTCCTCGTCGATGCCCGGCCCGCAGTCGATCACGTCGATCGACGGGCCGGTCACTCCGCGGGTGACCCGCAGCTTGACCTCGGCTCCGCGAGGACTGAATCGGACCGCGTTGTCGACCAGGTTGGCGACCGCCTCGCGCAGCAGGTCCTTGTCGGCGCTGATGCTGGCCGGCGCTTTGACCTCCGTCACGAGGCTGACGCCTGATGTGCCGGCCTGAGCCGCGTAGGCGCGAACTATGTCGGCCGTGAGCTCGGCCAGGTCGACGAGCTCCCGGCGAAGCGGAACGTCCTCGTCGGCGTGTGCCAGTGCGCGCAAGCGGGCCAGCATCCTTTTCATTCGCTCCGCTTCGGCGACGCTGTCTTCGATCGCTTGATCCGCCGTACCTTTGCTGGCCCGCCGCAGAATCGACAGGTTGGTCATGATCGTCGCAAGGGGCGTCGCCACCTGGTGCGACACATCGGTGAGGAAGCGGCGCTGCGCCGCCAGCACACCGGCGAGCTGCTCGTTGGCATTCGCCTGCGCGAGGATCGCGCGGTTCATGCGGTAGATCAATGGCAGCACGATCAGCGGCAAGGCAGCGACGACCGGCGCCTCGATCGCAAGCACAGCGATGCTGACGGCGCAGGCCGCGAGCGTCAGAGACGCCGCCCACGATGCCGCGGTGGCTTGCTTCAGCAGTGACAGGTACGGACGCCCGGCGTGCAGAGCCGCAGGCAAGACCCCCAGCAGTAGGTTGACCACCACATAGAGGAGCGCGGCGGACGCGGCCCGCGCCTGGGCGGCGGTCGTGTCGCTCCCGATAGCTCCCAGCAGGGCCGCAAGCGATGCCGCGGCAAGCACGTTGCCTGCGTTGAAGGCGCTCTCCCACCAGGTTCGCCGCACAAGGCGGTTGCCCGCCAGCACGCTCAACGCCGCGGTCGCAGGCCCAACTCCCGGTGGAAGCAGGAGCGCGGCGAGCAAGCATGGAAGAGCACCGAGGTTCACCTTCTGCTCAGGTCCGATCTTCACGGGGTACTTTTCTGCCAGCAGCACGCCGACCAGGCACGCCGGCACAAAGAACCAGCGCCAGGGCTGTGCTGCTGTGAAGCCGCCGAGCGCCGCCGCCACTCCGGCAAGCACGATCCCGGCGAGCGGTACTCCGACGATGACTGCCTTCAGCCGCGCTGGAACGCTGGCGAAGGCCTGTAACAAAAGGGCCTTCAGCTCGTGGGCACGTCGAGGCTCAAGGTCGGCAAAGGTCCGCCTCCTGGAGCGCTCGTCGCTCCAAGCACCACACTCTTTTGCTCATGTCGTGGGTCCCTCTTCCCTTGACTCCGACGTGAACCTGTAACCGATACCCCTGACCGTCTGGATCAAGCGAGTCTCGCCGCCCGCCTCGAGCTTCTGCCGAATCCGCGAAACATGCACCTCGAGCGAGTTCGATTCCGGACCCGTGGTCACCGCCCAGACGGCTTCCGACAGCTGCTCGTAGGTGACCAGCTGGCCGCGGCTGCGCATCAGTGCGGCGAGGATCCGGAACTCGATGCCGGTGAGACCCAGCTGTCTGCCCCCGCGGGTCGCGAGGCCCTCGCTCAGATCGAGGATCACATCGCCCACGACCAGACGAGCGCCGCCTTTCCCGCGGTGCCTCCGAATGACCGCTTCCACGCGCGCCATCAGCTCCTCCAGGGCGAAGGGCTTGGCGATATAGTCGTCGGCGCCCAGCTTGAGGCCCGCGATCCGATCGCTGACCGAGGCTCGGGCGCTGATGCCCACCAGGGCGGCGTCGGTCTCAGCTCGAAATGCCTCAAAAATCTCAGGTCCGTCGTTGTCTGGAAGCATGAGGTCGAGCAGCACGACGTCCGGGTTCCACTGCCGCACGAGCTCGAGGCCGCGACTCGCCGAGTCGACCGCGCGTACCGTGTACCCTTCCTCGCCCAGGCCGGCCGAAACCGCTCTGGCGAGCCTGCGGTCATCTTCGACCAGGGCAATCTTCCAGCGAATCGTCATCTCAGTTGCGACGGCATTCTCCCATGGAACCTGCGCGATGTCGTCCGCTCGTAAATACGTAACTTGGAGGTCAGCTTGGCCGTTGGTAGTCAACGTGGTCGCGAGGGTATGAAACGGGCGCCGGTGCCTCTGCGCCGGCTCGCGGTGACTCTCGTCGTCATCGCCGCCCTGTTGAGTCCGAGCCTCATCACCGTCTGGGTCTCGACCCCGTCTGCAGACGATGTGCAGCAGCGCGTGCGAGAACGGACGGACAGGCTGGGCGTGGTCCTGATGCAGGAGGACGAAGTTCCGCCCATGCTCGCCAACGCCGTCATCGCCACCGAGGACGAGGCGTTCTACTCCCATCACGGCATCGACTCGATTGGCCTGGGCCGGGCCATCCTGTACGACATCAGCAACTTCTGCCTGTGCCAGGGTGGCTCGACGATCACCGAGCAGCTGGTCAAGGACGTCTACCTCGCCGGTTCGGATCGCGGCTACAACAAGGTGGCGGACATGGTCCTCGCGTTGAAGGTCGAGCGAGTGATCACCAAGCGGCAGATCATGGCGGACTACTTGAGCGAGATCACGACCGGCTACGGACGGTATGGCGTGAGCGCGGCCGCGTGCGCGTACTTCCACGCGCCACTGGGTCGGCTCACGCTCGGACAGTACGCGCTGCTCGCCGGCGTCACGCAATCACCGTCGAACTACGACCCGACGGTGAACCAGCATGCGGCCACGACTCGCCGAAGCTACGTTCTGGCGGCCATGGTCGCGGACAAGATGATCTCCTCCGCGGAGGCCGCCGCCGCTGCGGCGGAGCCGGTGCTCGTCGCCGCCGGACCGGGCTGCTAGCCCAGCCAGGCCAGCGGCGACGTGGCGTCCAGGCCCAGGTTGGTGGTGACCTGGATCGGCTTGATGACGGGCGGCGTGGGCACGGGCGACGGGCTCGGCGTGGGAAGCGGTCCGTTGTGCGGTCCGCCGGGCGACGGGGTCGGGGTCGGCACCGGGCTGGGCGCAGGTGGGTTGTAGGCGTTCTTCGGCAGGAACCACAGCTGGAACGGAGCCGCGGGCCCGCCCGGCGCCATGTAGGCGATTCCACTGGCGTCCGGAGCCCAGATCGGCTGGGCCACGAGCTGGTCGGAGATCACCGTCTGGAGCGGACCCAGGCTCGAGCCGTTCCAGGATGCGATCGTCAGGTAGGAGACCTGCTTCTGGTAAGTGCAGATCATGGCGATCGTGTGACCGTCGGGAGAGAGCGATGGCTGGGCGCAGCCGGCGGCCGTCGATGTCAGCGCCCTGCCGGCCGAGCCGGCCCGATTGGTGAACCAGAGCTGTCCGACGCGGTTTCCATCAGGGTCGTAGGCGTACTTCGTATAGATGAGCCCACCTGTCGCCAGCGGCACGGGCTGGATGTCTCCGCCCGTGTAGTTGTTCGCCGTGGTCCAGCTCCGGCCCTGCCGGATCGAGCCGCCCAGGGGCACCGCCCACACCGACATGTCAACGTCGAAGTAGTTGTTGCCCGCGACCTTGGGCCCGTCGTAGCTCATCCACAGCGTGCGCTGGTCGGGGCTCAGCCTGGGGTAGAAAGACCACGCGTTGGCGCCGCTATCCCAGCTGCTGCGGGGCGGCGCCGCATTGTTGGTGAGCTGAAGGCGAACCGCGCCATAGAGGCTGAGGAGGTAGGCATCAGAGAACATCGGGCTTCTCTTCACGGCGAGCAGGCTGTTGCCGTCCGGGGAGAGGGCAGGCTGCGTCCATCCGGCCTCAGGGGTGAGCTGGTGAAAGCGCCCGGCGCTGTAGCTGTATAGGGCCCCGGACTGCTCGATGTACACGGTGCCGGGCAGCGTGTAGCCCTGGGCCCGCGGAATCGCGGCGGTGGGTTTCTGGGGCGGCGCCACGGCCTTTGACTGACGTGACCCCACGTAGATGTAGGTGCTGACGCCGGTGACGGCCATCAGGATGGCAAGGCAAACCGCCAGGACGTAGCGCGAGATCATGGGAAGTACTGGTGCACCAGGGGTAAGATGGCGCCCCAATCTGGAGTTACGCTTCCATCGGGGCCGCCGCCACGTGTGTACGGGGGCAGAAGCAGGACCTGGTGGATCGAATCAGGGTTGTCGAAGGTAGCCGCGAGCGGCACCAGCCGGGCGACCTTGTCGAGGCCGATGCTGGTCTTCAGCTCCCCTCCGATCGCGGTGGCCAGGGACGGGATGTCCGACGGCGCCAGCTGCTTGGCCTTCAGGCGGATCGCCTGGAGCACCTGCTGCTGACGCTTCGAGCGGCCGAAGTCGCTCTGAATGTCGCTGTGCCGGGAGCGGACGTACTGCATGGCGTGCACCCCGTCCAGGTGCTGGGGGCCGGCAAGCACCGCGACCCGCTGGTATCCGTATGGGTCGCCGCCGTAGACGTCAGCCGGGTAGTAGTCGTCCATGACCGGGCTGCTCGTGACGACGTCGATGCCGCCGATCGCATCGATCACCTTGATCAGGCCGAGCAATCCCACCCAGATGTAGTCGTCGATGTGCACGCCGAAGTCCTGCGAGACGGTGGCGATTGCAGCGCCCGCGGATCCATATGAGTACGCGCCGTCGATCTTTCCGTAGCCACCGGTGGACAGGTGAACGTAGAGGTCGCGCGGGATCGAGAGCATGGTGACCTCTTTGGTCCCAGGCAGCACCCGGACGAGGATCATCGACTGCGTCAGGACGTGATCTGCGCTGAACTTCGAGTCGTCGTCTGAACCGAGAAGCAGGACGGTGAACGCGCCTTGCTGCGCCGGGCTGAGGGACGGCGAAGGCGAGGTAAGGAGATCGGTCGGGGATGGCGACGCAATATGGGGCATCACTCCGGTCGCCTGAATCGCCGCCGCGGCGGCCGGGATGAAGTACGCGAAGCCACCTGCGACGGCCGACAGGGCAATCGCAAGAACAGCGAGGATGATGGTGCGGAAAGGGCTCAGACGCCTGCGGGATGCGCGGGCGCGGTGCCCCGGCCTGAAACCGAGTGGCACGGGCATCAATTCTAGCCGCGGGTGCGGTTTAGCTTTGTTAGCGAGTTGTTAAGGCGGTCGGAGATCCAGAGGCGATCAATCAATGCCGCGCCAGCGCCAGCTCCACCGCCTTGACCGCGAGAAGGATGATCGCCAGGACCAGGTAGCCGCTCAGCGTCAGCATCGCGACCCTCCGGGCGAGTGACATCGGCGGACGTTCGAGGAGGGCGAGGGCGGGCATGCGCCAGTTCTCCCGCTCCGCGCGAGACACCTGCGGCACAGGTTTAGACCCCCTTTGGGAAATCCAGAGCCATATCCCGCCTCCAACCAGGGCGACGGCCATCACCGAGGAGAGGACGATCACCAGCTTCGTGACGTCGATCGACGGGATCACGGTCGTGATGACCAGGACCAGCGACAGGACGAGCAGCACGCTGACGATGAAGCCGGCGACCGCGTTCAACCAGGGCTTGTTGACCCATGGACCAAGCACCGCTCGGTCGTTACATAGAAGGACGAGGAATACCGTCGCGCTGGGCAGCAGGATTCCAGCCAGCGCTTGCACCGCCGTGGTGATCAGGCCGAGAGGCGCCCTCGGGATGAGCACTATCGCTGCTGCCAGCGCCACCATGCCCGTGTATGAGCCGTAGAAGACCTTGGCTTCGCGGAAGCCCCGATGAAGGGAATGGCGCAGCCCGAAGATGTCGCCGAACGCGTATGACGTCGCCAGCGTGACCGCCGACGCGCCCACGATCGACGCGTCGAAGAGAAGCAGTGCGAAGATCGAGCCGACCAGCGGCGAGATGTGGCTGCTCAGCCCGCGCGCAATCGTGAGCGCGCTGTCGAACTTTCCGAAGTCGGCCGTGCCGGTGAAGGCTGATGCGGACGCCATCATGATGCAGGCCGCGCCGACGACCACCACGAAGGCGCCGATGATCGTATCCGCCTTTTCGTACTCGAGCCAGCGCGGAGTGATGCGCTTGTCGATCACATTCGACTGCTGAAAGAACAGCTGCCATGGCGCGACGGTCGTGCCGACGATAGCGATGATCAGCAGCGCGGCATCGGACGTGAAGCCACCCTGCACGCTCGGCAGGACGAAGCCCTTCATCGCTGCGCCGGGGTCCGGGTGGCTCAGCACCACAAGCGGGAAGACCAGCAAGCTGGCGCCCACGAACACGAACATCGCCCGCTCCCAGCGCCTGAAGTTGCCAGTGACGGTGATCCCGATCAAGATCAGAGCGGCGACCGGTACGACGAGGTACTGACTCAAACCGAAATACTGGCCGGCGAGACTGACGCCGATGAACTCGGTGGCGATGGTCAGGAAGTTCAAGAGGAATAGGTCTCCGACCGAGAACCACGCCCAGAACCTTCCGAACCGCTCCTTGATGAGCCTCGCATGTCCGACGCCGGTGACCGCGCCGAGCCGCACCACCATCTCCTGGTTGACGATCAGCACGGGGATCAGCAGCACCAGCGTCCACAGCAGCGAGTAGCCGTAGTTCTGTCCGGCCTGCGCATAGGTTGACACCCCGCCGGCGTCGTTGTCGCCGACCATGACGATGATGCCCGGGCCGACGATGGCGGCAAGTGTGAGCAACCGCCGCCGCCACGTTCGACGCGGCGCGACGTCGCTGAGGCGGATGGTCCCGAAGGCGCCGTGGATGTCGCCGAGGTGCGCTTCGTCCAGAACCGCTGACGTCGGGGTCAAGCGCGAGTCCTTCTCAAGCGGCTCGCGCTCAACCGTCATGGCTTATACCCCGGAGCTCGCTTCGACCCGGTTGCGCCAGTCCTCGGGGACGAGCGCCTCCATCAGGTCGTCGACTGAGATGGCGCCGATCAGGTTGCCGGCCATGTCGACCACGCCGAGGGCGATCAAGTTGTAGTCGGCCATCATCAAGACCACGTCCGCAAAGTCCGCCCCCGAGCCGATCGAGCAATCGACCAGCTTCAGCTCTTCGACCTTTCGCGAGGCGTCAGCGCGAATCAGGTCGGCCACTGAGATGCTGCCGATGAACTTGCCACCCGGTTCGGTGACGAACACCGTGTTGAGCAGCTGGTGCGGAGACTTGTCATCGACGCGCACCGCTTCGATCGCCATGTCGACTGTCGAGCCGCGGTCGATCCAGGCGTAGTCCGGGCTCATGATGCCGCCCGCCGTCGTCGGGTGGTACTGCATAAGCTTGCGCAGCTTGTGCTGCTGGCTCGCCGACATCAGGTTCAACACCGGCAGGCGCCGCTCCTGGTCGAGGTGACCGAGGAGGTCCGCGGCGTCATCGGGAGCCATCCTGTCCAGCACCCGCGCCGCTTCTTCGTTCGAACGTGTCTTGATGAACTCCACCTGGTGGTCGGGATCGAGCTCCTCGAACACATCTGCTGTGAGCTCAACGTCGCCCTCTACCGCCTTGATGATCTCTTCGCCTTCGGCGTGAGATGCCCCTTCAACGATGTCCGCGATCTGCGCGGGGTGCAGCCGGCGGAGGCGTTGGAGCGGCATGAGCAGCTTGGCGCTCGGAACATGACCGACGAACGGCTGCACGTCCTTCCAGTCCAGGATGCTGTGGCGGCGCAGGTCAGGCCGCCCGCGCCTGGGCACCCACCGCCGAAGCATCGCCTGCGGGCTGCGGTCGATGCCCTGTAGGCGCCAGCCGTCCTCACCGTGGGCGAGCACGAGGTCATGCGCCTGCACGATCCGGCCCCGCGCGACGTCGACCAGGTGGCGGCCGAGCACGTCGGCCGCCAGCAATACCTCGCCGGGGCGCCGCTGAAACGGCTGCGTTTGGAGGGTATGCGTGTTGAGCCGCACGGCTCCGGGCTCGAGCTTCTCGATCAGGTCCTTGCCGACGAATACGTCCTGCGCGCCGACGCGCACCTTGAGGCCTGTCACCGGCGGATACCCGCCTTCAGCGAGCTTGACGATGAAATCCTCGACGCGCCCAACCTCGGCGCCGGCCGGGTTCAAAACCGGGCTGCGCAGCAGCTGCGTGACCATGACCCGACGCTTCTCGGTTGAGTGCTTTGCCTGCTCCATGTGTCCGTCCTGAGTCTTGTCACTCATCGAAATTTCCTATCCTCGACCACGAAGGGCTGGCGCTCGACCATTATCCGAGGGAGGCCGCCGGCCGCGCTCGCATCGGCCGGCCAACAATTACGATCGCGAGGAGATGGGGGGACGCGTCGACGGCTATCGCGCGGAGCTGAGGGACCTCGAGGAATGGGAACCGTATCTGAGAAAGCACTCAGGGCTACCAGGGCCACGAGCGAATCTCGAGCTCGTGCAGGCTGTAGGCGATGAGGCCGATGCCGACCGCCTGTGGCGCCTTTCCGCTTCCAGCGACGAGTTCCTCGCGCTTTGCGGCACCGCGGGCCTGGGCAAGGTCGCGCTGATGGAGCCTGCCACGGTGATGACCTGGCTCCGGGAGCTCGCGTCAGACCCCCGCTGGCGGGTGCGCGAGGGCGTGGCGATGGCGCTGCAGCGAATCGGCCGCGAGAGCATGCCGCACCTGCTTGCCGAGATGCAGGCGTGGATTGGTGAAGGTCCGTACACGCAGCGCGCGGCGGCGGCAGGGCTTTGCGAGCCGGAGCTGCTCAGAGAAACGGCCAACGCGGTGCAGGGGCTGGCCATCCTCGACCAGATCACGAGCTCGCTTGCCGCAAGCAGCGATCGCCGGAGCGACGGCTTTCGGGTCCTTCGCCAGGCGCTCGGCTACTGCTGGAGCGTCGCGGCTGCCGCGGCCCCGGCAAATGCCCGACCCTATTTCGAGAAGTGGCTGAAATCCAGTGACAAGGACGTTGCCTGGGTCATGAAGAGCAACCTTGGTAAGGCCCGCATGGCCGGTCTCCGCAAGGAGCTGAATACGTGACCGGCAGTCGGCCGCTGAGCGCGGAGGAGCTGCGCTTGACTCACGCCTATTGGCGAGCCGCGAACTACGTGTCGGTCGGCCAGATCTACCTGCTGAGCAACCCGCTTCTGAAAGAGGCGCTGACGCTGGACGACCTGAAACCGAGGCTCCTGGGGCACTGGGGCACCACGCCGGGCTTGAACCTCATCTACGCGCACGTCAACCGGATGATCAAGCAGCGCGACCTCGACGCGATCTACATCATGGGGCCGGGTCACGGCGGCCCGGCGGCGGTCGCGAACGCCTACCTCGAGGGCACCTACACGGAGTTCTACCCGGACATCACGATGGACGCCGAGGGCCTGCGCAAGCTCTTCCGGCAGTTCTCCTTTCCGGGCGGCATCCCCAGCCACGTGGCTCCGGAAACACCAGGTTCGATCCATGAAGGCGGCGAGCTCGGCTACGCGCTGGTGCACGCCTACGGCGCAGCCTTCGACAATCCGGACCTCACGGTCTTCTGCGTCGTCGGCGACGGTGAGGCTGAGACCGGCCCGCTCGCGGCGAGCTGGCACTCGAACAAGTTCCTCAATCCTCGGCTCGATGGGGCGGTCCTGCCGATCCTGCACCTGAATGGTTACAAGATCGCCAACCCGACCGTGCTCGCCCGAATCCCCGAGCCAGAGCTCCGCGCTCTCCTCGAGGGCTACGGGCACGCGCCCATCTTCGTCAGCGGCGACGACCCGGATTCCGTGCACCAGCAGATGGCTGCGGCGCTCGAGGCAGCGCTGGACGAGATCTCTTCAATCCAGCGCGCGGCACGCTCGCAGGTTGAGACCTCGCGCCCGGCCTGGCCGATGATCGTGCTCCGGACGCCGAAGGGGTGGACGGGCCCCAAAACGGTGGACGGCCAGCAGGTCGAGGGGACGTTCCGCGCGCACCAGGTCCCTGTCACCGACTTTCAGACCAAGCCCGACCACCTGCGAATCCTCGAGGACTGGATGCGCAGCTACCGCCCCGAGGAGCTGTTCGATGAATCCGGGCGCTTGGTTCCGGAGCTTGCCGCCCTCGCGCCGCGCGGCCGGCGCCGCATGAGCGCGAATCCTCATGCCAACGGCGGCGCGCTGCTGGAGGATCTGACACTCCCGGACTTCCGCGCGTATGCCGTGCTGGTGCAGAAGCCCGGCACCACCACCAGCGAGGCGACTCGGGTGCTGGGCGCTTACCTGCGCGACGTTATCCGTGACAATCCCGACAACTTCCGGATCATGGGCCCGGACGAGACCGCCTCGAACCGGCTCCAGGCCGTGTTCGAGGCGACCAACCGGGCATGGGACGCCGAGCTCGAGCCGAATGACGACCATCTCGCGCCGAATGGGAGGGTGATGGAGGTGCTCAGCGAGCACATGTGCGAAGGGTGGCTCGAGGGTTACCTGCTGACCGGCCGCCACGGCTTGTTCAACTGCTACGAGGCGTTCATCCACATCGTCGATTCGATGTTCAACCAGCACGCGAAGTGGCTGAAGGTGACCCGTCAGATCCCCTGGCGCCGCCCGATCGCATCGCTCAACTACCTGCTTACATCGCACGTCTGGCGGCAGGACCACAACGGCTTCACGCACCAGGACCCAGGGTTCATCGACCACGTTGTGAACAAGAAGGCCGAGGTCATCCGCGTGTACCTGGCGCCCGACGCCAACACGCTCTTGTCAGTCGCCGACCACTGTCTGCGCAGCCGGAACTACGTGAACGTGATCGTCGCCGGCAAGCAGCCCGCCCTCAACTACCTATCTATGAAGGACGCGATCGCCCACTGCACGCAAGGTCTCGGC
>CATPBO010000195.1 GCA_955652835.1 Candidatus Dormiibacterota bacterium
ATGTTCCAGGCTCCGTCACTTCTGATGTCGCCGACTGTCGTGTGGCACTGCACGCCGTCCTGCTCGAGGCCTTCGACAATGGTGTGGAGCCGCTCGATAAAGAAAGCTTGGGCAGCAAGCACATTGCCACGACGGCCCATCATTCCGCCGTGTCCACCCGGTCCCCTGACGCTGATCTCGAATGCGTCGGATCCTGCCCACATCAAACCTGGCCTCGACACCACGGTCCCGGACTCCATGAAGCTCGTCACATGCAGTCCGATCACTGAGTCGGGGTGGTGGTTGTCAAGTAGGCCTTTGGCGATCATCGCCTTCGCGCCCGCGACGATCTCCTCGGCCGGCTGGAAGACGAACAGGAAGCGACCGCTCAGATCCCAAATGCGATCGACGAGCGTGCGCGCGACGCCGACCATGATCGCCATGTGGGCGTCATGGCCGCATGCATGCATGGTCCCGTCAATCCGCGATGAGAAAGAGACGCCCGATTCCTCGTGAATCGGCAAACCGTCGATGTCCGCGCGCAGCATCACCGTCTTTCCGGGCTTGCCCGTGTCGAGCAAGGCGACCACTCCCGTGTCCGTCGGGCAGGGTTTGATCTCCAGCCCCAGCTGGCGTAGCCGCTCACCGAGCTGCCGGCTCGTCTCGTGCTCGCTGAAGCTCACCTCCGGGTGGCGGTGGAAATGACGCCTGAGCTCGAGCACCTCCTCCAGAACGGACCGGCTCGGCATCGGGGTCATGGCGGCGTCGTCAGTCATGGACTGCCACGAGGTGATATCCGCGCGCCGTTGCCCGCACGAGCTTCTGGCCCAGGCCGGGATCCAGCTCGTCGAGACGCCGCCTCAAAGTCAGAAGCGCCGAATGCACGGTCGAGTGGGCGGCGTTGCTGCGAAACAAGCCGGCTTCGATCAGGTCGCGGGCCGTTGCGGACTTGGAGCCTTGTGCGAGGAAGAGGACCAGGGCGGTCTGCTGCTGGGTCAAACGGATCTCTCCGCGGTCGAGCTTGACCGTTCGGCGGGTCGGGTCGAATTCCAGGCGGCCGATCAGATAGCTGCCCGGCCGGCCGGTGCCACGCTCGACCAGGCGAGCCGCGAGGTCGGAGTAAATGTGCGCCATCGGCACATTGCCTTTGACGAAATATGAGCTCGCACCAAGCTCGTAGGCTCTGCGGATCGATGCGGAGTTGACCTGGGCCGCCGAGAGCACGATCACGGGCAGCCCGGGATGATGCTGGCGGATCCACTGCAGCAACTCGAAGCCGGAGTCCTCCCCTTCATCGAGCACCAGGTCAAGCAGGACGGCGGCCATCCGCTCCCGCTCCAGCAGCTCCATTGCCTCGGGCGCCGAGGAGGCGACCGAGGGTCGGTAGCCCAGATCGTGCAGGTCGATCCTCAGCTGCTGCAGCATCGCGGCCTCGTCCTCGACCACCAGCACAGACGAACCGAGGACATCGGCAGGCCGGTAAACCTCCAGGCCGGGGGGCAGCGGCGGGAGCTTCACTTCACGATTTCGCGGTTGCCCGCGTTCTCTATCGCCAGGCCTGTGATTTGCCAAGGGGCACCTCTACACGTAAATTAACGACAATTGACCAACTCTGAACATACAGGTATGAATGGCACCCCTCATACTCCCATTCGGGCCTGGTATTAACTGGAAAAACAAAGGGGTACATTGGGGATGACTTGGGGATTCAAATTGCAGCGGGTAGCTTTCGCGTTCGTTGTCATGGGTGCTCTGGCACTTGCGGCGGGCGCCAACTGGATCGAATTCGCTCGTCTCGGCTGGTAACCATCTAGGAATCTGAGTTTCGGCGCTCGCGAGAGCGCCGAATCGCGGGCGGGAGCAAGGCGTATAGGTCAGCCCTATCGACGGCCTTGCTCATATAGCCAACCACGTCGGGATCGTCAGTGCCTGACGGGAACACGGGGTAGGCGGTATAGAAGATGACAGGAACCTTCTGCCCGCGTGCCCTGAGCTCGTTGAGCAGGCCCCATCCGTCCATAGGCTCGGGCAGCATCAAATCGATGATCGCCACCTCGGGCTGGTCCGACTGCGCTTTGTCGAGCGCCTGGTCGGCGTCCTCGGCCATCGAGACCTTGTAGCCCAGCATCCGGAGATCTGTCTCCAGGATCACCCGCCACGCGCGCTCGTCATCCACCACGAGCACGGTGGAGCCTCGAAGATCCTCCGGAGTCGGAGCGATGGGTTTGGGCGGGGTGAAGGGCACGGGGTTAGTGTATCGGTGACCATGGCAAGTCCAGCCCGGCCAGGCGCCAGGCCTCATTCCCCGTCCAGACCGCTGAAACACGCCCCCGACAGGCCCAAAGCGGCTCCGGGGAAGTCAAAGCACGGATTGGGACCGTCCGCGGCTGCCCTCGTTCACGAGCTGGGCAGCTGTGTGACCGAGGCCGACCTCGTGCAGGTGCTCTATCGAGGCCTGCACCCCCGCTACGGCTATGAGGTCATCGTGCTCATGGTCCTGGAGCGAGAGGGCTGGTACCGTTCGCTGCCAATCGACTCGGGCGTGCTCCAGGACGTGCATCGCCGCCCGGTGAGCGGATCGATGTTCGCCCGTCAGTTCGCGAATCCGCACTCGACCGTCCTGCCCATCGCGCCCAGCACCCAGCGGGTTGGTAAAGGACCAGGCGCCGGTCGCAACATCAGGTTCGCGATCTGGGTGCCGATCATGCATCAGGGCGAGCTCATCGGCAGCGTCATCTACGAGTCCTATCGCAAGCGTCGCGTGCCGGACAGGGAGATCGCATTTCTCGACGAGGTCCATCGGCGTCTGGGAGTGCTCCTCGCCAACGCTTCGCTGAACGAGCTGACGCGCAACCAGGCGCGCCGGCTCGAGGCTCTCAACAGCATCGCCCGGGCCATGGCCTCGACTCTCGACGAATTCAGCGTGCTGACCGGGCTCCACACCACGCTTCGCGAGCTGCTGCCTGTCGACGCGCTCGAGATCGTCTCCTTGCAGGACGACGGCACCGAACGGATGCGGCTGCTTCACGTCGAAGCCGATTCCGCGCCGACCGCGCGCTGGCTGCCGCTGCGCTCTCCGGCCGCCGCCTCAGCTCGGACTGTGATTCGAGACTCCAGGCCGCTGATCGTCCATACGCCCACCTCTTCCCTATGGGTACCCATCAAGGAAGCCAACGTGCCGCGCGGAGCGCTCGGCATCCGATGTTCGCGCTCATACGCATACGAGGATTCGACCGCGGCTTTTCTCGAGCTGGTCTCCGACGAGGTGACGTTGGCGCTGCGCAACGCCCGGAGCTATGAAGCCATCGAGGACCAGAGACGAAGGCTCGAGGTCGTCAACTCGATTGGACGCCGGCTCGCTTCCAGCCTCGACCGATGGTCGATCATGCGTACGCTGCGCGAGGAGCTCGCGGCCTTCCTCAATTTCGACGGTTTCATCCTCGCCACGATCACGCAGACTCCCGAAGGACCGGTTGCCGAGGGCTACCAGTACGTCGCCGGCGTCGAAGAGGTCGTGCCGCCTGTCGCCCTCGCGGTCACGGGGCCGTCTCGCGAGGCATACGAGACAGGGAAGCCCGTGCTGGTACGTGTCTCGCCATGGGCGCGCAGCTTCCAGGGCAAGGATCTGGAGCGGGAGCGATGGACCGTGGGCCAGGGCGCTGCGGTGTTCGTCTCGGGACCGGCGACCGACCGGCGAATGGTCTCGCGTTCGTTCGTCTGGGTGCCGGTCCTCAGCGGTGAGCAAATCACGGCAATGCTTTCTCTGCAGTCGTATCGCGAGGGAGCCTTCGACGAATGGCACGTCAAGCTCCTCCAGGACGTTGCCGCGCACGTGAGCCTGGCGCTTGCGAACGCCGATCACTTCGCGGAAGCGCAGGCGGAACGAGCGCGACTGGAAGCGCTCCACGTTCTCGAGATGGGAGTGGCCGGCGCGTCTGATGAGCATCAGATCGCCGATGCGATCTTCTCGGTCGTCAGCGAGTACCTCGGTGCGACGAACATGGTGCTCGCCTACCTCGACGTCGCCGGCAACATGGCCGGGTTCACAGGCGATCGAGGTGGCGAGTCGGCTGCGATGGGACCGGTGCCGATAGCCGAGGCTCCATTCTTCCGCAGGATGATCGAGCAGGGAGGGATGGTGCTGGACGTGTCTCAAGAGGATCCCGCAGACCTCATCGGCCCGATTGGCAGCTATCTCTTCGCACGGTCGCCCAGCCACGTCGTCTGGGTGCCGATCACGCAAGACGAGCGCGTGGTGGCCGGCATCGCTGCGATGCGCAACGACGGCGGCCGCTTCCAGTCCACCCACCTCAAGCTGCTTGAAACTGCGGCCCCTGTGGTCGGCATCGCGCTGCGCACCATGCGCCTGCACCACGCCAACGAGCTCGCCCTCGCGCAATCGGTCCGCATCCAGGAGCTCGCGGCGCTTGCCGGCCACGAGCTCATGAGCGTGGTGGCGAACATCGGAGACCAGGCGAGAACAATGCTCGAATGCGCAGGCGCGGTCTGCTGGGCGTTCGACACCGAAGGTCGGATCAGCGCCACGCGAGGCAGCGGTGACCCCGCCGCCGAGCAGGTGCTGTCGTGGGCAGGGCTCAGCTCTGAGGAGAGCTGGCGCGACGCACCTTCCGGACTGGTCAGCGGAACAGCGCACGGACATGCATGGAGCTTGATCCCGCTCTGGTACGGCGACCGGCTTGTCGGAGCCATCGGTTCCGTGCACGCATCGACGCGCCTAGCCGAACCGACCTCCGCGGCCCTTGACTTTGCGCGCCATGCCGCAGTCGCGATCGAGAACTCGAGGCTTGTGGCGGAGACGCGCGGCCGGATTCGGACCCTGGAGGCCGTGGCTGCGTTCGCGAAGCTCAATCCCACCGAGCCCGACCGGGCGCGGTCCGAGATGGCGCGGCTCGTCAGCAACGCCCTGGCCGGTTCGCAGGGTGAGCTGTGGCTGCTCGAAGACGGACAGCTCGTTCGCCGCTCCGACGACGGCGAGGTTGCCCCCAAGGTGCCGGTGAGCGACAGTGCACAGCTGTTGCGAGCGCTCGCGTCGCCGGCAGGCAGCCGCCGGCTGCGAGCGCTGCTCGACCTCCTCGGCGCTCCGCCTGACGCGTTCGCCATCCCGATCCAGGTCGAAGGTGGTCTCGCCGGGTTGCTTGTCGCAAGGATGACCGGTGGCGGTGCCGAGACCAGGCGCCTGGCGGCCGTGCTCGCCGGCCAGGCGTCGGTGCTGATCGGTCAGCTCGAGCTGGTCGATGCGCTGGATCGCGAGCGCCGGATGATGAACGCGATCCTCCGCCACTCGCCCGTGGGTGTGATGCTCGAGGACGCGGCCGGCCGCATCGTCTACGCCAACCCCGAGGTCGAGTCGATCTACAACCTGCAGGCGTCGGAGATGCCGGGACGGAGGCCGGCCGAGATCTATGCGGCGGCCGGCGCGGTTCAGAGCGACGACGTCGAATCGGATGGAACCCTCGAACTGCGCATGCACGACCCAGATCGCACGGTGCACGTGCGCCGGGTCGTGATTCCTGGTCTCGAAGGCGAACCCGCCGGAATCCTCACGCTGCACGAAGACGTGACTGCGCAGCGCATCGCGCTCGAAGCGAAAGACCTGATGCTCCGTGCTATCGGCCACGAGGTTCGGAGTCCCGCCGCGGCGATGAAGAATACCCTCGCCGGGATCATGCAGTGGGACAAGACGATCGACGCGACGGGTCGCCGCGAGCTGCTGCAGGAGGCGTATGAGTCGTCCGACCGTCTGCTCAGCCTGGTTGAAAGCCAGCTCATCATCGCCAAGCTCGAGACCAGGCACTTCGAGCCGGCTCCCGAGCCGGTCGACCTCGGGCCGGCCCTGGATGGCGTGATGGGAGTTCTGCTGCATCGATACCAGGAGCGCTCTGCTGCGGTGCAGGTCAGCCTGCCGTCGGCACTTTCGCCGGCTTTCTGCGAGCCCACTCACCTGGGCCAGGTCCTGACCAACCTGATCGGCAACGCGCTCGAATACACGTCTGGGTCGGTCGACGTCGAGGCAAGACAGGTTTCGCGCGGCTGGCTCGAGGTCACCGTTACGGACCAGGGCCAGGGTTTGCCGGCTGGAAGCCTGGAGACAGTGTTCGAGAAAACGGGCCCGGCCGGGCGCAACCGTTCGCAGGGAGGCCTGGGGCTCGGGCTGTATCTCTGCCGCCTGGTTGTCGAGCGGTCGTTCGGCGGCCGGATCTGGGTTGCGGAAAGCAACCGCAACGGAACCACCTTCAAATTCACAGTGCCGGCCAGGATTCGGACCTGAACTTCCAGGATTCGGACCTGAACTACCGTTAGGCCCTCAATGAGGGACGCCGCTCCGATGTGGGTGAGAGTGGGCGGCGGCATGGAGTCGATCCCGGACCGTCGCCGTCACGGGCCCGCCGACCCCGAGTTTCCGCCTCCAGGCGGGCCGTGGGAGCCAGTGAGCCTGGGCGGGCGCCTGGTCGGCTGGGCCGAAAAGGGAGGCCTGGGGGTCGCCCGGCGCTGCGCTGAGCTCGGCCAGCAGATGGTCGATGAGCACCGCGACTACCTGCTGGTGCGGCTCGGCCACAAGCTCCGCTCCTCGGTCCTCGCGCTCCAGGAGTCCGCCCGCCAGGCGGCGTTCGGTCGCCCCGAGCTGCTCGAGGCCGTGTTCGAGCAGGCGCAAGAGGTCGGGCGCCGTGCCGCCGCTGTGGAAGCAGCCGCTATGCAGTCGAAAGACCAGGCACGTGGTGTCGTTCTCGGCGCCGTCCTCAACCTGGCCATGCCGACCGCCGCACGCGAAATTCCTCCGGACGCCGTCGTCCTCGGCTCCGAGCCTGCCTTGGTCGAGGCTCTCGGTCGGGCCAAGGATTGGCTCGGTGGCGACGGTTTGAGCATCGCGGCCGAGCCAGTCGGCTCCTGGTGGAGGGTGCGAATCACCTCGTCGGGCCCTCGGCGCCCACTAACGGTGCCCGAGATGGGCGAACCGCTTCTGCGGCTGATCGTGGACACGCATCTCGACGGTTGGCTCGACGCCGACAGGCCGGGCGGCGCCGACATCTACCTGCCCGCGAACCCTGCACGGTGACGGCGGTCTACCGAATAGTGGCGCCGAACCCGGGGCCGTATACGGGTCCCGGGACCAACACCTGGATCGTCGAGGCCGGCCCAGTCGTGGCCGTCATCGATCCCGGCCCCGACGATGCGACTCACCTCGCGGCCATCAACAAGCGCCTGGCGGGCGCGACCGTCGGAGTCGTCCTCGTGACCCATTCGCATCCCGACCACCTGCCGCTCGCGGAACGCCTGGCTGTCGCCCACCATGCCTCAGTCAAGCGTCATCCCGAGCTTGGGGATGAAGACGTGGTTCGGGTCGGCACGCTCAACGTGACCGCTCTGTTTACGCCGGGCCACAGCCCCGACCATCTTTGCTTCTGGCTTGCCGGCGACCGCGCCTTGTTCACTGGAGACCTCATCCTCGGCCGTGGGAGCTCGATGGTCACGTACCCGGAAGGTGACGTGGCGGCGTATCTGCATTCGCTCGAACGGGTGGCCGCACTCAGCCCACGGACACTGTTTCCCGGCCATTGGGACCCGGTCGAGGACGCGGCCGGCAAGATCGAGGAGTACCGGCTTCACCGGCTCGAGCGTGAAGCCCAGGTGCTCGCCGAGGTCAGGCGAGGCAGTGGCACCGCGAGCGAGCTGACCCGGCGCGTCTACGGCGACCTGGACGACAGGTTGATGTTCGCGGCGGAGATGACGATGCGTGCGCACCTTCGCAAGCTCGTCGACGATGGATTGGTGCGGTCGAATGGTGAGGTCGACCAGGAAGTCTTCGACGCGCCGGTATCGTAGGTGCCTTGATCAAAGAGCCCCGGCCGGGGATCCTCGCCGGATCTTCGGCGCCCATGCGGCCCATCTGCGTTGTTGCGGCTTCCGCTTCTCGCTCACGCATCAACGGATGCGCTCGCTCCGGTGCTCAGCCGCGCCTAGCAGCTGGGCCACCTGGTCACCGAATCTCTCGACGAGGCCCCCGGCCGTGGCTCTAGCCAGGCCGCCGATTCTGTCGTTGTCTTCCGCCGAGCTCGAAACCTGGCTCGGCGCCAACGACATGCCGGCATACCGCCGGCGCCAGGTTTGGGGCTGGCTGGCGCGTGGTGCGGCTTCGTTCCAGGAGATGCACGATGTGCCCAAGCAGCTGAGAACGGCCCTGGAGCGGGATTTCAGAATCACGTCGTTGCAGCCGGTCGCGGTCAGCCAGGCGGACCGTGCGCTCACGACCAAGACCCTGTTCGAGCTCGAGGGCGGTCATTCGGTCGAGGCCGTCGTGATGCGGTACACGGACCGCTCCACGCTGTGCATCTCCTCGCAGGCCGGGTGCCCTATCGGCTGTCCGTTCTGCGCGACCGGCAAGTTTCCTTTCGGGCGCAACCTCAAGGCGCACGAGATAGTCGAGCAGGCCGTTGACACTGTCAGGCTCCTGGCCGTCGAGGATCGGCGTCTCTCGCATGTCGTGTTCATGGGCATGGGCGAACCGATGGCCAACTACCAGGCGGTCATCGAATCGGTGCGGCGGTTCTCCAACGCTGAGCTCCTGGGCATCAGTCCGCGCCGCATCGTCGTCTCGACGAGCGGCTTGATCCCCAGGATCGTGCAGCTCGCCGAAGAGCAGCTGCCCGTGACGCTCGCCATCTCACTGCACGCCGCTCGAGATGAGCTGCGCGACGTACTCGTGCCCATCAACCGGAAATATCCGGTGCATGACCTGGTCGAGGCGGCTCAAGCGTATGCCGCGAAGACCGGCCGGCGAGTGAGCTACGAGTGGGTGCTGCTGGCGGATGTCAACGACACCGAGCGCGATGCCAAGGAGCTCGGCCGGCTGCTTCGACGAAAGCTCGCCCATGTGAACCTGATCCCGTTCAACCCCGTCGAGGACACGCCCTATCGGGCACCGGCTCGCGCCGCGATCCGGCGTTTCAAAGAAATGGTCGAGGCGCAGGGCTTGAACGTCACGGTGCGCGACACGCGCGGTCGCGAGGCTGACGCTGCGTGCGGCCAGCTGCACGAGCGCGTGATGCGAAGCAAGGTCGCGGTCTCTTAGCGGGACAGAAAACAGCATGCTCTTCGCCGGCACGTCCGGCTTCAGCTACCCGGGTTGGAAAGGAGAGTTCTACCCGGCCACGCTGTCCGGCTCCAGGATGCTCGCGTTTTACGCGGAGCGTTTGAATGGGGTGGAGCTGAACGGCAGCTTCTACCGCACGCCGCCCGAGACCACCTTGTTGAAGTGGGCCGCCGACACGCCGGCGGGCTTCCGTTTCTGCATGAAGGGAAATCGCGGCCTGACCTATTCGGCCGAGGGTTTCGATCGCGTCGGCCTGGCACGAATCCTGGGTGAGCGCCTCGCGCCGCTGGGTGATCGGCTGGGTCCGATACTCCTGCAGTTTCCGCCGACCCGACAGCTGAACCTGGGCCTGCTCGACTCGCTGCTAGGTGCGCTCGGTCGCCCCGTGGCCGCCGAGTTTCGCCATGAGTCCTGGTTCTGTGATGAGACCTACAGCGTCATTCGTGCGCACGGAGGTGCGCTGGTTGTCACAGAGGAGGATAAGTGGCCGCAGGCGCCGCTGGTCGACCTCGGGCCGGTGGCGTACTTCCGGCTGCGGCGCGGCTACACGACCTCGTCGCTGCGGCCGTGGATCGCCAAAGTGAGTGCGGCAGCGGCCACGCACGACGAGGTCCATGTGTACTTCAAGCATGACCCCGAAGCGCCTGGCTTAGCCCAGCGCATGCTGCGTTCGGTGACTAAGGGCGCGACCGAAGACCCTCGACGAGAGATTCGGTGATCCATCCGGCCCATCGTCGGGTTCAGCTCCTGTGCTGCTCGCTTACGCATCGACGATGCGCTCGCTGCGCTGCTCGTCGCTTCACCCGAATCTGGGCCATCGGCGCCGAAGATCCGGGGGGCCTTCCGGACGCGCCCTACACCGCAGCCGTCACTGAAGGCTTGGCGGCGCGCCTACGCCGGTACAGGATCGGTATCGCCACGACTGCGATCGCGACCATGAGCAGCGAAGCCAGCTGAGCCTGCCGCATTCCAAGGAAGACTGCTGGATCCGTCCGCAGGAAGCTGAGAAAGAACCGACCCGCGGCGTAGACGCCGAGGTAGATCAGCCCGACC
>CATPBO010000196.1 GCA_955652835.1 Candidatus Dormiibacterota bacterium
CGACGCCATCACCGACGGCGATACAGTCGTCATCCCGGGTGTTATGCAGCACGTCGAGCGTGCGGGGGTGCACTCGGGCGATTCGTATGCGGTGTATCCGGCCCAGAGCCTGGAGGTATCGGAGCTCGATCACGTCGTCGAATACACCGTGAAGGTCGCCCGCCATCTCCGCTTGCGCGGCCTCGTGAACGTGCAGTACGTCGTGCACCGCGGGCACGTGTACGTGCTCGAGGTGAACCCGCGTGCGTCGCGCACGGTCCCCTTTCTCTCCAAGGTCACCGGGGTGCCGATGGTGAAGCTCGCGACGCAAGTGATGCTCGGCAAGAAGCTTGCTGATATGGGTTGGTCGACCGGGCTCGTCCCGCCGCGAGATCTGGTTGCCGTCAAGGCCCCGGTGTTCTCGATGAACAAGCTGCCTGCGGTCGACTCGTATCTCGGCCCCGAGATGAAGTCCACGGGGGAAGCGATCGGCATCGCGAGCACGTTGAACGAGGCTCTGCGCAAAGCCTTTGCCGCCTCCGGCATGCAGATCGAGCGGGGTGGCTCCGCGCTGCTCACCATCGCCGATGCAGACAAGCCCGAGCTGTTCCCGATCGTCTCGCGGCTGGTTGAGATGGGCTGGTCGTTGGTGGCGACGGACGGCACAGCGAAGGCGCTCCGGCAGGCGGGGTTCTCGCCCCAGGTGGTGGCGAAGATCGGCGAGCCTGGGCCGACTGTGGTCGACGTCATCACGCAAGGGCAGGTCGACCTCGTCATCAACACGATGTCGAACATCTATGCCGAGCCTGGCGAGGTGGGCGACCCGGTCTTCAAAGATGGCTTCGAGATCCGGCGCGCGGCTGTCGAGCGCCGCATTCCCTGTCTGACTTCGCTCGACACAGCCACGGCGCTGCTCGAATCCGCTGTCGCAGCTTCCCGCGAGATGGAGGTGCGCACGATTGACGAATGGAGGGCAGGTGTTCCTGCTTGATTCGCCGATCACGGCGAAGCGCGAAGTCGCACGCGACATGTTCGTCCTTGCCGTGCGCGCACCCGAGATCGCAGCCTCGGTTCGTGCGGGTCAGTTCGTCAATATCGGCTGGTTCTCGGGACCTTTGCTGCGGCGTCCGTTCTCTGTCTATCGCGAAGATGGCGAAAACATCGAGATCATCCTGAAGGCGGTCGGCGAGGGAACCTCACAGCTGCTCGCGATGAAGCCCGGCGATCGCCTCAGCTGTCTTGGCCCGCTTGGGCATGGCTTCGGCCTTGAGGCCGGCCCGCGGCGCGCCGTCCTTATCAGCGGCGGTTTGGGGGTGGCACCCATGCCGCTGGCTGCCGGCGAAGCGACGAAGCTGGGCATTCACGTGACCTGGGTGCACGGCGCCCGCAGCAGCGATGAGCTGTGCACAGAGTCGCAAGGGCACGAGGTCGTCTGGGCGACCGACGACGGCTCGAAAGGATTCGCGGGCACGGCTGTGGCGGCGGCTCCCGACGCGGACGTCGTGCTGGCCTGTGGACCGAACCGGATGCTCGCCGCGGTCGCGGACCGCTGGCCGGAAGCGAGGGTGGCCGTGGAGACCT
Source organism: Candidatus Dormiibacterota bacterium (assembly GCA_955652835.1). Lineage (GTDB taxonomy): Bacteria > Chloroflexota > Dormibacteria > Dormibacterales > Dormibacteraceae > Palsa-870. Next base: position 1,561 of record CATPBO010000196.1, read on the forward strand.
ACATGGGTTGTGGAACCGGCGTTTGCCTGGGCTGCGCGGTCCCGCTCAAGCGAGGAGGTTATGACCGCGCCTGCAAGGAAGGCCCTGTCTACCGCGCGGCGGACATCGATTGGCCGTCGCTGCCATCGCACCTTCCTTATGCGGTGACCGCATGAGCGATATGGCTGTCGCCGTTGGTGGTGTGAAGCTGCGTGGACCCGTCCTCGCGGCGTCCGGCACGTTCGGTTACGGGACCGAGTTGCCCGTGCTCGAGCGGAGGGCGCTCGCCGGCATGGTCTCCAAAGGCATCTTCCTGCGACCGCGGGAGGGCACTGCTCCGCCGCGCATCTCTGAAACGCCCAGCGGCATGCTCAACGCCATCGGACTCCAGGGCCCAGGAGTCGACGTGCTCATCCGCGACTACGCGCCGAAATGGGCGGAGTGGGATTTCCCAGTGTTTGTGAACATCAACGGCGAGTCGGCCCTGGAATATGGGGAGGTAGCTGCGCGACTGGACGGGGTGCCTGGAGTAGCCGGGTTCGAGATCAACATCTCCTGTCCCAATGTCGAACAGGGCGGCCTTTACTTCGGCAACGATCCACGTGCAGCGGCGGCGGTGACCGAAGCCGTCCGCAAGCGGACCAGCCTGCCGGTGTGGGTGAAGCTCACACCCATGGTCAGCGATATCGGCGTCATCGCCCGCGCGGTCGAGGCTGCGGGCGCCGACGCGCTCTGCGCGATCAACACCTTCGTCGGCATGTCGATCGACCTCAATGCCTACCAGCCTCGGCTGAGCTTCCGGACTGGAGGCCTCTCCGGCCCTGCCATCCGCCCGCTCGCCGTACATCTGGCTCACCAGGCGGCGCTGGCGGTGAGGATCCCGGTGATCGGCATTGGCGGGATCATGCGGGCGGAGGACGCGCTCGAATTCCTGGTCGCCGGCTGCGCCGCGGTCCAGGTTGGCACCGCCACCTTCGTCAACCCACGCGCCATCGCCGAGGTGCATGACGGTATCGCCGCCTTCCTCGAGGCCAAGCGATTCACTTCGCTGACGGACCTGCCGCGGTACCTGCCTAGGGACTGAATCCTGGGCGAAACCGCCAGCGAGGGCATCGCATTCTCAGGAACTTCAGATGAGCGTTCCAGTCCTTGGGCGACAAAGGCCCTGGTGTCGTCAGACGCGGCTTGCCGTCTCCATGGAACTCATAACCCCAACTAAAGCCGAGGACCGCTGACACGACCGGTTTCATCAAGACACCCGGGCTCGCGCACAGAAAGCTGTTCGCGACCCATGTCAGCTTCCCGTGTCGCTGGACCATGGACGGCGCATCGAACAGCCGTGGGTTCGGCCCGAACCAACCAAAGGGCACATCCAGGTCGCCGAACATCGGCGGGAGGTCGAGCAGGTAGGCGTCGCGGTGATCCGGCGGATCGGCCTTGATCCGCACCAGCTGGATCCAACCCATGATCGCTGTGTATCCACGTCCACCGAAGTTCACAGCCGCGTCGAGAACTGGAAAGCCCCGCGCCGCTGCCACTCCATCGAATGGAAGGTCGAGATGGTGATAACCCCAGAGTCTCGGATCGCGGTTGACGGTGCATGTCACGCGCACGATCCCGCTGCGGTCCCTTAGCGTGAACGGCAGCCGGAGGGTGGACACGCTAGCCGATTACGTGCGGGCGCTGCGGTGGCTTCTGCCCGTTTTTGCGGCGGCAGGGCTCGAAGTCTGGCTCGGCTGAAACACCGCTGGGCTGAAAACCCGGATGGCCATCACGACCGCACCGGCGACAACCGCGCCGATGGCCATCGCCCACGGCGCTCCGAAGCGCTGAGCGAGCGCACCCGCCTGCAGTGCGCCCAACGGACCGACGCCGATCAGGGCCTGCGCATAAAGCGCCATCACTCGGCCGCGCAGGCGATCAGGCGTGAGCGTTTGGATGCGGCTGTTGGCAGCCGCGACGAACGAGATCTGGCAGTAACCAGCGACGAACAATGCGGCCATCGAAAGTAGAAAAACCCGCGAGATGGAAAACTCGACCAGGGCTGCGACCCAGATCATGGCCATCCACAACTGGCGCCTCGGGTCTGCTCCGAAGGCAGGAAAGAACGCCAGTGTGAGCGCGCCGACGAGCGCGCCCAACCCCATCGACGCCAGCAGGAAACCGAATCCGTGCGCACCGACGTGCAGCACCTGGTCAGCGAACAGCGGGATCAGCGTCAAACGGTTCATCGCAAACAGCGAAAAGACGGCAACTGCGACCAGCAGCATGCCAACCACCGGTTCGCGTCGTGCGTAGGACGCACCCTGCGCCAGCCGCGCGAGGAAAGGACCCTCTTCGTGGTGGCGTGCGATGGTGGGCAAGTCACGCATGAGCAGCAGCGCCACGATGGCGCCCAGGTAGCTCAGCGAGTTGGCAAGAAAGCAGATCGGGACCCCAACTGCCGCGATCACCAGGCCCGCTACGGCGGGGCCGATGACCGCGGAGGCATTGAACACGGACGAGTTGAGCGCAATCGCGTTCATGAGGTCCTGCTTGCCGACCATCTCGATGACAAAGGCCTGGCGCGCGGGGATATCGAACATGTTGATGGTGCCGGTCGCGAACGCCGCGACGATGACCATCCAGTACTGCGCATGCTCCGTCGCGCTCAGGGCGAAGAGAGCGAACGAGGGGACCATGAACAGCGCTTGAGTGGCGATCAGGACGTTTCGCTTGCGGTAGCGATCAGCGACGACGCCTCCGAGTGATCCGCCGACCAGGACCGGCAGAAACTGGGCGGCAAGCACGACCCCGACCAGCAGAGCGCTGTGGGTCAGCTGAAGCGCCAGCCACGGCATGGCGACGCTTTGCATCCAAGTCCCGACCGTGGACACAATCTGGCCGGTCAGGAAGAGCCGGTAATTCCTGTGCCGCAGCGCGCCGAGCATCCGAGGAGTTACGACTTCGGCCACTCGTGGGATCATCGCAGGGTGGCCAGGATCCGCGAGTCGCTCGACATCAAGGCACCGGCCTCACGCGTGTGGGCTGTCGTGCAGGAAGATGTCGAGCACGCGCCGAGATGGTCGTCGAACCTGGCCAAGGCGGAAAAGCTCGACGACGGGCCTCCCGGCAAGGGCACCAGATACCGCTACACCCTAGACCTGCCCGGCGGGTTCAAGGCGACTGTCGAGGTTGAGCAGACGGTGTATACGAAGCCGAAGCGATGCGCCGGCAAGTTCGTACGAGGTCCGCTCAAGGGCACCTGGGCTTACACATACACGGAGAAAAAGGACGGCATCACACATGTCGTCTATGAGATGGACTACGAGCTCGGTGGATTGCTTCGCTTCGCCGGAGGCCTGATGAGCACGCAGTACGCCGAGGGAATTCGCCAGAACATGGACGGCTTGAAGAAATACATCGAGTCGGGCAAGGGGCCAAAGGTCAAGGAGTAGTTGCTGGCGTACGTCTTCTTCCATCATGCCGGGCCTGGCGTCGAGATTGGTGCGTACGAAACGGCCCTGCGGCGATTCCACGCCTCGCTGGCCGGCGCGCCTCCGTCGGGTTTCGTCGGATCGACCACGTACCGCATCGGGGACGGCTACGGCGATTGGTACCTCGTCGATAGCTCGGCAGCCCTGGACCCGCTGAACGAGGCGGCTGTCAGTGGTGCGAGGTCGGCGACACACGACTCCGTGGCGCACATGGCCGCCGATGGCGCTGGCAAGCTGCTCATGCTGGTCACGGGCCATCCCCGGACAGAGCCCGGCTTCGAGATTCGGCTCTCCAAGCCCAGGGGCATGTCTTACGGCGATTTCTACAAGCGTCTCGAGCCCTGGACCGATCGAGCCGAGCTCACGCTATGGCGCCGCATGATGGTCCTTGGGCCGCCCCCGGAGTTCTTGGTGATCGCTCCGTCAGAGCTTGAGCTGCCGGCTGAGATGGCTCCCGAAACCCTGCGCCGGGAACCGATCTAGGCGAACCTAGGGCCGCTTGAAGGGTAGCAGCTCGAGCTGCTCAAACCGATCCTGGACCGCGATACGCAGCTCGTTCGAGAGTACCTGCCAGCGCTCTTGAGAGCGCTCGTCGACGCTCAGGGCGCGTACCTTGCGAAGCACTGTCTGCAGCGCGTAAAGCCCAGCGGGCTCGTTGCTCGTGATACGGGCCGCGGCGCCGCGGAGCTCGCGCGCCAGATCGCCGTGATCGTTCGCGCGCAACCAGTTGGACAGACGTGCGCACGCCAACAGCACGCGCTGGGTCTTCGGGTTCAAGCCTGGCGGGACTGCTTCGCGCTGCCGGCTCTGAAACACCTTTGGGACGCTTGCGGGGCGCCGCAGCGAGCGAAGGCGCCGGATGGCGACGGCCAGCTTTGGGCCCATCATGACGACGACGCCCGCCAGCACGAGCAGGACGACGACAAACCCCACCACGGCCTCGAGCATTGTCCCTAGGGTACGCTTCGAAAAGCGTCGGTGACGTAATCGTGTTGGGTAATCCGGAGGTAGGGGCACGAGCAAATCCACGCCGGTCGCGGTCATTACTGGAGCGTCATCGGGGATTGGCGCCGCCACGGCTGTGGCGCTTGGGCGGAAGGGCTTCCAGATCGTCGTCGGCGCGCGACGGTTGGATCGTGTCAAGCGAGTGGCCGGTGAGGAAGGCGTCGCGATGGCTCTCGACGTCACCGATCAGAAAAGCATCGATGCCTTCGTGCGCGAGATTTCAAAGAAATTCGGTCGCATCGACGTACTGGTCAACAACGCTGGCGGTGCGCTCGGGCTCGGGCCGATCGAGAAGGCGGTGGACGAGGACTGGATTGGAATGTGGAACGTAAACGTCCTCGGATTGATGTGGGTGACGCGTGCATGTCTCCCACTGCTGCGCAAGGCAAAGCATGGGCACGTCGTGAACATCGGATCGGTTGCTGGATTCGAGGTTTATAAAGGTGGAGCGGGCTACACGGCGGCCAAGCACGCTGTGCGGGCGATCACCCGCACGCTGCGGCTCGAGCTGAACGGCGAACCGATCCGCGTGACGGAGATCGACCCTGGGCTGGTCGAGACCGAGTTCAGCGTCGTGCGGTTCCACGGCGATCGCAAGGCGGCCAGGGCCGTTTACGAGGGATTGAAACCTCTTTCCGCAGAAGACGTCGCGGACTGCGTCGTCTTCGCCGTCACGCGACCTCCACACGTCGACATCGACGAGATCGTGATCCGCCCGGTGGCGCAGGCTACCACCTGGATGGTGTCGCGAAAACCTAAGGCCTGAGGCGAAACGTGCAAGGCGCCGAAGGTTCGGCCCTAGACCGGAAGCCTGCGGCGGAACCGTACGCGCGATGAGAACCATCCGGGGTTTTTCTCATTCTTATTCGTAGTAGTCCTGCCCGAACATGATCCAGCCGGGGTCGGGACAGCCGCTCGAGGTGGCAGCGTGAGTGCAGTGCACCCCGATCCGTGGTCCCGGGTCGATGTACAGCCGCCCATGAATTACGAGCTTGTCTCCCGCATGAATGGGGACAGGTGACGCGAGGCTGGTGTTGTGATCGACCTCGAGCACCTCGCCAGTGGTTGCCTTGACCTGGAAGCGTTCGTGCCCGCCGGACTCCACCGGGTCGTTCACGACTGTCGCGTCGAACGTCACCTCAGCGCCGTTGGCGTTGTTGACAACGTCCTGGTGGAGCGTCTGATCGTTCGGCGAATCGCGTCCGCCGCA
>CATPBO010000197.1 GCA_955652835.1 Candidatus Dormiibacterota bacterium
CAGTGAGAGCAGCGATAGCATCGACTCTGGGCATCGAGGCGGAGAAGGTTCGGGTGCTCGCGGAAGACGTTGGCGGTGGATTTGGGGCAAAGGGCAACGTCTTTCCAGAGGAGGTCCTAACCGCGCTTGCTGCCTGGCGCTTGAAACGGCCGGTGCGCTGGGTCGCTTCGCGCAGCGAGGACAGCGCAACGACCGCCCAGGGACACGGGACAGTAATCGAGCTGGAGCTGGCATCGGACCGAAACGGCAAGCTGCGCGGGTTGCGGGGCAGGCTGATCCACGACATCGGCGCCTACGCCGGGTCGGGCACCGGCCAGCCCGGCATCATCGTGGCCCACCTGATGTCCGCCTACGTGCTGCCGGCGATGGAGGTGGAGCACCAGCTTGTTTACACGAACGCCGTGCCCACCGGATTCATCCGGGGTGGTGGGCGGCCGCTCGGCAACTACGGGATGGAGCGAGTCCTGGACCGGCTTGCGCGGGAGCTCAAGCTGGAACCGGCCGAGCTTCGACGCCGCAACTTCATCCAGCCGGATCAGATCCCTTACACGACCGGCTTTCCCGCCGGCCGCAGCGGACTCGTATATGACAGCGGAAACTACCCACGCCTTCTGGAGATGGCGCTCGAAAAGCTGGGCAGCAATCCGGCAAGCAGCGGCCAGGCGGACGGCCGGCTGGTCGGCGTGGGAGTGGCGTGCTGCGTCGAATCAACCGGTTTCGGTCGCGGCGAGCCAGCGAAGATACACGTCACCAAGGACGGCATCGCCCACGTGTACGTGGGCTCGACTCCGCAAGGGCAGGGGCACGAGACGATGGTGGCGCTGGTCGCTGCAGAAAGACTCGGCTGGCCGTTCGAGAAGATTCGGGTGACTGCTGCTGACACGCGGCATGTTCCATTTGCCTTATTGACCGCGGGCAGCCGCAGCGCCGTGCAGGTCGGCAACGCGACGGCGCAGGCCGCGAGCGCGATGCGAAGGCGCCTGCTCGAGCAGGCTGGAGAGGTGCTGGAGGCGGATGTGCAGGATCTCGTGTTGGACGAAGGCATGATCAGCGTGCGGGGCACGCCGGCAAGGCAGGTACCGGCGACCGAGGTTATTCCGGGTGAGGGCCTCGAGGTTTTCGAGAGCTTCGATCCGAAGCGGCCGCTCGCATTTTCCAGCGGGTGCCACGCGGCCGTGGTCGCGGTCGACCCGGAGACAGGCCACGTCGAGGTGCTCAAGTACGTGATCGCGCATGACACCGGCAAGGCCATCAATCCACTTACGCTCGAAGGCCAGCTGCACGGCGGCTACGCGCACGGCCTCGGGTATGCGCTCTATGAGGCCGCCATTTATGACGCCGACGGCTCGTACCGCACCGCCAGCTTCCTCGACTACACGATCGTCACCGCCGGTGAGGTGGTGACTACGCCCGAGCTCGTCCACATCGAAACGCCGACGGATGCGAATCCCGAGGGTTTCAAAGGCGCAGGCGAGAGCGGGACGGTCCCGGTCCCGGCAGCGATCTCAAATGCGGTCGAGGACGCGCTTTTACTGCGCAATCCGAATGCCGTCGTCGATCGTCTACCAATCACGCCCGACCGCATCGTCGAGCTGCTGAGCACGAAAACTGAGCGCTGATCCAACCGCCACCAGTCCTCCACTCGGCCCCGGGGGAATCGACTGGCAACGCAATCTGGCGGCGCTTTGGTTCGCCGAGTTCATGGCCATCTTCGGGTTCAGCTTCGCGTTTCCATTCCTCTCGATCTTCATCTCGCACGACCTGGGCGTCCACCAGGGCCGGGACCTCGACCTGTGGACGGCGGCGATAGCCAGCGTGTCCGGGCTGTCGATGGCGATCGCAAGCCCGATCTGGGGCGTGCTGGGAGACCGGTACGGGCGCAAGCCCATGCTGATCCGGTCGATGGTGGGCGGCGCGCTCACCGTCGGCTTGATCTATTTCGCACAGACACCAACCGAGCTCCTGGTTCTGCGGTTCCTTCAGGGCGCGACGAGCGGCACGGTGGCGGCGGCGACGGCGCTGGTGGCGGCCGAGACTCCCCGCAACCGGGTTGGATGGGCGCTCGGGGTCGTCACGTCGGCCGTAGCGCTCGGCGGCGCAATCGGCCCTGTCGTGGGCGGCCTGGCCGGCGCGGCGTTCGGTTTGCGCCTGGTTTTCCTGGGTGGAGGCATCCTGCTGCTTCTCGCCACGATCCCCGTGCTCCTCATCGTGCGCGAGGGTCCGCGCCGGCGGCGCGAGGGCTCGCAGCTGGGAACGCTCGCGCTCATTCAGCAGCGGCCCGGTGCAGTCCGCGCGCTCAGCGTGCTCATCGGGGCCCAGGGGCTGATCAACGTGTGCAACTCCGCCACCCAGCAGCTCGTGGTGCTGCGCCTGCTGGAAATGGTCACCAGCGGGGTGGCGGCGGTCACCGGTGTCGCGTTCGGCCTGGCCGGCGTGGCGAGCAGCGGTGCGGCCGTCTTCTACACCACGGTGACGCGGCGGCTCGGCTACGTGCGGACGACAGCCATTGCCGCGGTGATGGTCGCGGTGGCCGTTTCGCTGGTCGCGGTCGCACCGTGGGCGTCGGTGGTCGTCGCAGGTGTGGCGCTGAACGGTTTGTTCAGTGGAGTGGTCATACCTGCGACGGCGAGCATGATCGGGCTGGAGACCCCGCCCGAGGCGCAGAGCACCGTCTTCGGGGCCAACGCCAGCTCCGTGGCACTCGGGTTCTTCATCGGACCGCTGATCGGAGGCGGCGTCGCGGCCACGGCAGGGGTACCGGCCGCGCTCATCGTCGTCGCCGGGCTGGCCCTGGTGCTGGCCGCGCTGATCGCGGCGGGCGCACGCGAACCGGCCCGCTGACGCAGCTTTCCAGAGCGAGTTGATTCGCTCGATCCCGTAATGTCTCGACGGTGAAGCGAGGACTTGCGATAGCGCTGCTGCTGGTTGCGGCCGCCTGCGGCGATCCAGGCTCTGGCGCTCCCGCGGCGACCTCGTTCGCCTCGGGCTGCGACAATGAGATCGTCACCTGTATGGAACAACGAAGCACGCCCCCGCCCACTGTGATCGACCCGAGCAAGAAGTACTCCGCCACCGTGCACACCTCGCGGGGCGACTTCGTCATCTCGTTCGTCGACTCCAAGATCGCGCCTCAGACGGTCAACAACTTCGTCTACCTGTCGCAAAACCACTTCTATGACGGCCTCACCTTCCATCGCGTCGTGCCCGGCTTCGTCGTCCAGGGGGGCGACCCGCTCGGCAACGGGACCGGCGGCCCCGCGTACAAGCTGCCCAACGAGAACAACCCGTCGAAATGGCCGCGCGGCACCATCGGGATGGCGTCAAGCCCCGCCGGCGTGAGCGGTTCTCAGTTCTTCATCACGGTCGGCGATGCGCCGTTTCTCGAGACCAGCGGGGTGTACAACCACTTCGGCCAGATCAGCTCCGGAATGGATGTCGTCGACAAGATCCAGATCGGCGACAAGATGACCGCGATCGACATCACGGCCTCGTGAGGAGGCTGCTTCTAGCCCTCATTCCGCTGACCGCCCTGGTGGTGGCGGCGTGCGGCTATCCCGATCCCTACGCCAGCGCCGGGCCGATCGCCAACGAAAGCCCCGGCCCCACGGCTGCGCCGAGTCCGTCGCCTGGGACCGATGACTTCAACGCAGGCGCCGGCCTGACGCCCGTCACATACCCCGACGGTCTCAAGTACATCGACCTCACAGTTGGCACCGGCGCCGTGGCCCAGAGCGGCATGAACATCGCCGTGCAGTACACAGGTTGGCTCTCCACAGGGAAGCGGTTCGACACCAGCCGGCAGCCCGGTCGCACACCTTTCACGTTGCAGATTGGCCGCAGCCAGGTCATCCCGGGTTGGGACGAAGGGATCCCGGGCATGAAGGTCGGCGGGAAACGCAAGCTGATCATCCCGCCGGCGCTCGCTTATGGCACGACGGGCCAGACCGATCAAACCACCGGGACCGTGATCATTCCACCCAACGCGACTCTGATCTTCGACGTTGAGCTGCTCAGCGTCGCGCCCGGACCCAGCCCATCACCCTCGCCCAGCCCGTCGCCGTCCCCCAGTCCGACCAAATAGCGAAAGCGAGGACTGCTAGGAGATCGTCAGCGTCCCTTTCATGCCCGAGGCTTCATGCCCCGGCTGGTCGCAAATGTAGGTGTACGTGCCGGCCGGGATGCTGTCCACGTTGAAGACGATGGAGTCACCGGCAGAGACCAGCTCGCTGCCGCTCACTCGGTTGTTGGAGCTGTCGCGAATGATCAGGTCGTGCGACGTGCTGCCCGCATTGACGAGGTAGAACACAAGCTTGCCGTTGGGGGCGCTGATGGTCGGCGGATCGAACTTGTACTCGGTCATCGTCACCTTGATCGACCCTGCCGGCTGGGACGTGCCGCTGCCGCCGCATCCGGCAAGGAGGGCGATCACCGCGACGGCCACAGTCAGCGTCTTCACCGAAAAGCCGTGACCCCGAGATAAAGGATTCCGAACAGGAAGATCCAGACCACGTCGACGAAGTGCCAGTACAGCGTCACCGCCGCCACACCGACATGGTGCTGTGACGAGAACTGACCCCTGGACGCTCGGTACAGGATCAGGACGAGCAGGATCAATCCCCCGAGCACGTGGGCCCCGTGGAACCCGGTCATGGTGAAGAACGCGCTCGCGAACGTATTGGCCCTGAGGTCCAGGCCTCGCCCGAAGGCGGCGATGAATTCGATCAGCTGGCCGATCTCGAATCCGAACCCGAGGACGATCGTTGCGATCTGCAGCATGAAAAATCTGCGGCGGTTGTCGTGCCTGATGGCTTCCAGAGCGAAGTGGCAGGTGACACCGCTGGAGAGCAGCACGATCGTGTTGACCAGCGGGATCGGGTACCAGCTGACGTAGAAGTCGCTGACGCCCTTGGGGGCCGGGGGCGGCCAGACCAGGTGCGAGCCGTAGAGGTAGAAGTACACCGCGAAGAGGCTCCCGAAGAACATCACCTCGGAGGCGAGGAAGATGTACATGCCCATCATCCCGGGCTTGATCACGGGGTACTGCGGTTGGACCTCGGGGCGCATCGTCGCGACAGCCATCAGTGGTGGACCTCGCCTTGGGGTTCCGAGCTGTCACCGGGGTACATCTTGGTGTCGTCGATCACGACCCAACCGACGATCCCCCAGAGGAAGATCACCGCGCCGATCACAGCCAGCACGATGCGTACGGTCGCCGGGAACGGGATCGCCGCCATGGCCAGGAACAACCCGCCGAAGCAGATGACGAACGGCCAGTTGCTGTTGGGAGACAGGTGAATGCCAAGCTGATGCGCGCGAGCCTCGTAGTCGATGACGAGCTCGATGTGGGCCGGGTACTCCATGTCGTATCGAGAAACCTCCGACCGTGTTGCGGGGTCGGCCGCCTGCCACGCCTTGAACGCGGCCGAGGCCATCTCGCTCGACGGCCACAGCTTGTAACCACAGTTGCGGCAGTGGTCGAGGAAACGGGCCGTCTTCAAGCCGCATCGCGGGCAATCGACGGTCAGGGAAGGGTTGGACAGGTCGACGTATCGAGGCTTGTTCGCTGCCGCCACAGTCGATTCCGGATTCTATCTCAGCCCAGGACCGAGCTCCCGGGCCCCCGTTCCCGGCACCGATATACTGACCGCCGTGGGAGCACGCGCTCGCGCGCCAATCACAGCGCTTGGCCTGGTGGCGGCCGCCTTCCTGCTCAGCTCTTGCGAAGGCCTGGGCGGCATCTCCCCCATCTTCCCAACGCCCGTCTCGCCCAACGGGCAAGACATCTACAACACCTACATCGGGATCTCCATCCCGGCGATCGTCATCTTCATCGGCGTCGAAGTGGCGCTGCTGTGGGTCGTCTTGCGCTATCGACGCTCGCGACAGCCGGTGGGTTATGTCCCGCCGCAGATCCACGGCCACACCGGGCTGGAGGTCGCCTGGACGCTCGCCCCGCTCGCGGTGGTGTTGGCGATTGCCGCCTACAGCTTCGTCGAGCTCCAGAAGGACTTCCAGCCGATCAACAACCAGCAGATGAGGGTCGTCGTGAGCGGGCACCAGTTCGGGTGGACTTACACCTATGACAACGGCGTCGTCGTGCACCAGGAGGGCACGCTGGCCGGCGACGTGACGCCTTTCGTCGTGCCCGTCAACACTCTGGTGAAGCTGCAGTTCCAGGGTACGGACGTAATCCACTCCTGGTGGGTGCCGGCCATCTCGGGGAAGACCGACGCCGTACCCGGGTACGACAATTTTTCGTGGCTGAAGATCACCCAGGTGGGCACGTGGCGGGGAGAGTGCGCCGAGCTGTGCGGCGCCGGACACAGCACCATGCAGATCATCGTGCAGGCGATGGACCAGTCCGACTACGACCAATGGGTCCGGACGCAGCTGGCGGCCGCGCACGCCTCACCCTCCCCAAGCTAGGTAGGATAAGAACCAGATGGCAGCCACGACTGTTCTGCCCCGCCCGAAGTCCTACGACGACACATTCTTCAAGCCGATCAACCTGTGGCTGACGACAACCGACCACAAGCTGATCGGGATCATGTAGATGGTCACGGGCATCCTGAGCTTCGTGATCGCCGGCATC
>CATPBO010000198.1 GCA_955652835.1 Candidatus Dormiibacterota bacterium
AAACTCGGCCGCTTCACGGGCCACCGAAAGCAGTTGCAGGTCGATGAGGCGAGTCTTGTTCTGGAGACGCTCGCGCCGCTCGTCGTTGCTCAGCTGAGCGGTGCTTGAGGGCCAGACGTCTTGCGTCGCGAGCATAGAAATAGGTTACCAAACAGACGTTCGCTTGTCAATAAATTGGGCCTGTAAAAATGCGCAGCAGCCGCCTCCCAGGCCCGCATCTCTACCTCCCCAACCCCACCCAAACTCACTCTTCCCAGTCATCTACCCTCCCGAATTTCCAACCACCATCTCAACTCCGCTCCCGGCGCCAACACCGGCGGCGAGGCCCCCGGGTCCGGCCGGTCATTCCCACCCGTCGCCGGCTCGACCGCTATCTGCCGATACCCGCCCAGGTCCCCATTGCACACCCACACTCCGACATACGGAGTCAAGCTCGCATCCCACGCCTGCTCGATCGCAGCGCCGGACTTCCATCCCAGCCTGACCCGGTCGACCGAGCCCTTGGGCAGAAACACCTTCGTGCTGGTGCCAGGCGCGAGCCGCGACAGGTTCTCCCCGCCCGGCATCCCGATCCCCATCCCACCCTCGAATCGAAACAAGGGATGCGCGCACCAGTACGCGTACTGAGGGTCAGTGCCGCGATTTGTATAGACATACGAAACGCGAACGCCGCCGCCGCTCAACTCAATGCGCCGCTCCAGCTCCCACGGCACCACACGCCCGGCGCACCGCATCAACACCCACGCGTCGGCCTCCTCAACCACCGTCCATGGCATCCGCCACGCCTCTCCGTGATCAGGGAGCGAATCGGTCGCGTCCACGTTCGGAACCATCTCGTCCCATCCCTGCGCGCCGCCTTCGACGAACCCATCAGCGCTCGGGTTGTCGATACCGATGCCCTGCTCCAAAAGCTCCTCGCCGCCCAACCTCAGCGACGTGATGCGCCCACCGCGCTCGGGTGCGATCTCGAGTTCCCACGGGCCGCCTTTCAGCATCCTCTTAGGTTCGGATCGTAGGCTCCCAGGAGATGCGAACAGTCGCCCTCGTGATGTCCGCATGCTTGCTGGCCGCCTGCGCACCCCGGGGCGTCGCGCAAGCGCCGGCTAAATCCAGCCCGGCAGCCGGCGTGAGCCCGAGCCCGGTCGAGACCAGCCCGACCCCGCAGCCGTCGCCGGTCACGGCGCCATCACACGTCTTCGTGATCGTGATGGAAAACCGCAGCTACGGCCAAGCGATCGCCAGCAAATACGTTTCCCAGCTGGCCGCCCAGTACGGAGTCGCCACGGACTATCACGGCGTCTCGCACCCGAGCCTGCCCAACTACCTCGCGCTGACATCAGGCAGCACCTGGGGCATCGCCGATGACGGGTTCCACGCGCTGCCCGCCGGCGGTCTCGGCGCGCAGCTGACCAGTTCAGGAATCGAGTGGCGCGCCTACATGGAGGGCATGACCAACGGCTGCTTTCACAGCCCCTACCCGTACGCCTTGAAGCACAACCCGTTCGCGTACTACGGAAGCGCATGCCCGCCGCAGGTCGTTCCGTTCAGCCAGTTCGCAACCGACATCTCCACGAGTGCACCGCTGTTTGCCTGGATCACCCCAGACCTGTGCCACGACGGACACGACTGCTCGAGCGCGGTCGCCGATGGATGGCTCTCCCAAACAGTGCCAACGATCCTTGCGTCCAACGCCTGGAAGGACAACGGACTGCTCATCATCACGTGGGACGAGGGAGAGGACAGTGCCAACTCAGTGTTGACGCTCGTGATCCGTCCAGATCCCCTTGCGCACCAGAGCGCGCGGCCATACGACCACTACTCGCTGCTCGCGACCATCGAGGACCGCCTCGGGGTCGCCCGGCTTGGCCAGGCAGCGCAGGCCACCCCGATGACCGACCTGCTGGCGAGTCAGCCGCAGCCCCGCTTACGAAGCCGCGTGACTTAGCTTGGCGTCGCCGACAGTCTGCTTCCAGTGCGTGATCGATTCGAGAAAGTCGAGGTCGACGTCGACACCGAGCCCCGGCCCGCTCGGCACGTTCAGCCGGCCGTCGTGCAGGACAAAAGGCTGGGTGATGTCTCGGTGGTAGTAGCGGTCAGATGCCGAGGTGTCGCCAGGTAGGGTGAAGTTCGGCATCGCCGCCATGGCGACGTTGCCGGCACGACCGATCCCCGTCTCAAGCATCCCGCCCATCCAGACGGGCACGCCCTGCGCCGCGCACAGATCATGGATCCTCCGCGCCTCCAGGTAACCGCCGACACGACCCGGCTTGATGTTGATGATCCGGCACGCTCCCAACTTGATTGCGTCCTCGGCCATCTGCGCCGAGGTGATCGACTCGTCGAGGCAGATCGGCGTGCGAACGGACCTGGCGAGCTCAGCGTGCGCGAGCACCTGCTCCTCCGGAAGGGGCTGCTCGATGAGGAGGAGGCTGAACTCGTCCAGCTCGGCAAGGTGAGCGGCGTCTGACAGCGAGTACGCCGTGTTGGCGTCGACCTGCAGCGGAACATCACCGAAACGCTCGCGCACTGCGCGGACCGGCTCGACGTCCCAGCCCGGCTTGATCTTGAGCTTGATCCGCCGGTAGCCCTGCTCGAGGTAGTCGCCAACGGTTTCGAGGAGCTCCGAGATCGATTTGTGGATGCCGACGGAGACACCGCAGTCCACGGCGGGCCGAACCGCGCCGAAGTACTTCGCGAAAGATTCGCCTCGCGTGCGAAGCTGCGCGTCGAGGACCGCCATCTCGAGCGCGGCCTTCGCCATGTGATGTCCGTGCACCGCCCCCAACAAGCGGCCCACGTCCTCAGCATCGACTTGCGCCTGGCCGAGCAGCCGGGGCAGCAGGTGATGGATCAGGACGTGCTGCGCGCCGGCGACGTACTCGGATGAGTATGTTGGCTCCTCGCCGGCCACGCACTCGCCCCAGCCCTCGCCGACGGACGTGATCGCCTTCACGAGCAGCACGTCGCGCTCGGTCTGCACGCCGAACGACGTTTCGAACGGCGCTACGAGCGACAGGCGGATCCGGCGCAGCTCGACGCCTTCCAGCTTCATGCGCTAAGGCTATCCAGCCGCGATGCATCGCCGTCGGACAGCTCGATGTCGGCTGCTGCTACGTTCTCCTCCAGCTGGTGCACGCTCGACGCCCCTGGGATCGCGACCACGTTGGGCTTGCGGATCAGCCACGCCAGTGCGACCTGCGCCGCAGTTGCGTTGTCCCGGCGACCGATTTCGCGCAGCGCGGCGATCAGCGGCGCGAGGCGAGCTCGTCCTTCGGCAGTGAAGTTTCGTCTCACTCGCCGGAAGTTCTTCGGCGCGGAGTCCTGGTACTTGCCCGACAGCGCTCCCTGGCCGAGCGGGCTGTAGGCGATGACGATCCGGCCCTTTTGCTGGGCCCACGGCACCAGATCTCGTTCCGGGTCGCGATGAGCCAGGCTGAAGAGGACCTGGTTGGAGAGCAGCGGTAGGCCCAGCGCCTCCTCGCACGCCTGCCAGGCCCGCAGCGTGTGATTGCTGACACCGACATGTCCAACGAGGCCTTCCTCAACGAGGCGTCTCATGCGTCGCATCGTGGCGCGAGGCGGAAACAGCGGGCTGGGCCAGTGCTGCTGGTACAGGTCGATGCGGTCAACCCCGAGCCGGCGCGCGCTTGCCCGAGCCCGCCAGCCGACCACGAACGGAAGGCCGAGCGGCCAGATCTTGGTAGCGAGAAAGACCTCTTCGCGACGGCCCCGGATCGCCTCGCCGACGATGCGTTCTGAGCGCCCAAGCCCATAGACCTCGGCCGTGTCAATCAGGTTGACGCCCAGCTCGAGAGCCCGCCGGACGATGGTGGTCGCCTCATTCCGATCGTACTCGGGGCCGTAACCCCACTCGCGCGAACCGAACTGCCACGTGCCCAGCCCTATCGCAGACACGCGGACGCCTCCGGCCTCGACGTATTTCAGGACTCAGCTCCTTGGCTGAGCCGGTCGTACACCATCTGCGACCACGACTCCATGCCCAGGTAGTAGATTCGCATCTCCTCCAGCGTCAGCAGCTCACCAGCGAGCTTTTCGGTCTCCCGGATCGCGATGTTGGGACTGTCGCCGTCGACCAGGAAAACCACCCCGAGATGCACTTTGGAAACGGGCGAGGAATCGTCGTTCAACAACCCGAGCAGCTGCGCCTCGAAGCGGCCGTCGTAGACGACCTCCTCACTCCACTCGCGCTTCAGCCCGTCCAGGATCGGATCACCCGCCCCCAGGTCGCCCGGGTTGATGTGACCGCCGATGCCCAGTGAGTACTGCTTGCGCAGCCGTCTTTCCGAGGAAGCCCTCAGCCGGTGCGTGAGGAAGTAGCGCCCGTCGTGCCGGAACACGACGTAAGGGATGATCTGCTGGTACGTCGGGTCATTCTCCACGGCCGCGCGCGCCATGAAAAGATGGTGTTCGCGGATCACGGCCTGGTGGCGGTCGAGGTCCTTGCTCACGAAGCCATGCCAGGCGCCGTCGGGAAAGATCTCCTCGCGCTTCACGCACAGCACCTGCTCGGTTGAAGTCAACGGGGACACTAAACCATACGGATCAAGCCACGGCCGAACACCGCGACCAGCTCTGCGGTGCGATCGATGTCGTCGTCCCGAACAGGCAGGAAGTAGACCCAAGCGGCGCGCTCGGTGTCCGTTGTGATCATGGTCCTCGCCGAATCGGCGCTTGGATTGCCGCAAGGTCCTTCGGCGTCGGCGACGCAGATGCGGCCCGCCACGTTTACATGCTCTTTCCGGATCCCTGTGTATCCCTCGCCTTCAGCGCCGAGCCGGATCACGAGCTCGTCGCCCTTCACCTTGTCCAGGTCGTACAGCCCGACCGGCACCTGCAGCTGCACCGACAGGGCATTGGCGACATCAACGAGGGAGTTCACGCGAGGCAGCGGCTCGCCTTTCTTCAAGCGCCTCATGAGCGCTTCGGATGATGGCCGCACTCGGGTCGGGTCGAGGCCGAAGCGTCGATACAGCTCGCGAGCTCGCGCGACCGCGCCGGTCTCACCCGACTTGGCAACCTGCATCGTCCGGGCGACCTCGAGCTCGAAGTCGTCACGCGGCGCCGTGACCTCGAGCTCGTAGAGCTCCAGCGCCACACACTCGATGTCGATCTCGCTGCGGACCTTCAGCAAAGGTATTCCAGGTGGTCGAAGAAATCCGGGTATGAGATCTCCACGCATTCAGCCCCGTCGATCTCCGTTCGGCCGTCGGCGATCAACGCGGCCACCGCGAGGGCCATCGCGACGCGGTGGTCGCCCTGCGCGCTCACGCGCGCGGCTTCGAGCGTGCGCGGGCCGTTGATCACCCATCCATCGTCGACCGCCGTGATGTCCGCGCCCATCGCGGCCAGGCCTTCCTCCATCGCCACGATGCGATTTGACTCCTTGACACGCAGCTCGGCTGCGCCCGTAATCACGCTCTGGCCCGGCATCTGTGTGGCAGCCACAGCCAGCACAGGAAGCTCATCGATCATCTTGGCCGCCGTGTCTCCGCCGATCCGAATCGGCCGCAAGCTGAAAGCCGAGGTCACCTCCAGGTCGGCGACGAGCTCGCCGCCAACGTAGCGCCGGTTGGCTTCCCGGACTTTGAACCCGGTGGCACGAAGCAGCTCGACAAATGCGGTCCGAGTCGGGTTGATCCCTACACCTGGAATCCGGACGCGCGACCCGGGGACCAGGCCACCGGCAACGAGCCAGAAAGCAGCGGCGCTGATGTCGCCAGGGACGTCGATGTCGAGCGGCTCGAGCCGGTTTGTGGGCCCAATCTGCACCTTCAGCCCCTCCACCAGGATGGGCGCGCCCATCGAGCTGAGCATCAGCTCGGTGTGGTCCCGGGTCTTGACCGGCTCGATCACCGAAGTGGATCCGTCCGCGTAGAGCCCCGCGAGGAGGACGGCGGACTTCACCTGCGCGCTGGGCACCGGCATCGTATAGCTGATGCCGTGAAGCGGGGTCTTGCCTCCAACGCGCAAAGGCGGCCAGCTCGTCCACGCGCCCATCTCGCCCAGCGGCCCGACGACGCGGTCCATCGGGCGCCGCGCTAGAGATTCGTCGCCGATCAGCTCGCTCTTGAAGTCCTGCGCCGCCAGCAGGCCGGCGAGCAGCCGCATCGTGGTCCCGGAGTTGCCGCAGTCCAGCGGGCCCGCCCGCCGCAGCCCGCGCAGGCCGTATCCCTCGAGCGTCGATCCATCGAAGGCAGCCCCGAGCTCCCCCAAGCACCGGATCGTCGACTGCACGTCCGCCCCCGGCGAGAGCCCGCTCAGGCGGCTGCGACCGGATGCGACGGAACCCAAGATGAGCGCGCGGTGCGATATCGACTTGTCGCCTGGAAGCGCAACGACGCCCTCGAGGCGCCGTGCATTTCTAACGGTTGCGATCACTTGCGAGCCCAGCGCTCGCGGACGGCTTGAGCCTCCTCGAACAGCTCCACCAAGCGCGCATCGTCAGCTTCCAGGTGGCGTCGCAGGCGCGCCAGCTCAGCGGCGATGGCGTCCAGCTGCTCTATGAGGTTGGCGCGGTTGGTGCGCGTCACCCCCGTGTATAGCTGCGGGTCCCCAGCTGCGAGCCGGCTCATGTCTCGAAAACCCCCAGCCGCAAGCTTCGAGGCCTGCGGCCAGTCGGACCGCCGCGAGACCGCGAGGACGTAGCCGACCGAGAGGAGAAACGCTGCGTGGCTGACACCGGCGACCAGGCGGTCGTGCGTTTCCGCATCCATCACGATCGGATGCGCGCCCACCGCCTCGATGAGATCGCTGAGGACAGGGTCTGGTCTCGTCAGCACCCACGGCGCACCTTTGAACAATCCCGCATCGGCTGTGTCGATACCCGACGTCTCCTTTCCACACATCGGATGGCCGCCGACGAGATCGATGCCCGCCGCCGACGCCCACTCCATAACGCTCGCCTTGGTGCTCGCCATGTCGGTCACGACCTTCCCGCTGGTCCTGCCGGCCAGCTGCGCAAAGATGTCGCGTAAGGAGCGGATCGGTGCACCGATGACGACGACGTCGGCGATGTCGGCGACGCTCGTGTCAGCGCTCGCGCTATCGACGACGCCACGGTCGAGCGCCTTGCGCAGCGTTGTCGAATCGGCATCGCTGCCGACGATCACAGTCGCCGGCCGCGCCTGCTTGAGCGCCAGGGCGAAGGACGAGCCCATGAGTCCAAGCCCTACCACTGCGACTGTGGTCATTGGCGACCCTTCAGGCCAATTGTTTGGCCATCGCACCCAACATGCGCCGCAGGTCGGCCATCAGTCGATCGAAGGCCTCGAAGTCGAGCGACTGGGCGCCGTCCGACAGGGCCTGGTTGGGCGTCGGATGAACCTCCACGATCAGGCCGTGAGCGCCCGCCGCCACGGCTGCGAGCGACATCGGGCGCACGAGTGACCAGCGACCCGTCGCCTGCGAAGGGTCGACGATCACCGGAAGGTGCGACAGCTCGCGGGCCAGCGGGATGGCGTTGAGGTCGAGGGTGAAGCGCGTCGCCGTCTCGAAGGTGCGGATGCCTCGCTCGCAGAGAATCACGTCGCGGTTGCCCTGCGACAGGATGTATTCGGCGGCGAGCAGCCACTCCTCGATGGTCGACGACATTCCGCGCTTGAGGAGCACCGGCTTGCCGGACCGTCCCGCCTCCTGGAGGAGCGCGTAGTTCTGCATGTTCCGAGTCCCGAGCTGGAGGATGTCCGCGTAACGCGCGACGAGCTCGACGTCGCTCGGAGACACGACTTCGGTCACAACCTTGAGCCCAGTCTCGGCGCGCGCGGTCGCCATCATCTTGAGCGCGGCCTCGCCAAGACCCTGGAACGAGTAGGGCGACGTCCGCGGCTTGAAGGCCCCGCCTCGGAGCACGCGCGCGCCCTGCTGCGCAACGTGGCGGGCCGTCTCGAGAAGCATCTCCTCTCCCTCCACGGAGCATGGGCCGGCCATCATCACGACCTCGTCGCCGCCGATCTTCACGCCGCCCACGTCTACCACCGTGTTGACGGGACGGAACTCGCGGCTGGCCAGCTTGAAGGGTTTGGTGATGGGGATGATCTCGTGAATGCCGCCGAGGTGCGAGAAGGCTTCCTTGTATGCGTAGGCGTTCCCGCCGATCACGCCGACCAGGGTCCGCTCCTCGCCGCGAGACAGCTCGGTCTTGAGCCCGATCTCGTGGACGCGCTCGACCACGGCCTCGACCTCGGCCTGAGTGGCGCCGTGCGACATGACGATGATCACGTTGTGAGTGATCCTCTCAGATAGTCCAGGTCGGCCTTGATCGCCTGCGCCCCGCGGAGGTAGCTGAAGCGCATCGACGACTGCGGGCTCGGAGTGTTGTACAGGAGCAGGACGCGCACGCACATCGGCACGCCCCGGGGGTTCGGCAGCTCCACCTTCATGTCGTGGCCGCACAAAAGCGGCACGTCCAGCCATCCGAGCTTGCGAGCGGCGAAAGCGGGAAACTCCGCCGTCAGGTCGAGAGTGGTCGTGAAGTACGCGAAGCAGATCTCGGCGGGGTCGAGGTCGTTGAGGTGCACCAGCTCGCGCAGCAGCTCCTCTGTCGCCTCCGTGATGGCTTCGGCCGTATTCGCCTCCGCAGTCGTCGCCCCTCTGATACCTCTTACCGGCAACCCTTCAACAACTCCTTGACCAATGCGACCGGGTCTCGGCCTTGGTCGATCTCATTCACGATCGCGCTGCCGACCACCGCGGCGTCTGCCGTTCCGCGCAATGCCTTCATATGCTCCGGCCGCGAGATCCCAAAGCCGGCCGCGATCGGCAGTTGCGTATGTCGTCGAACCTGCTCGAACAGCTCTTTCATTCCCGCAGGCAATTCCTTCCTTGCCCCGGTGATACCCGTAACGGTCACGCAGTAGACGAATCCACTCGAGTGCTCGCAGATCGTCGCCATCCGATCCTCTGCCGTGGTCGGGGCGACCATGAAAACTGTGTCGAGCGATGCCGATCGCAGCCAGCCCGCCACCGGCTCTGATTCTTCGACCGGTAGATCCGGAACGATCACGCCGGTCACACCGGCCTGCGCCGCCTCCGCGGCGAAGCGCCTGGGGTCGTGCGCCAGGATCGGGTTGATGTAGGTCATCAGGACGACGGGTACGCCCTCAGTCGCGATCGAGCTCGCGACTTCGAGCGCCGCCGTGACGTTCATTCCATGCTCGAGCGCCACCTGACCGGCGCGCTGGATCACAGGGCCGTCGGCGAGCGGGTCCGAGAACGGGATTCCTATCTCGAGCGCGGCAATACCTGAGCCGGCGAGCCTCTTCCCCACCTCGATCGATCTCTTCTTGTTCGGATGGCCGGCCATCATGTAGGCGACCAGCTTCAGGTCGCCTTTGGCACGTAGCGCATCCTCCAGCCTGGTTCTCTCAGCCACCATCGACCGAGTCCATGTCCTTGTCGCCGCGGCCTGACAGGCAGACCAGGATCCGCCCGCCCGGACCCATCTCGCGAGCCAAGACGCCCGCATAGTGAATCGCGTGCGCTGGTTCGAGCGCCGGCATGATGCCCTCCAGGCGCGTACAGAGCTTGAACGCGGCGAGTGCATCTTTGTCCGTCACCGCGACGTACTCGACGCGCTTCGTGTCGTTTAGGAAAGCGTGCTCGGGTCCCACGCCTGGGTAGTCCAGGCCTGCTGAAATCGAGTGCGTAGGCAGCACCTGACCGTCACCGTCTTGGAGCAAATATGAGTAGCTCCCGTGCAGCACGCCCGGGCGCCCGCCCACCAGCGAAGCCGCATGCTGTCCGCTCTTCACGCCTTTGCCGGCCGCCTCGACCCCTACCAGCGCGACCTCCTTATCGTCCAGGAAAGCGGTGAAGATGCCGATCGCGTTCGATCCCCCACCGACACACGCGACGACGACGTCGGGCAGCTTGCCGTCAACCGACAGGTACTGATCGCGAGCCTCGTCGCCGATAACTCGCTGGAGGTCGCGGACCATCTCCGGGTAGGGATGGGGTCCGACCACCGACCCGATGATGTAGTGGGTGGTCTGCACGTTCGTCACCCAGTCGCGAATGGCCTCGGACGTTGCATCCTTCAAGGTCTTCGTCCCGCTCGTGACCTCGACGACCTCAGCGCCGAGCAGCTTCATCCGCCGCACGTTCATCGATTGGCGGCGCATGTCCTCGGTGCCCATGTACACAGTGCAATCGAGGCCGAACCTCGCGGCGACGGTTGCGGCCGCGACGCCGTGCTGACCCGCCCCGGTCTCCGCGATGACTCGTTTCTTGCCCATTCGGACGGCCAGCAGCGCCTGGCCGACGGCGTTGTTGAGCTTGTGCGCACCGGTGTGGCACAGATCCTCGCGCTTGAGGTGGACGTGTGCGCCGCCGAAATGCGAGCTGAGGCGGGTCGCGGCATAAAGCGGGGTCGGACGGCCGACAAACGCGTGCCGGTGACCGGCAAGCTCCAGCTGGAACAGCGTGTCGGCCTTGGCCTCATGCCACATGTCCTCCAGCTCTATCAGGGCGCCCATCAGAGTCTCAGGCACGTACTTCCCGCCGTAGGCGCCGAAACGCCCGTCGACCGGGTGGGTCGGAGTGGGGCGCGCCATCACGACAAAGCCTCGGCAAGCCGCACCGCGTGCACGAAGGCACGCACCTTGTCGTGATCTTTGACGCGTACTGACGCCTCGACACCGCTTGATACGTCGACCCCATAGGGCTTGAAACCGCTCACGACCTTGCCCACGTTACCCGGTTCAAGTCCACCGGCGATAAACACCTGGCGCGTCGAAAGCAGTGGACGGGCCAGCTCCCAGTCCCAGGTTTGCCCTGTGCCGCCGCGCTGGTCCGCCGACCAGGAATCGAGCATCACCGGATCCGGCCAGTCTTCGGCACCCGGGATCTGGCCGTCCCTTACTTTCAAGACTTTGATCACCGGCCTGCCCGCGTCGTAACCCGGCATTTCCGAGCCGTGCAGCTGCAGGAGGTCCAGACCGGCGAAGTCGGCAATCTGCCGGACCTCTTCTGGGTCCTGGTCGATGAAAACCCCAACGATGGTCGGACGAAGCGTAAGGCCGTTGATGATCGTCTGCGCTTCCTCGGGCGTGATGCGACGCTGCGATGTGCAGAAATGGAAGCCAAGCAGGTCGGCGCCGGCTTCGACCGCGGCTGCCGCGCCCGCCGCGTCGCAGATGCCGCAGATCTTCACGCGGACCACTGAGTCAGCTCCCTTATCTGCTGGGCGGGGTCGGCCGCCCGCATCAGCACCTCTCCGACCAGGATCGCGTCCGCCCCCGCCTCGTACACCCGGCGCGCGTCGGCCGGGGTGCGGATTCCGCTTTCAGCTATCACGACCACGGCGGGCGGGATTAGCTTGCGCAAGCGCTCCGTCAGGGCAATGTCGACTGCGAACGTGCGCAGGTCGCGATGGTTGATCCCGATCAGCTGCGCGCCGGTCTCCAGCGCAACGTGAGTCTCTGCTTCGTCATGGACCTCGACGACCGCAGCTATCCCCCGACTGCGCGCGACGGCGAGCAGCTCCGCAAGATGCGTGCGGTCGAGGGCCGAAACGATCAGGAGCACCGCGTCCGCGCCGGCCGCCCTGGCTTCGGCGATCTCGTAGGGGTCGGTGACGAAGTCCTTCCGCAGTATCGGGAGGCTGGTGGCGGCTCGCGCCGCCTGGATGTGCTCGGGGCGGCCGCCAAACCCCGCCATGTGGGTGAGTACCGAGATCGCGGCGGCGCCTCCGTCCGTGTAGGCGTGTGCCAGGTCGGCCGGCCGGTAGTCCTGGGTCAGGACCCCCATCGTGGGCGTGCGCTGCTTCATCTCGGCGATGACCGCCAGGCCCCTTGCGCGCAGGGCGGCCGTGAAGTCCTTGGGCGTGTAGGACGCGACCGCGCGCTCGAACAGGTCCTGCGCGATCAGCGCGCGGCGGCGCTGAAGGTCCTGCCTGGCTTCGACGACCAGGCGGCTGAGCAGGTCCTCATCACGAGGGACGGTCACTCCTGGGAGATTTTCGCCCACCGCTGGAGCACGTCGCCCGCACGGCCCGAGTCGATCGCCTCTGCGGCGATGCCAAGGCCATCCTTCCAGCTGCCGGCCAGCCCCGCCGCCCGCAGCGCGGCGGCTGCATTCAGGAGCACCACGTCCCGGCGCGGGCCTTTCTCTCCCTGAAGCACCTGGCGCGCGATGCGGGCATTCTCCTCCGGCCCGCCTCCTCGCATCGTGTCGACAGGAGCCCTCGCGAGTCCTAGCTCGGCGGGATCCAGCTCGTATTCCTTGCGGGTCCCATCGATCTCGATCACGACCGACGGGGAGCTGACCGACAGCTCGTCCATACCGTCGCCGGCGTGGAAGACGATCGCGCGCTCAACGCCAAGGCGCAGCAGCACGTCGGCCATCTTGCCGGCCATCGAGGCGTCGGCCACCCCGAGCGCCTGGTACTTCGCGCCTGCGGGGTTGCATAAAGGTCCAAGCACGTTGAAGACGGTTCGCAGCCCGAGCTCACGGCGCGGGACACCCGCAAAGCGAAACGATGGATGGAACACCGGCGCGAAAAGGAATCCGATACCGGCCTCGTCGATGCAGCGAGCCACCCCCTCAGGACCCAGGTCGATCTTCACCCCGAGCTGTTCGAGCACGTCAGCGGAGCCGCACATCGACGACGCTGCGCGGTTTCCGTGCTTGGCGACCTTCGCCCCGCAAGCCGCCGCCACGATGGCGGAAAGGGTCGATATGTTGAAAGTCGCCAGCCCGTCGCCACCGGTTCCGCACGTGTCGAGGAGCGCACCATCGATCTCGATCGGTGTCGCGATGGCGCGGGCAGTGCTCGCGAAACCAGTGATCTCGTCTACGGTCTCGCCCTTCATCCGCAACGCGACGAGAAAGCCGGCGATCTGGACGGGAGTCGCGTCGCCACGCATGATCTCCTCGAAGGCTGACGCCGCCTCGCCCTCGGTCAGCGATTCACACCGCACCAACTTGGCGATGGCCTCAATCACGCCGTGACCCTCGTGGCGCGCCGGATGAAGTTGCCAAGGATCTTCTTGCCTTCCTTGGTCAGCACCGACTCGGGGTGAAACTGCACGCCGTACGTCGGATGCTTGACATGGCGAAGCCCCATCACAGTGCCGTCAGGCGTCCAAGCCGTGATGACGAGCTCATCAGGTACGGAGTCGCGCGCGACGATCAGCGAGTGGTAGCGCGTCGCCTCGAAGGGATCGGTGACTCCGGCGAGCACGCCGGAGTTGTCGTGCCTGATCCACGAGGTCTTGCCGTGCGCGGGCTCATTGCGTACCACCCGGCCGCCGAACGCCTGGCCGAGGCACTGATGCCCCAGGCACACGCCGAGAATCGCGACCTTGCCGGTCAGCTCTCGGATCGCCTGCGTGGAGACGCCCGCGTCATCCGGCGTGCCCGGACCAGGCGAGATGACGATGCCGTCGAACGCACCCAGCTCATCCACGGTCACCTCGTCGTTGCGGAACACACGCGGCTCCACGCCCAGCTCGCCCAGGTACTGCACCAGGTTGTAGGTGAACGAGTCGTAGTTGTCGACGACTGCGATCACGCCATTTCCTCGGCCATCTCGATCGCCTTGAACATCGGGGCCGCCTTCTCCCCGGTCTCCTCGAACTCGCGCTCGGGACGTGAGTCGGCCACGATGCCAGCGCCAACCTGCACGTAAGCGATTCCTTCCGCGACCACCACGGTGCGGAGAGTGATCGCCATGTCGAGGTTGCCGCCGAATCCCACGTAGCCCAGCGAGCCGGCGTACACGCCGCGCTGGTCCGGCTCCAGCTCGGCGATCACCTCCATGGCGCGAATCTTCGGCGCGCCGGAGACGGTGCCGGCGGGGAAGGCCGCGCGCAGCGCGTCGATCGACGTGCACCCGTCCCGCAGCTGCCCGCTGACGGTCGAGGAGATATGCATCACGTGCGAGTAGCGTTCGACCTCCATCAGCCGATCGACGTTCACCGTGCCCGGCCGGGCGACGCGGCCCACGTCGTTGCGCCCGAGGTCAACCAGCATCACGTGCTCAGCTCGCTCCTTGAGATCGCTGAGGAGCTCTTTCTCAAGCCTCATGTCTTCAGCCGGATCGGCGCCCCTTCTGCGTGTGCCCGCAAGCGGCCGCGTCTCGACGCGCTTGCCTTCGACCTGAATGAGCTTCTCGGGCGACGTGCCGACAACGTGGCGATCGCCCCCCAGCGAAAGGAAGTACATGTACGGCGAGGGGTTGATCGCGCGCAGGCAGCGGTACACGTCGAACGGGCTGGCCTCGAGCGGCTTGCGGTACCGCTGCGACACGACGATCTGGAAGGCGTCGCCGGCGAGGATGTACTCCCGTGCCGCGTCGACCATCGCCACGTACTGGCCCTTGGTGACGTTCGACTCCCAGCGCGCCCCGTCCGTCCCGCGCGCGTCGGACGCCACCTGATCCGAGGCAAGGCGCTTTTCCATCTCGTCGATCCGACCCACCGCGGCCTCATAGTCCTCGCGGTCGGGCCGATGGATGGTCAGGAGCTTGAGCCGGCGCGTTACGTGGTCGAACACGGCCAGGTCGTCCGCGCGGAGGAATGCGGTTTCGGGCATGGGTGGCGGCGCGCCCGCGGCGACGGGAAGCCGCTCGAAGTGCCTGGCGGTCTCGTAGCCGAGATAGCCGACCGCTCCGCCGTGGAACCGCGGGATGCCCTTGACCGGCGCTGTCACCTCGCCGGCGACCGACCGCAAAGCGGCGAGCGGATCAGACCCGGAGGTTTCGAGCGGCTTCGGCTCGAACCCGATGAAGGAGTAGCGGGCCAGGCGCTCGCCTCCTTCGACGCTCTCGAGCAGGAAACCGGCAGAGCCCGGCGGGCACAAAAGCGTGTATGCGCGGACCGGGGTGAGCATGTCGGCTAGGACCTCCCGGTACACCGGGATCAGGGCATAGTCTTTGGCGAGCGCCCGGGCTTCTTCCCGGGTAGGTATGCAATCTCTCATCTCATCTCCCCTAATCCGCGCAACTCACTTTGGCCGCGCCGGATGCCAAACCTTATCAGAAAGCTATTTCTTCGCCTTCATTCCTCGCTTGACTTCACGCGCCTGGGCCATCGACTCGACCGAGTCCACGTCCGCGACCGTGTGCCACGAGGCGGCGTGCTTCTCCCAGCCGCGCGGCTTGACGTCGAACTTCTTCGCGAGCACGGCAATCAGGATCTTGACCTTCATCTCTCCAAAGCCCGGCAGCTTCTTGATCCGCGCCGCCAGGTCGTCGCCGTCGCGAGCGTCCTTCCACACCGATCGTGCATCACCCCCGTAGTCCTTGAGGATCGCCCGGCACAACGCCTGGACGCGAGTGGCCATGCTCCCGGGGAATCGGTGAAGTGCGGGGCGCTCGCGGAAGACGGCGCTCAACTTGTCGGGGTCCATCGAGGCAATCCTCTTCACGTCGAGATGGCCAAGCCTGCGCTTCAGCTCGTAAGGGCCGGCGAACGCCTTTTCCATCTTGACCTGCTGATCGAGCACGAGCCCAATGAGCAGAGCGAGCGGATCGGTTTCGAGGAGCCTGTTGGCGGCAGGGTCCTCCGTCCAGACGATGGGCACCCCCAAACTCTAGTGCGGCAGCTTGGAAAGTGCTGAGTGACCGGGATGGATACCCTTTGCCGCTATACGTTACGTGCTGGGGGTGCCCGATCGCGGGCAAGACACGTATCAGCCGGGCTCGAGAGAGGACTTCGATCGCCTCTATCGCAGCGCCTATCCACGCGTCTACCGGACGCTGGTGGCTATTCTCGGCGACCCCGCAGAAGCCGAGGACTGCGCGCAGGAAGCATTCGTCAAAGCCTTCCAGGCCTGGAAGCGCTGGCGTCCCGACGCCCCCGCGGAGGCCTGGATCCATCGGATCGCCGTCAACCGGGCAATCTCGTACCGGCGCAGCGCGCGGCTGCGTTCGGTCGGTGAGCTGCTGCGCCGTTTGGGCGGGCCGGCAGGGTCGGCCGACCCCGCTCACGTTGCGACCAAGCCGGACCTGCTGAAGGCCCTGCGCTCGATACCACCCAAGCTCGCCGCGGCCATCGTGCTGCGCCACTACCACGGCTATAACAACCGGGAAATCGCAGCCGCGCTGGGCGTCTCGGAACGGACGATCGGGGCCCGCTTGAACCAGGCGGCCGCAAGATTGCGACCGCTCCTTGAAGAATCTTCGGGGCCGGCCTTCTCACTTGACGCCAGGACGGCGTTGTCTCCTGAAGAGGACGCGAGTTCGTATGCCGAGCACTGAACACGATCCGTTGGACCCGGTCTTCGCATGGCGGCTGAAGGCCGCCCTCGACCGCGTCAAGCCACCACATTCGCGCCCTCGTTACGAATCGAAGTCGATGGGGGGCGTCAGGCCATGGCGCGTGGCGCCGCTTCTGCTCGCAGCGGCGATGGTCGTCCTGCTCGCTCTGACCGCCACCGCCACCACGGGCAGCCCCAACCCGGTCGTGTGGACTCGAGACGCCGCATCGAGCATTGAATCGGTGGGACATGCGCCAGAGGTGACTCCGGCCCAACCCAGCCCCGAACAGGCGCCGGCGAGTCCACGGACAGCCCCAGCCCCAGCCGCGGCGGCAACCCACAATTCCGGCCACGAAGCATCACCCAGGCCCAAGCCTTCGGATCACCCCGAGGACTCCCCGCGACCCGAATCCACCGATTCGCGTCATCAGCGGGATGACCGGTCGGGCTCCGGTCCGAATACGAGTCCGAATGCGAGTCCGGGTACGAGTCCGAGTTCGCACACGGAACCTCACACGCCCGGCCGGGACGGCTAGCACTTCCGACTTTCTTTCAGTCGGGCGTTACTAGGCATTCAGTCCGTACACAAGGAGGCTAAGTTGGCGAGAAACAACCTGTTCAAGATCGGGGTGGCCACGGCAGCTGCCGCTGTTGGCGCGATCCTGGCGATCACGTCTGCATTCGCCCACTCGACACCGACCACGACAGGGCACTCGCTCATGGGGAGCATCGTGAAGGCGGAGATCACCGCGAGCTTCCCTGCGCTGACCGTCGACCCGGCTCCGACCACGATCACAGACGAGCAGGCTCAGGACGCGATCGAGGCCGATGAGCTGGCCGCCAAGATCGCAGCGGAGCAGGCTGAGCTCGCCGCCAAGCTGGCAGCCCAGCAGGCAGCGGCGGCCGCCGAGGAGGCTGCTGAGGCAGCCCCCAGCGCGTGCGTGGCAGCCGACCAGGCGGAAGACACAGCTGAGAAGGCTGGCGACGTGCAAGAGGACGCCACCGAGACCGAGACCGCGACTGAAGACGCCACCGAGAAGGCCACAAGGCAGGCCGCCGAAGCCGCCGAGCCCGCTGAGACGCCGTGTCCCGGCGCCGAGGGCGACGAGCACCACTCCGACGGCGACAAGAAGACGGCAACGGCAAGCGCTTCGTTCTCCTCGAAGGGCGACGACCACCACAGCGAGCACTAGCCAGCCGAACAATCCAGACCAAAGAGCCGAGCATCGCGCTCGGCTCTTTTCCTATTCCTGCTTGCGCCTCTGCACGAACTGAAAGCCGAAACGCCCCTTCACGCACAGATGTCCGGCGGTGACGCTGTTGTTGAGCGGCGATGTGACCTTGACGATTGAGTTGTCCTGGACGTGCAGCTCGAGCATGCAGCCAACCCCGCAGTAGGGACACACGGTCTCAGTCACGGTCTGTCGGGATTCGTCCCACGTGCCCGCCTGGCGCATGTCGTGCTCGCTCTTGAACATCAGCGCACCGGTGGGACACACCCCGATGCAGTTGCCGCAGTAAACGCAAGCCGATTCAGGTAGCGGCACGGTGAACTCAGTCGAGATGTGCGAGTCAAAGCCGCGCCCCGCCACGCCGATCGCGAACGTGTTCTGCGCGTCCACCCCGCACGCCTCGACGCACTTGTAACAGAGGATGCAGCGCGAATAGTCGCGGACGTAGAGATCGTTGTCGATCTTCACCGGCTGCGCGACGGTTGCGACGCTATCGCCAAATCGCTGTGGCGTCGCGCCGTAGCGCGACATCCATCCGCCTACCTGAGCCGAGCACAGAGACATGTCAACCGACGACGCGAGAAGCTCCAGCACCAGGCGGCGGCTGTGACGAACGCGCTCTGAGTCGGTCCGGATCTTCATGCCCGCCTCGACCTTGCGCGAGCAGGCCGGAACCAGAACTCGCGAACCTTCCACCTCGACCACGCAGACTCGGCAAACGTTGACCGGCGTCAAGGTTTCTAGCTGGCAGAGGGTCGGCGTGTCGATGTCGAGCTGGCGGCAGGCGTCGAGGATGGTCAATCCCTCGAGCACGTCCAGCTCCTGGCCGTCGATGCTCACCTTGACGAACCGTTTCGGCAGCCCGACGAACACCGCTTCAGCCATCACGCGCCACCACATTGAGCTGTATCAACCCTGACGAGATCGCGTTGGCTGCGGTTTGACCCAGACCGCAGATCGACGCGTCTCGCATGGCCTGGGCGATGTCGGTGAGAAGGTTGATATCGGAGCTGTGAGCGTCACCGTTGCGCGCGCTGAGCACGCGATGCAGGACCTCTTCCTGGCGCACCGTGCCGACCCGGCACGGCACGCACTGGCCGCACGACTCGTCGCGGAAGAACCGCGCAATGCGGAGCAGGATCTGCTTCATGTCGGCGGTGTCGTCGAGCACGATGACGGCGCCCGATCCAAGCGTGGCTCCGATCGCGCGCGTCCCCTCGAAGCTCAGTGGTACGTCGAGCTGCTGCTCGGTGACAAACGAACCAGCGGCCCCACCCAGGAGCACGGCCTGCAGGGTCCTGCCATCGCGCAGGCCGCCCGCGAGCTCGATCAGCGCTCGCAGCGTGGTCCCCATCGGAACCTCGTAGAGCCCCGGCTCGTGAACATTCCCCGACAGGCAGAAAAGGCGCGTGCCCGTGGAATCCTGCGTGCCCGTGGCCGCAAACGCGACTGCTCCATCGACGACGATGTCCAGAACGTTCACCAGCGTCTCGACGTTGTTGACCAGGGTCGGTTTGCCGAACAGACCTACCTGAACCGGAAATGGCGGCTTGTTGCGCGGCTCGCCTCTCTTGCCTTCGATCGAGTTGAACAGCGCGGTCTCCTCTCCGCAGATGTAGGCGCCCGCGCCACGACGGACCTCAATCTCAAAGTTGAGAAATCCATGCGCGTGGGCCTGGTTGATGGCGTTTTCGATCCGGCGTCTTGCCAACGGGTACTCGCCTCGGACGTACAGATAGCCTTGCTCGCAGCCGGTGGCAAATGCGGCGATGGTCATCGCCTCGACCACAGCGAACGGATCGCGCTCCATCAGCTCCCGGTCCTTGAACGTGCCGGGCTCTGACTCGTCAGCGTTGCACACGATGTAATGAGGGCGAACGGGGGCTTTGGCGACGGAGTCCCACTTTCGCCCGGTCGGAAACGCGGCGCCGCCGCGGCCCAGGAGCCTGGCTTCGGTCACCTCGCGGATGACACCCTCGGGACCGAGCTCGATCGCACGCCGGAGGGCGACGTAACCACCGTGCTCGCGGTAGCTGTCGATGCTCTCGGGATCTATGGCCCCGATACGCCGCAGCAGCTTGCGAGGACGATCGGGCAGCGGCCGGTTGACAGATTCCGGCCACCTGCCTCCGCGCAAGACCTCCACCGCCACCTCAACCGTAACCGGCGCCACCTGCACTTCCTGATGACTCGCACCCGCTCGTTCCACCAGTGCAGCAGGTGCGCGGTCGCACAGACCGAGGCACGGGCTGCGACGCCACGAATTCCCAGCCGGACCAAAAGCGTGCTCGAGCTCTGAGCAGAGCTCATCTGCTCCGGCACATTTGCAGGCCAGGTCGTCGCAAACATGAAGCGCCATGGCCGGCCTCTCGTCAGTCGCGAAGCGTGCGTAGAAGGTAACGACGCCATACGCCTCCGCGGGCGGGATGGACAGCCTCCGGCACGCGTACTCCAGCGCGCCGCGACTCACCCACCCGACCCGGTCCTGGATGGCATGCAAAACCGGCAGCAGCAGCGGGCGTTGAGAACGGGTCGCGTGGCCGCCAAACGCGACGTGGTCATCGGCGGGGTGGCGGGCTCCTCCTTCCCAGAGCGAGGTCGGATCGCCCAGGACGCCATCAACCGCCGCCATCTCCTCGGCGGTCGGAGGACCCCCAGTGGTCCTGATGTCCATCAGTGCCCCCCCAATGAGGTCCGCCGCAGATGCAAGGAAGCTCTGTGGCGGGACACTAAACCTTGTCGATCCTGATCGCGCTCGCCTTGAACTCGGCGGTGCCCGACTTCGGGTCCGTGGCGTCGATCGTGAGCACGTTGGTAGCGACCTGGTCCGGAAAGTGCAGGGTCATGAATGCAAGCCCCGGCCTCAGTGTCGAGTCAAAACGGATCGGGACCTGGACCGATCCTCGGCGCGAGCTCGCGCGCACACTCTCGCCATCCGCGACGCCCAGCCGCTCGCCATCAGCTGGCGAGATCAGCAGCGCCTCCTTGCTGCGCAGCGGCGACGTGTATTCGTTCGTCTGGACGCCGGTGTTGAACGAGTCAAGCCGGCGGCCGGTGGTCAGCCGGATGGGAAACTCCTCGGTCAGCCGGTCGACGGGCGGGTCGTGCTCGACGGCGAAAAGCGGTGCCCGCGGACCTCCGACGGGGTCCTCCCACAGCCGTGCGTGTAGAAATGGTGTGCCCGGGTGCGACTCGTCGGGACACGGCCACTGGATGCCGCCAAGCTCATCGAGCCGGCCGTACGACATGCCCGTGTGCATCGGCGAAAGGCGCCGGCATTCGTCCCACACTTGTTCCGCGGTCGGGTTCCCAAAGTCGCATCCAAGGCGCCGAGCGAGGTCGCAGATGATGTCCACGTCATCGCGTGCTCCGGCCGGTGGCTCCAGCGCGCGGCGGACACGCTGGACACGGCGTTCGCTGTTGGTGACAGTGCCCTCCGACTCCGCCCATCCTGCCGCCGCGGGCAACACTACGTGGGCGAGCTCTGCGGTCTGCGTCAGGAAGATGTCCTGCACGACGAGGTGCTCCAGGCCGCTGAGCAGGCCAACCGCTCTGGTCTGGTCAGCCTCGCTCCGCGCGGGATTCTCGCCCACGATGTACAGAGCCTTCAGCTCCCCGTGCTCCATCGCCTCGAACATCTCGGTGAGGTGATAGCCCTTGGTGTGAGGAAACTCCGCACCGCCCCAGGCGCGCGAGAACTTTTCGTGGATGGCCGGATCCTGGAGATCTTGAAAGCCGGGCAGGCGAGCGGGGATGGCGCCCATGTCACCGCCGCCCTGGACGTTGTTCTGGCCGCGCAGCGGGTTCAGCCCGCAGCCATAGCGGCCGACCTTGCCGGTGAGCAGGGCGAGGTTGATCAGCGCCAGCACGTTGTCCGTCGCGTTGTGATGCTCGGTGATGCCGAGCGTCCAGCAGATCATGGCCCGCTCCGCCCGGGCGTACTCGAGCGCGACGTCTCTGATCGCGGCGGCAGGCACTCCGGTCTCGCGCTCCGCGACTTCGAGCGTGTAAGCCTCGACGCACGCGGCGAATTCCTCATAGCCCGTCGTCGCGCGTGCGATGAACTCGTCGTTGGCAAGGCCTGCGTGGATGATCACTCGCGCCATCGCGTTGGCCAGCGCGATGTCGCTGCCCACGTCGATGCCCAGCCACACGTCCGCCCATTCGCCCGAGCTGGTGCGCCGCGGATCCACCGCAACAAGGCG
Source organism: Candidatus Dormiibacterota bacterium (assembly GCA_955652835.1). Lineage (GTDB taxonomy): Bacteria > Chloroflexota > Dormibacteria > Dormibacterales > Dormibacteraceae > Palsa-870. The sequence goes on from CATPBO010000198.1 coordinate 21,656, forward strand.
CGCGCCGTTCCGAATTCCGCGAAGCAGGTGATGGAAGAAGATCGGATGCGTCTCTCGAGCATTCGAGCCCCAGAGGATCACCAGGTTCGTCTCCTCAGCCTCGCGGTACGACGAGGTTCCTCCTCCGGCTCCGAACACTGTCGCCAGACCGGCGACGCTTGGTGCGTGTCAAGTCCGGTTACAGCTGTCGATGTTGTTGCTGTGCATCGCGGCCCGGGTGAACTTCTGCGCCATGAAGTTCATCTCGTTGGTGGTCTTGGAGCAGCTGAACATGCCAAAAGCGTTCGGCCCACTATCCCTTGCGACTGCGAAACCCGAAGCGGCTCGCTCGAGCGCCTCTTCCCACGACGCGGGACGCAATCGCCCGCTGTCTCTGACCAGCGGCTCGGTCAGACGGAAAAGGCCGTCACCCATGAGAACGACAATATAGGAGCGCGCCCAGCGGGTCGCAGCTGTCCGCCGGTGCCGGCAGCCGCGTGTTAGCAAACGGCGGGAAGCCCGCGGGAGCCGGCACGCGCGCCAATTCAGAGACCTCTAGCGTGGATTGGCGCTGATGAACTCCCCGATCCGGTCCAGGCCCAGCTTCAGCTCGTCTTCCGACTGCGTGTAAGCCAGCCGGATGAATCCTTTTCCGGCATGCCCAAACGCCGTCCCCGGAAGCACCGCCACGCCCGCCTCGCTCAGCAGCCGGTCGGCCAGCTCGTGCTCGTCGAACCCCGTCCCCTCGATGTTCGGAAATGCATAGAACGCACCCTGTGGGCGCGCGCACCGCATCCCCGGAATCGCGTTGAGGCCGTCCACCACCAGATTGCGCCGGTGCTCGAAGACCTTCACCATGCGCGCCACAGCATGCTCGGATTCAGGCGCGCTCAGCGCTTCGATTGCCGCCATCTGAGTGAAGCCTGCGGCGCACGATGACGTGTTGATCATCAGCGTGTCCAGCTTGGCGGCCAACGCCTTCGGCGCAACCGCGTAACCGAGCCGCCATCCCGTCATCGCGTACGACTTCGAGAGACCGTCCATCAGCACCGTTCGTTCACGCATGTCCGGATGCGACAGCGGCGACACGTGATGGAAGCCGTACACGAGCTGGCTGTAGATCTCGTCGGACACCACCAGCAGGTCGTGCTTATGCGCCAGGTCACAGACAAAGTTCACGTCCTCAGCCGTCAGCACGCCGCCCGTCGGGTTCTGCGGAGTGTTGACGATGAGCATCCTGGTCTTCGGCGTGATGAGCGACGCGAGCTCGTCGAGGTCCATGCGGAAACCGCTCTCCTCACGCAGCGTCACCGGCTTGGGCACGCCGCCGATGAAGGTAACCTGCGACTCATAGGCGGGGTAGCCGGGGTCGGGAAGAATCACCTCGTCACCGGGCTCGATGCAAGCCAGCAACGTGAACAGCAGCACGTTCTTGGAACCCGGGACCAGGACGACCTCGGTGGGGTCGACCTCGGTCTTCAACGTGCGGCTGACGAATCCGGCGACAGCCTGACGAGCCTCCAGGATGCCGCTCGCCGGCGTGTAGTGCGTGTAGCCGTGCTGCATGGCCGAGATGCCCGCCTCGATGATGTTGTCAGGTGTGGCGAAGTCCGGCTCGCCGATCTCAAGGTGGACGATCCTTTTGCCCTGAGCCTCGAGCCGCCGAGCCTTGGCGAGCACCTCGAACGCGCCCTCGGTGCCGAGGCGCGACATCCGTTCCGCAAATCGAATCTCAGTCACCCGTGAATCCTAATAGACGCCCAGGAGTGCGCCGCCGTCGACGCCCAGCGTCTGGCCGGTGATGTAGCCCGCTTGGCGCGAGCATAGGAACGCGCACGCGGCGCCGAATTCCGCTGGATCGCCAAAGCGCCCCATAGGCGCCTCCGCCGCCCGCCGCTTGAGCTCCTCGTCCAGGTCACCGCCGGCCGCGGCGGCCAGGTTCCGGATCCGGTCGGTGAGGATGGCGTCCGGTGCCAGGCAGTTCACCGTGACGCCGTCCGGCGCAAGCTCGCGCGACAGGGTCTTGGCCAGCCCGGTCACGCCGGCGCGAAGAGAGTTCGACAGCACAAGGTGAGGGATGGGTTGGCGGACGGCGACTGAAGTGATGAAGACCAGCCGGCCGTGGTCTGACCGCTTGAGATCAGGAAGCGCCGCCTTGACCAGGCGCACCGCACTCATGAAGGTGAGTTGAAACGCGGCCTCCCACCTCTCGAGCGGCGTACTCTCAAACGTTCCGGGCGGCGGCCCGCCGGCGTTCACTACCACGATATCGAGGCCGCCAAGCTTCGCTCGCACCTGTTCGACCAGCGCTTCGGGCTCTCCAACCCTTGAGACGTCGGCGGCTGCCCAACCGGAGGCTTTGATCGCCTTGCCCGTCGCCTCTATGGCTGCCGGGTCTCGCGACGAGATGAAGACGTGGGCGCCGTCTGCCGCGAGCGCCTCGGCACATGCCCGGCCGAGCCCTTTGCTCGCGGCCGTGACCAGGGCGCGCCGGCCTGTCAGTCCGAGATCCACATCGCAATTGTCGTGCACGCAGTCGCCGCGGCTTGTTAACTGTGGCCCCCTTGTCCCTAAACACCCGTGGCAGCCTATGCTGCCGCGGGGGATTGCGGGAGGGCCGAGAAAGCGACAGGAGGGTCCCGGCCCGCCACCCGCTTGTCCCCAACACTGACCCTCGGCCTCATCTGGCTGAGGGTCAGCTTCTTCCTCGGCGCTCTACTTCCCTAGCCGCTCGTGTTGACGTACCACTGCGGTACCCGGCGCTGAGCGCTGTTCTCGCCAGTGTGAGGGTGCCAGCGAAATGGCCTCAGTTATGTCAAGAGTCAGCGGGTTTAGCCCTTGACGCGAGCGAGCCAGTCGGCCATCGACTCACCGGGTCGGCGGCCACGGTCGTCGCCGCTCAGCTGGTCGAGGTGCTCAAGTGTCTCCTTGATGAGTGCCTTTGCCTCGGCCGAAACCTCCGCGGATGTGAGCATGCGTTTCTTCGGATCAGCCGGTAAACCAGCACGCCGATCCAGAATCATCTGGTCCCGGTGGCGTGTTCGCACGAGCCTTTCCATCTGGGTTTGGAGCGTGCGGTCGTTTCGTTCTAGCTTGCGCTCGGCAGCCGCCATCAACCGCTGGGTCTGTGCCGCCGCCCGCTGCTGAGCCACCGCCGCTCGCTGCTGAGCGGCCGCTGCGCGCCGGTATCGGGCTGCGCGGCGTTTGTCAGCTCGATGGGCTGCCCTAAAGGCCCAAAGCAGAAGGTCGCCCAGCCCCATCAGCCAACGTTATCGTGGCCCTACGGCGGGTGCAAGACGAACATGTTGACCTCTACGCTGGCGCAGGTGCGGTTTGCCTGACCTACTCGTGATCTATGGCGCGATAGCAGGGTCGGCCGGGTTGTTCAGCCTCGGATGGCAAATCGCCACGCGCCGCGAAGACAACAAGACTCGCGTCAGCTTCGATGTCTCCCACCACCTGCGGACTCTGCACCCAGGCGATCCCGGTTACGACCAGGTTCGGGAGGATGCGCGACGCCAGAAGAAGCTGACGTCGGAGGTTCCGCCTTATTTGCAGGTAGCTGGCACCGTCGTCACGGTGACCAACCATTCGCGTCACTCGATCCACGTCCGAGGTGGTGGCATCGAGCAGCCCGCAACTCACGGAACATGCGCGATGTTCGAGGCCGAGGTGACGGAGGTCAAGCCGAGGACCACGTTCCGTGAGTTCTGGATTCCTGATTGGTGGAGCGAGGGCGAGGAGGAGATAAGCTCCGTGCCCATCCGGTGCAAGGATTCGTCGACCTGGACGATGGCCAGACCTATCGCTCGGAGCCGACACTCCTGTTTCCACAGCCAGCCAAGCGGCGCTAGGCCCGCCTGCGCTCATGGGCAGCTCACTGCTGCCACTACCAGGCTCAGGCCCCGAGCGGCGCCGTGAGCACAACTGGGCGCCTGTCTGCTCGACGGGCTGCTCTAAAGACCCAAATGAGAAGGTCGCCTAGTCAAACTCCCACCAGTTCATTGATGGCGAGGGAAGCTCTCTATTTGCCTTGCGGTGTCGGGCCTCTAGAACGGCGTCGGTTTGGTTGTCTAATTCCTTTCGGCACCATCGCCGTCAGCCTCGGGCATCAAGCCCAACTCGGCGAGGCAGCTCGCTCGTATCGCGTCTACTCCTCGACGAGGATCACCAACGTCTCAGGTAAGACTCCGTCATGGTCCATCGCCTCCGCAGCCGCCTCGGTCTGCATAGCAGCCTGGAGTGCATCCATGTCGGGGACGTCCATGAGAACCGCAACCTGAGTTGGTTTCTCCGGGTTGACAAATGTCCTGATATTGGTGACACCAAGCGGACCAAAGAGCTCCTCCCGCTTCGGTGAACTGAGCCAATGATCCTTGCCCTTCGAGATGTCGTGGTGCCCGATTACTGTCGGCATGGTGCTCCTCCGTGTGGTCGGCAAACAGCCAGGCTTGGCCAGTGTGAAACCGTAATCGACCCCGCCTTTCGGCCACATAGTACGGCGACGGGCGGGACGCACGCAACCGTGGCCGATGACCGCGGACCCGATGCGGCTGTTGCACAGGTCGCGGACGATTTGCGCTTAGAGATCGGCCGTCGTATAGCCCTCTCGGCCTGTTGAGTGGTAAACAACGCTTCGGGGTAGCCTGGCCGCCTTCCGTCTGCCAAGACGGGCGCCTCAGCGGTGTGCTCCACGGGCTCACGCTGGGACCTCGGCCCACTGGACTAGGATCGGCGGCATCTTGGCAACGGTCGATCTGGGCGGCTGGCGGGACCATTGGGCGCGGGTGCTGCGGTGGC
>CATPBO010000199.1 GCA_955652835.1 Candidatus Dormiibacterota bacterium
GCTACCGACACCAACCCGGCTGACATCGCCGGCGCGGTTGACTCGACCGGCAGGGTGTTCGTCTTTTGGGCGACAAGCCCCACTGGCGGCGCGATCAAGTACGTGACGCTGGTGACCCCGTTCACCGCCTTCACTCCAGCCGTCACCGTGGCCACCACCGGCGCCAACCCACGCTTCCCGCACGTTCCCGACCAGGCGCCACTCACCGGAGGCTTCGTGCCCCTGGTCTACCAGTCGGGCTCAGGCCCGTACAGCATTAATCTCGATGTGATCGGCGACACGACGCCACCATCGGTCCCGACCGGCCTCAACGCGACTGCCAACTCGGGCCCGCAGGTGACTCTGACTTGGAACGCCTCGACCGACAACGTCGGGGTGACGGGTTACACGATCTACCGCGACGGCACGGCGATCGCCACCGTGGGTGGGGCCACGCTGACATACACCGACAACTCTGTCGGGAGGTCCACGTACAGCTACGCGGTCGACGCTTTCGACGCTGCCGGCAACCACTCGGCCAAGTCGGCTGCGGTGGTGGTCTCGACTACGGCAGGCATAGTCATCAGCGGGAAGCCGCTCGCCGGTGACTTCAACGGCGACGGAAAGGCCGACGTGGCGCTGGTTACCACTACTGGCGTATCGGTAACTCTGTCCAACGGATCGGCGTTCTCAACGCCCAGCACGTGGGCACCATTCCCCTTCTACGGTACAGTTGCGACCCTCGCCGGCGACGTCACCGGTGATGGCAAGGCGGACCTGGTCGCAGTCAACGCCGGCCAGACGTTTGTCCTGCCCTCCACAGGGTCAGGCTTCGGCGCGCCGTCGGGTTGGTCGAACATAGCTTTCTACGGCACGCGGGGCACCTTCCTCGCCGACGTCAACGGTGACGGCAAGGCGGACCTGGTGGCCGTCAACAACACAAGCGTCTGGGTCATGCTCTCCACCGGGTCAGGCTTCTCGGCGCCGACTTTGTGGTCGAGCACGCCCTTCTATGGAAACCTGTCCACCCAGGTTGGCGACGTCAGCGGTGACGGGAAAGCCGACCTCGTCGCGATCAACTCCACCAGCGTCTGGGTCATGACCTCAACGGGCAGCGGTTTCGGGGCGCCGGCTCAGTGGTCCGGCACACCTTTCTACGGAACCATTCAGACCATGCTCGTCGACGCGAACGGAGACGGCAAGGTGGACCTGGTGGCTCTGAACAACACCAGCACCTGGATCATCACTTCTACCGGCACTGGTTTCGGGCCGCCGACCCAGTGGTCCAACACACCTTTCTACGGAACGTTGGGAACGCTGGCAGGAGACGTGGACGGTGATCACAAGGTGGACCTGATCGCAATCAACAACACGAGCATCTGGGTTGCGCGGTCGACCGGTACGGCCATGACCGCCCCTGAACTATGGCTGTGAGGGCTCGGGCGAACGAGCCCTTACGGGACACTTGACTCGATTCAAGTAATGGGTTCGAGAACAACGCCCCGGGTCACCCCCGGGGCGTTCCTCACTGCAATCGCTGTGGAAGTTGGACTGGAAGGATAAATGTGCGGGATCATCGGGTACCTGGGTAAGCGGGAGGCGACTCCGGTGCTGATCGACGGCCTCAGGTGCCTCGAGTACCGCGGTTACGATTCCGCCGGCATCGCCGTCCTTGACCGCAGCGCCGGGAGTACGAGCACGACCAAGGCTGAAAGCAAAGTTGCTCTTTTGGTCGAGAGGCTGCAGGAGAACATGCCCAAGGGTCAGCTCGGCATTGGCCACACTCGGTGGGCGACCCACGGCAAGCCGAGCGTGGTCAATGCCCACCCGCACTCCGATTGCACAGGCCGCATCGTGGTGGTTCACAACGGCATCATCGAGAACTTCGCCGAGCTCAAGCTGGAGCTGGAAGGCCGCGGGCACAAGTTCCTCTCGGAAACCGATACGGAGGTCGTCCCCCATCTGATCGAGGACTGCTACCGAGGCGATTTCCTTGCGGCGGTGCGCGTGGCCTTGAAGCGAATCAAAGGTGCTTATGCGCTGGCCATATTCTCTCTTGACGATCCCGAGCTGCTCGTCGGCGCGCGCTTGAATGCACCCCTGGTAATCGGCCTCAACGGAGACGAGTTCTTCGTCGCGTCCGACATCACGGCCGTGATCCAGTACACCAAGAAGGTGCTCGTTCTAGGCGAGGGCGAAGTCGTGGCCGTGACACCCCTTGGAGCTGAGGTCACGACTCTCGACGGGACGCTGGTGGAACCCAAGGTGATCCACGTCGACTGGGATGTAAGCCAGGCGCAGAAGGGCGGCTATCGCCACTTCATGCTCAAGGAGATTCACGAGGCTCCGGACGCGGTCGCCAACGCATTGCGCGGCCGGCTCAACGCAGATGGCACCGTCAGCTTCCGGGAGTCCCCGATGACCGATGCAGCTCTCCGGCGGTTCCGCAACGTGCTGCTCCTGGGCATGGGGACCTCCTTGCACGCGGCCATGGTCGGCGAGTACCTGGTCGAGGACTGGGCGGGGCTGCCGGCCCGGTCTGCAGACGCTTCTGAGTTTCGATACCGCAGGCCGAACATCGGCCCCGAGACCCTCACGGTGGTGCTCACCCAATCGGGCGAAACGGCCGACAGCATCGTTGCTTTGCGTCAAGCAAAGGCGCGCGGCTCCCACACCCTCGCCATCTCCAACGTTGTCTCGAGCACCGCCGCTCGAGATAGCGATGGGGCCATCTACCTGCATGCAGGTCCTGAGATCGGGGTCGCCTCCTCGAAGACCTTCGTCAGCCACCTTGTAACCCTCTACCTGCTTGCGGCCCGGCTGGCGAGCGTCAATCGAAGGATGCCACTCGAACGGCGGCAGGAGCTGGCAACAGTTCTGCGCGACCTCCCGGACGCGGTAAGAGGCATCCTGCGTCGCGACGAAGAGATTGCGGAC
>CATPBO010000200.1 GCA_955652835.1 Candidatus Dormiibacterota bacterium
GTACTCCTACGAAAACCGGCACCTGGCGGCCCTCGATCCCGAGCGGGAGGCGATACTCCGAGCCGCCGCCGCGGCGTGGGAGTTTTTTGGCAAGCAGCCGCCTTCCTACCGGCAGACGGCGATCTACTGGGTGATGAACGCAAAGCGCGACCAAACGCGGTCGAAGCGGCTGTCCCGGTTGATTGAGCTGTCGGCCGATGGCCGTAGGCTTTGACATGCCCTTGAGAACGCCGACCGCAGCCAGGCCGGTGGCCATCGCGCGCGGGGCGCGCACCAACCTCGCCCTGCTTGCGTTCCTCACCGTCGCGTTTTTCACCGGCTGGCTCGCGTTCGCCTACGCGACTACACCCGCGCGATGGTCGCTCGTGGTCCACGCGGCGGGTGGCTTCGCGATCCTCGCCTTGCTGCCGTGGAAGTCGATGATCGCGCGGCGCGGGATCGGCCGGCCGCGGCCGCGCCGGTGGGCATCGGCCCTCCTCGGCGTGCTTGTGCTGATCTCACTGGTGGCCGGCCTCCTCCACTCCACCGGCCTGGCCGTGTACTGGGGTCCGCTCACGGCGATGGACTTCCACGTGGGGGCCGCGATCGCCGCCGTGCCGCTTGCGATCTGGCACGTGGCCGAAAGACGCATCCGTGTCCGCCCTACCGATCTCTCCAGACGCAGCATCCTTCGCGCCGGAGCAGTGATCGGCGGGGCGGCGGTGGCCTATGCGGCCAGCGAGGTGATCGCCAGGGCGACCGGACTGCCGGGTGCGGCGCGCCGCTTCACCGGCTCGTATGAAGCCGGCTCCTACCAGCCTGGTCTGATGCCGGTCAGCTCATGGATGTTCGATGCGATCCCGACGATCGACCGGCACGCGTGGCGGCTGACAGCAGGCGGGCGTGAGTGGTCATATGACGAGCTGCTTGCCTCCGACGACCGATTGACGGCCACCCTGGATTGCACCGGAGGCTTCTTCTCGACCCAAGAATGGGCCGGAGCCCGGCTCGATCGCGTGATTGGAAAAGCAGAAGGCGCGACGGTCCGTGTCGTATCAGTCACCGGCTACAACCGTCGGTTCCCGATTGATCGGGCGAGCTCGATGTTATTGGCGACCCGCTTCGGCGGCCAGGCACTGGACCCAGGGCACGGCTTCCCGGCGCGCCTGATCGTGCCCGACGGCCGCGGCTTCTGGTGGGTCAAATGGGTGAGCGCGATCGAGGTCGACGATGTGCCTCACTGGGCGCAGCCACCTTTCCCGCTTCAGTAGCCAGCAGGAGAGACGTTACAAGCGCTGACGAATCACGTCGATCAAGGCGTCACCTGACCACGGCTTACCGCCGACTGCCGCCACCGTCTCCTCCGCTTCCGGGATCGACCCCTTGCGCCATTGCTCGCGAAGCCAGTGCCCGGCCTCCGCTTTCGTCCACCAACGCGCTCCGAACATCTCGCCCAGGCGCTGATGAAAGGCCGCCTGCGCCAGCCAGGCGCGCAGATAGTCCGCCGAGTAGAAACCAGGATCTCGGTCGAACTGCCAGGGTTCAGGACCGTACGCGAACCCGGTGCCCTCGCTGAGGATGCGCGCATAAAGTTCACGTCCTCGATCCCGATCGAGGGGATCCCCGGCGAAAAGCTCGAGCTCATACGCGAGCTTCGCGCTGTAGCGCATGAACATCATGAGGTCGACGGCCACCAGGTCGGCCGCGATGCTGTCGGCCTTCGTCTCCTCAAGGTCGAAGGTTTCACGCAGCCAAAGCGGTTCAGACCCGATGCCGTCCATGAGGTAGGACCAAACCTCGGCGTAGGCCATAGAGCGACCCAGGTTGGCAAGCGGCCACCCGATCGCCGGATCGGTGAGTCCGAAGTGAAGGGCGTGCCCGGACTCGTGCATGAACGCGCTGTAGTCGAGGTGACCGCCAAGCGGCCGCGTCAAGAGATGGACCTCGACGCCGGCCTCGGGGACCCACACCGACGCCCGCGGATCCTTCGCCGGCCGGTTTTCGAGGTCGATGTGAACTGTCGGCAGGGTGAACACGTTGAGCTCGCCGGCGAACGTTCGGCGCATCGCGGGCTCAAACGCTTCTCGAGAGTAAATCGCGTCGTACTCGGGGAGGTCTCGGAAATAAGAGAGATGCCACCGAGAACATTCCCCGTAGCGGCTTCCAGCAGCCTTCATTCGAGGCGAGATCCACCTCTTGTAGCTTTCGCAGCACGCGTCGGCTACGCGCACCAGCTCGGCCTGCAGCTTGTTGTAGTCGACGCCTTTCAGGTCTGACCAGAAGCTCGAGTAGGACTTGTGCCCGAAGCTCTTGATCACGTCCAGGGTGGTGCTCATGGCCTCGAGCGCGAGGTCATCGACCTCGGCCATGACTTTGGCGGCCGCTTCGCCCACCTGCTCCCGGCGGCGTGGGTCGGGCTCGCGGACGAGCATCGCCTGTGCGGTGAAAAAGGCAACCTCCTCGCCACCAGGAAGGCTGACCTTGGAGGTCCCATAGTGGGTTGCCAGGCGATCGTCCAGCGCCGCTGTGCGACGGCCGATGATGCCCTGCATGATCGCGGAACGAACGCGCCGGGCAGCCTCGCGGTCGGTTCCTTCAGGGGTCTCGCGCTCGACTGTGGATGCCGCCTTGAGTGCCTCATCCGAGTAGAGCCACGCATAGCGCTCCACGATCTCGGCCGTCTGCTTCTCTTTCTTCAGCCCGGCGCTGACCAGCCGGCCCTCGTTCTCGATCTCCCGATAAGAGCTGCGCAGCCCGTCGACGATCTCCTCGTAGGTCACCGCGGTGCCGATTTCGAAGAGATGTTCAACCTGCGAAGGATCCAGCCTCGATACAGGTGCTCAAGAGTTGTCGTAGGAAAGAACATGAACTTTCCGATGGGGAGCGCCAGGATCAGCACGGCGCCGGTGACCACCAACAAGTACACGGCCGGGCCGCGAGCGTATATCGCAAGCAGCAGCAGGGCCAGTCCGACCACGGGCAGCAGAGCCAGCGCGATGAAAAGGGCCAGCCTCGACCAGTACTTTGGAGGGCTGCTCCCCATCACTTGAATTGTGCACTCAAGTCTGGAGAAGGGCGATCAGGCGCTTGGTAAACAGATATGCATCTCCAGGCCAGCGGGCGGAGAGGTAGTTTCCATCCTGTACGACAAATGCTGCCGTGTCATCAGTGGCGGTGCCGCGGGTAGCGTAGGTTCGCGGCCCCTGCTCGAATTGGGCGGAGCTGTCAAGGGCCGCTTTCACCTCATCTTCAACGTACGCAGCGTACGTGCGGTAGTAGCGGCCCAGTCGCCACGCGGTCAGGAAGAACGCCGCGCGCTCCTGGTACTTCAGCAGGCAGGTGGTACGCCTCGAGGCGATGACGCTCTTGCCCGTGGCAGGATCGCGAGTGCGAGCGAGGACCAGTACACCGTGGCAGATGGCGGCCACTGGCCGTTTGAGAGCCCAAAACGCGGCGACCTTTTCCTGAAGCAAAGCCGATCCGAGGTACTGGCGCATGCCCGGTGCATGTCCGCCTGGCAGTACCAGACCGTCGAATTTGGCCGGCTCGATGTCCCGCCAGGCGATCGGTCGTTGGAACTCGCCGGCCTCTGCCATTTGCCCGTAGAACTCCTTCGGCTGCGGTGCTGCGCCGAGCTGGCCAAATATCACGCCTCTCAACAGCCTCGGGTCTCCTACGGGGGCGCCACCGCCCCTCTCAGTTGCAAATGCGACCGCGTGACCGGCGTCGGCGAGCAGGCGCCACGGGACTGCAACTTCGGTGATGTCGAAATCCCGATCCGGTAGAGGCATGAGTACACGCACGATGGATAACTCTTAGCAAGTCTGCGCTGGGTTCATGGCCCCGCGCGGCGACGAACACGCAAGGACGCCCGCACCGCGCGAGACGATGAAGATCACGGCTCCGGGCCGAAGAACCGGGCCGCGCCGGAGGTGCCCGAAGGCCATCGGCACGATCGATCGTCTGCCGGAAACTTTGCGAAGCGTCCCTGCGCTCGAGGCCAGGGTCGGCGCTGATGCTGAGAACGGGATCTGAAGATACTTATGATTTCCTGAGAATCTGCTTACACCGAGCGGCTCCCCGAGCCCCGCAGCCGGGGGTAGCCCTGAAGCTGCTCGGCAGTATCCTGACCCCGTGGAGAACCGGTCGTTTTCGAAGCTTCAGGATGGTGCGCTGGTCCTGGCGGATATATCCGGTTACACGGCCTTCGTCGCCCAAACCGAGATCGATCACAGCTGGGAGATCCTTCACGAGCTACTGGACACCATGGTTCGTACCGTCGAGGGCCGGATGGATGTGTCGCAGGTCGAGGGCGACTGCATCCTGTTCATCAGCGGGCTCTCCGATGCGGACGTTGTCGCCGCTCTCGAAGACACGTTTGTCTCATTCCATCGCCGGCTGCGCGATATGCAATCAGTTACCACGTGTCCATGCAATGCGTGCGCAAACATCGGGATCCTCAAGCTGAAGTTCGTGGTTCACCGCGGTACGTTCTCGCGGCAGCGGCTCGGTGCGGTCGAGCAACTCCACGGCACCGACGTGATCGTGGCCCACCGCCTGCTGAAGAACAAGGTCCCGTCGAAGGAATACATCCTCGCGACGGAGTCGGTTCGGACCAACCTACCCACCGAGCGCCAGAGTCGTTTCACTCCATACAGCGAGGTCTATGACCTGGGCAGCGTCAGTGGTGGTTACGAGGAGATCGCATACCTATGGGATGCGGCGCTGACAGCGGAGCGTAAGCGAGTTGTGCCCGAGGAGGCTCTGATCGACGACAGGATCGTGGTCGACGCCCCGATAGCCCAGGTTGTCGAAAGCATGCTGGTGCCTGAAGTGATGGCCCGCTATCTCATGGCAGATAGCGTTGACGCGTTCGCCGGTGCACGGGGCTCACAGATCGGCGGTGAGTTCCACTGCCATCACGGGACCACCATCCGCTACCTGCGCGTGGTGTCGGTTGAACCGGGTCGCGAGACGACCCTGGTGAGCAGTTCACCAGTCGGCGACATGTACATCACGACAAGGTTTGAGGAGGTGGGCGATCAGACCGCCATTCGCCGGCTGTTCTGGTGGCATGCACCGGCTGATGAGGAGACGGCCTCCACGGTCCGGCAGATGATTGAGGCCGTTGTGGCCGGCGGCGGGGCCGAGCTGCAGGCGATCTTCGCGGAGTCGCCCGCCGCGCGTTGACAATGTCGCGCCATCAGCGCTTGTTCCGGACGTAGTCCAGCGATTCTCGTGCCAGCTCTAGCCATTCCCTCTCCTTATCCGGTGAGAGGTTCGCCCACTCCTTCATCGGCCGCTCGCCGACGATATTCGGGACGGCCTCGCGGGCCTGAATCAGCTCGGCAACTCGCTTCGGGGCCAGCTTGAGGACGAGGTCTTCGCCCACGTGCATCGCGAAGACTCTGTTGCGCACGCAGAACGCATTCGCATTCATCCGCTGCGGCTGTGTGGGGTGCGCCGGTTTCGTCACCGGGCCGACACCGAGAGACTTGGCGAGCTTCTCGAATGGATCTGTCATGCAAGTACCGTATTCCCGGCGGTTCGGGAGCACGAGTGTCGTCCATGCGCTCGCGCGATGCGACTTCGGCGACGGCTGTTTGGGACCGCGGGTTAAGTCGCGGCCTTGTGCCGTTGAAAGAGCGGATCGAACATCCGCTCATTGGGCACGCCGATAGAGGAGTGGCTCTGCACGCTCCGCCATTCGCCTGCCTCGCGCAAGAAGAC
>CATPBO010000201.1 GCA_955652835.1 Candidatus Dormiibacterota bacterium
ATAACGCTGACCGCGTCGGCATTTGGCGCCCAGACAGCAAACGAAGTCCCCTCCGGATCAGTCGAAAGATGGGCGCCCATCTTGTCGAAGAGATGGCTGTGCGTGCCCTCGTTGAAAAGGTGCAGGTCGAACGGGCTGAGCAGGGATCGCGCGATCACGGTGGCGTCACCACCTCCAGGATGCCTCGGAGCGGAATGTGTACCCAGTCAGGACGCGTGTTCAGCTCGTAACGCAGCTCGTACAGCGCTTTCTCCAGCAACATCGTGGTGAGCTGCAGGTCGAGGTCCTCGGCGGTCTGAGGCACGAACGATGCCTTTCCGGCCGTCGACAGGTAGCTCTTGAGGAAGGCCGCTGACACGCACGTGGACCAGAAATCGCCCCAGCTCCTGAGTCGCGGGAGCGCGGCGGCGTCGAGCTGGTCGGACCGCAGCGCCATGTGGCTCGCATAGTCGAAGGACCGTAGCATGCCGGCGACATCCCTCAGCGCGAGACGCTTGATCCGGCGCTCGTACAGCGTCCGGGTCGGCTCGCCTTCGAAATCGATGATGACGAAGTCGTGTCCCGTGTACAGCACCTGGCCGAGATGGTAATCGCCGTGAACCCGGATCCGGGTGGTGGTCAGGCGCCGGCTCAGGAACGACCGGAGGATGGTTGCGATCCGAGGCTCGAGCTCGAGCACCTTCCGCGCCTCTTCGCGAGCGTCCTGAGGGAGCTTGGTGAGCTGGCTGCGCAGGAGGTCGGTCGAGCGCATGGACAGGCCGCTCATCGACTGGTAGATCGACCGCTGGTCCTGCTGCGTGATTCGCTCGGGCGCGAACGCCGGGTCTTCTGGGTCGGAGGCCAGTGCGGCGTGCAGCTCGGCGGTGCGCCTGCCGAGCAGCCGCGCCGAGTCGAGGTAGGCGCCGATCGTCCGTGCTGCAACTTCCGGCAGCTCGACAGCGCTCGCCTGCACCACGTTGGTGGGCATCGGCGGTGGCTCGGAGTCAAGGAGCCCCGGGCCGTGAAGGAAGTGGGACAGCGTGTTCAGCGTGTACTGCCACGCGTCGCCCTGGTTGGGCACGTAGCCCTGGAGCACCGCAAGGCTCACCGGTTCGGCGTCTTCGCGCCGGTACTCGAGGCTGCCCGCCAGCGGTGCGACCTGAGTGAAGTTCGTCTTCTCGGTCAGGAAGCGGCCGACCTCGAGCTCCGGGTTGACTCCTTCCTCGAGCCGCCGGAACACCTTGAGGATCAGGCGCTCGCCGAACACGACCGAGTTGTTGCTCTGCTCCGCCACGGACAGGGCCGCCTCCAACCGCACTGTCTCAGCCCCTCGCAGGCGGGCGAACGCGCGTGTTGTCGAACCGACCAGCGTGCCCTTGGTGCCCGTCGCACGCCGGCGCCTGGCGATGGCGCCCAGCACCGCTTCCGCGAAAGCCGGCGGTCCGAGTGCGTCGTACAGCAGCCCGCGCCCTTCCTCGCCGAACACGCGGAGCCATGCGATCGCCGAATGCGGCCAGCGTTCGATGATGTGCGGCGCCTCTGCAGGGTTCGCATAGGCAAGAGGCAGCTGGTATGTGTCCGGGTCACCTTCCGCATACGAGATGACCACTGCGGCGAGGTAGGCGCCGCCGACCGCCCCCGGTACGGGTATCAGGTCGGAGATCTCCGCCGATTTGAGACGCCGCGCCTTGCCCGCGAACCACCTGCGATTCCGGATGTAGCCAAGCAGGACGCTCTCCAACCGCTCCTTGCCCGGCCCCACGAGCACAGACTCCCAGTCGCCCGCGACCCGGATCTCGGGCAGCGACGTGGCGGCCTGCTGGCCGTCGCTCGACAGCATCGGCATGGCTCGAGGCTGAAGCGCGAACCAGTAGAAGGAATGGGGACCGAGAGTCAGGAAGTAAGGCGACTCCCCGACCACGGGCATCTCGTTGCTGCTGAAGAGCTCGACCGGCACCAGGCCCTTCCACTTGCTCAGGTCCAGCTCGACCGCCTGCAGGAATCGAGAGAGGTTTGCAACGCACAGGATCTGCTCCGACTCGTACTGACGAACGTAGGCGAGCACTTTGCGATTCTCGGGCCGGAGCAGCTCGAGCGTGCCGCGGCCGAAAGCGCGATGCCGCTTGCGCAGGGCGATCAGCCGCTTCATCCACGAGAGCATGGAGTGAGGGTTTTGGGCCTGGGCCTCGACGTTGACCGTCTCGTAGTGGTACTCGGGGTCCGTGATCACCGGAAGGTAGAGGCGCTGCCGGTTGGCGTGTGAGAAGCCGGCATTGCGGTCGGCGCTCCACTGCATCGGCGTCCGGACGCCATTGCGGTCGCCCAGGAAGATGTTGTCGCCCATGCCGATCTCGTCGCCGTAATAGAGAACGGGTGTCCCCGGCAGCGAGAAGAGGAGGCCGTTCATCAGCTCGATGCGCTTGCGGTCATTGCCTAGCAGCGGCGCCAGGCGCCGCCGGATGCCGAGGTTGAGGCGGGCCATGCGATCCTGGGTGTACGCGCGATACATGTAGTCGCGTTCCTCGTCGGTGACCATCTCCAGCGTCAGCTCATCGTGGTTGCGCAGGAACAGGGCCCACTGCGCGGTGTCGGGGATGGGCGGGGTCTGGGCCAGGATGTCGATGATCGGGAAGCGGTCCTCCATCCGGATCGACATGAACAGGCGCGGCATCAGAGGGAAGTGGAAGGACATATTGCACTCGTCGCCTGCACCGAAGTAGGCGACCGAGTCCTCGGGCCACTGGTTGGCCTCCGCGAGCAGCATCCGGTTGGAGTAGTTCGCATCCACGTGGCGGCGCATCTCCTTCAGGAACTGGTGCGTCTCGGGGAGGTTCTCGCAGTTGGTGCCCTCACGCTCGAAGAGGTAGGGGATCGCATCGAGCCTCACGCCGTCCATGCCCATGTCGAGCCAGAAGTCCAACGCCTTGAGCACCGACTCCTTCACCTTTGGGCTGTCGAAGTTCAAGTCGGGCTGATGCGAGTAGAACCGGTGCCAGTAGTAGGCACCCGCCACGTGGTCCCACGTCCAGTTGCCCGTCTCGAAGTCCTTGAAGATGATCCGCGCGTCCTGGTAGCGCTGGTTGGTCTCGCTCCAGACGTAGTAGTCGCGCGTGACGCTGCCCGGCCGCGCGCGGCGAGCGCGCTGGTACCAGGGATGCTGATCAGATGTGTGATTGCACACGAGCTCGTTGATGACCCTGATCCCGCGGCGATGTGCTTCCTTGACGAAGGCGCTGGCGTCGCCGAGCGTGCCGAACATCGGGTTGACGTCCGTGTAGTCCGAGATGTCGTAGCCGTCGTCCCGCATCGGCGAGGGATAGAACGGGAGCAGCCAGATCGCGTTGACGCCGAGGTCTTGAAGGTACGGAAGCTTCTCGATCATTCCGCGGAAGTCGCCGCTGCCGTCAGCGTCGCTGTCGCTGAACGCGCGAACGTGGAGCTCGTAGATGAGCGCGTCCTTGTACCAGAGCGGATCGTCATCGAGACGGAATGTCTCGGGCTTGCGCCGGCGCGCGACCGTCTTGGTCTGAAGTCCATCTTCAGGGCGCTCAGTGATCACAGGAAGTACTCAAAATCGTGCTCACTTCGGATGCGGCGGCGGAAGCGGAAGATCTGAGCGGGGATCGCGTGCGGGTTGATCTCGACGAAGTTGCGCGGTCCGTTCCAAAGATAACGCGCACCGCTCAACAGCTCGTGCGCTTGGTAGCCCCGGTCGCGCCTGATGCCAAGCTCCTCTAGCGGCAGCGTGACCATGCCTGCCTGCGTATGGTGCGGGTCGACGTTGACCACGGTCAGCACGACGTCAGCCAGGTCGGGGGTGCTCTTGGTGTAGGCGATCAGGTGGTCATTCTCAGTCGGGTGGAATCTTAGGCCTCGATCGCTTTGTAATGCCGGGTTTTCATGCCGGACCTTGTTCACGAGCGTGATCAGCTCGCGGAGGCTGTCCGGGCTGTCGTGATCCCAGGTGCGAATCTGATATTTCTCGGAATCGAGATACTCCTCCGATCCCGGCTCTTTGGCGCGAGCCTCGCACAGTTCGAACGCCGGCCCGTAGATGCCGTAGTTCGCCCCGAGCGTAGCGGCCAGGACGAATCGCGCCGCGAACGCCGGGCGGCCACCGTTCTGCAGGTACTCGGTCAGGATGTCGGGCGTGTTCGGCCACAGGTTCGGGCGGAAGTACTCGCGAATCGGCGACTGCGACAGCTCGGTGAAGTACTGCTCCAGCTCCGCAGCTGTGTTGCGCCAGGCGAAGTAGGTGTACGACTGCGTAAACCCGAGCTCGGCCAGGCGGAACATGACCTTCGGACGCGTGAACGCCTCCGAAAGCAGGATCACGTCGGGCTGCTCGTGCTTGACCTGGCCGATCAGCCACTCCCAGAAAGCAAACGGCTTCGTGTGTGGATTGTCGATCCGAAAGACCGTCACCCCCTGGTCGATCCAGTACACGACGATGGACAGCAGCTCGTCCCAGAGCTCGCGCCAGCTCTCCGTCTCGAAGTCGAAGGGATAGATGTCCTCGTACTTCTTCGGCGGGTTCTCGGCGTACTGGATCGAGCCGTCGGGCCGGTGCTTGAACCATTCGGGGTGCTCGCGCGTGTACGGATGGTCGGGCGAGCACTGGAACGCGATGTCGAGGGCCACCTGGATCCCGTGCCCGCTGGCGGCCTTGAGCAGGTGGTGGAAGTCATCGAGGGAGCCCAGCAGCGGGTTGATGGACTTGTGCCCGCCCTCTTCGGAGCCGATCGCCCAGGGGCTGCCCGGCTCGTCGGGTCCCGCAACCACTGAGTTGTTCGCCCCCTTGCGATGTGAGTGGCCGATAGGGTGGATCGGAGGCAGGTACAGGATGTCGAATCCCATCTCCGCGATAGAGGGGAGGCGCCGCTCGACGTCGCGGAATGTCCCATGCACTGTTGAAAGTGCGCCCTGCGCGCGCCCGGCGGGATCACCCGCGGAGCGCGGGAACAGCTCATACCAGGCACTGAAGCGAGCTCGCTCCGGGTCGACGACGATCTCGAGCTCCCTCGAATACGTCACTGCAAGGCTCTTGTCGGCGTAGCGATCCATCAGCTGGGCCAGCTCGTCGCCGAGCGCGGCGGACGCGCTGGTCCGGCCTTTTCGGATCGCGGCGGCGTACGCCCGCAGCCGGTTCGAGTCCGAGCCATCCGCCCGTCCGGCAGCCTCCTCGATCATCCTGGCGGCGACCTCCAGCTCGAGGGTGATGTCCTGGCCTGCCTCGACGCGCTTGGCGAACTGACGGCTCCAGGTGTCGAAGGCGTCCACCCAGCCCTGGATCGTGTAGACGTACCGGCCGAGCTCGCCGACCATGAACTCGCCGCGCCACCTGTCGTTGACCAGCGGCACCATCGGCACGTCATTCCAGGCCGATGACGACTCGTGGCGCCAGCGCAGCACGCTGGACAGCGCATCGTGGCCGTCGGCGAATACGTCTGCCTCCACGGTGACGCGCTCCCCGATCGCCCGCTTGGCCGGGAACCGTCCGCCGTCGATCTCGGGCGTGACTCCTTCGATCACCACACGGCGACGGCCGTCGGCGCGGTCAGGCGTGATCGAGGGTACGAGGGATGGGCGATCGGCTCGCCTCTTCACCGGTGTTCGGGCCATATGTGAAATCGTGCCATGATTCGACCGGGTGCTGAAATCCATCGATCCGGCGACGGGCCGGGAGCTGGCGACCTTCCCCGAGCTGGACGAGGCTGGGATCGACGCGGCAATCGGCCGAGCTTGGGCCGCCCGACACGGCTGGCGGGACGCCGGCGCGGAGGTCCGGGCGGCCATCATGCGCTCCGTCGCGGGCGTCCTTCGGGCGGACAAGCAGAGGTACGCCGCCCTGCTCACAACCGAGATGGGCAAGCCCATCCTCGAGGCAGAGGCCGAGGTGGAAAAGTGCGCCTGGACGGCGGTCTGGCTGGCCGACAATGCCGCCCGGCTGCTCGCCGACGAACCGACCGAGAGCACGGCGTCTGAAAGCTATGTGACGTTCCAGCCGCTGGGCGTGGTGCTGGCGGTCATGCCCTGGAACTTCCCCTTCTGGCAGGCGTTCAGGGCCGGCCTGCCGGCGCTGGTCGCCGGGAACGCCATGCTGCTCAAGCACTCGTCGAACGTGCCGCAGTCCGCCCTGGCGATCGAAGAGGCGTTCCGCGAAGCTGGCGTACCCGAAGGCGTCTTCCAGACCCTGATGATCGGCTCGGGTGCCGTGGAGCGGATCATCTCCGACCGCCGTGTGGCGGGGGTCACGCTGACCGGCTCCGAGGCCGCGGGCTCGATGGTCGCTATCACGGCTGGTAAGGCGCTGAAGAAATCGGTGCTCGAGCTCGGTGGGTCGGACCCGTTCATCGTCCTGAAGGATGCCGACATCGCGGCTGCGGCGACCGTGGCCTGCCGCGCCCGCAACCAGAACAACGGTCAGAGCTGCATCGCCGCCAAGCGCTTCATCGTTGAGGAGCCCGTCGCGGACGACTTCGAGGACCGCCTGGTGAAGGCCGTCGCCGCGCTGAAGGTCGGCAACCCGATGGACCGCGGGAACCAGGTCGGCCCCCTCGCTCGCGCCGACCTCGTCGAAGACCTCGAGCGTCAGGTCTCCGACTCGGTGCGCCTAGGTGCCCGCGCCCTGACCGGCGGCAAGCGGTTGGACGGCGGCGGCTACTTCTTCGAACCGACCGTGCTCGTCAACGTCCGCCCCGGCATGCCGGCGTACCACGAGGAGACTTTCGGCCCCGTCGCCTCTGTGATCCGCGTCAAGGACGCCGAGGACGCGTTGCGGGTCGCCAACGACACTGACTTCGGGCTGGGATCGGCGATCTGGACCTCCGACGTGGAGCGGGCCAAGCAGCTGGCCGAACGCATCGAGGCGGGCATGGTCTTCATCAACGGCATGGTCGCCTCTGACGCGCGCCTACCTTTCGGCGGTGTGAAGCGTTCGGGTTACGGCCGCGAGCTGGGGTCATATGGGATCAAGGAGTTCGTCAACATCCAGACCGTGTGGGTCGGACCTGCGAAGGACGCGGCTAAGTCCCCGCCCCCGCCGCAGGCCGAGTGACGGGCGGCGTCAATGAGACGATCTTGGCCTTCTTCCGCTTGATGTAGTTGCGCGCCAGGACCGAGTAGCTGTCGCGCAGGGCATGGGCAGGGTCTAGCCCAAGACCGCGGGCCATTTCCGGCAGCGTTGCGGGTGGACCCTCGAGCTCGACGAACCAACCGAACTCGAGTACGTCCAGGGTCACCGACACACCATCGAGCAGCCACTCGGCACGGCGCTTGGGATAGGTCCACGCGACCTTGAAGCCAAGCTGGAACAAGAGGTCGAGTGTCGCGTGGACATCCGAGACCGCGATTTCCGTCTCCTCGCGAGTCTTGACCTGTCCGACGAACGTTGCCGGTCCCTTGGCGGTGAGCACCCCGCGCGGTCCACCGTTGAGCACCCGAAGCCGGAGCGTGGTGTTCCGAGTCGATTTGCCGGGCCCGTTGAACCGGTAGTTCTCTTCGTGGTAGCGGCCCGCGACCTTCGCCCCTTTCTTGCGCAGCGCGGCGCGCAGCTTGGCGTGAGCCCTGGGACCTGAAACGCGAAACTTCAGCTCGGACTCGACGCTCCGATCTCTCAGCCGGCGGATTCGTCGTCGCGCCACGCGTCGAGAGTAACCGGGTGCGCTTGCTGTTTGGTCATCAGCACGGTCGCCAGCCCTCGTTTGTCCTTTCTGCCGGGGCACGCGCCCAGCCGGCTCCGCGCACGCCCATTGGCTTGGCGCACGTGCTCAGGCACTCTGAGCCGTGAGGCAGTAGCGCGGCATTGCAGAAGTCGAGTCTGGAACCCGGAGTAGGCAGGTGCGTGTGTGGACGGAAGCTCGCCGACGCCGCCTTTTACCTCTACCGTACGCAGATCGACCTCTGCATTTTTCATCGGTGTGATTGCGGCGCCGAGTGGACCGAGCACCGGACGGACATGGATCCAACGGACCCCATCAGCTCTGACGAGGTGATCGAGGTTCACACCCGCCTGGCCAGCTTCGAAGGCGATATCTCTCAGCTGTTCCAGCAGCACTCGGCCTAGGGGAAACGGCGCCGCCGGCGTCGAGCGGGTCAGGCGGCGCTTTGCTTTCGGATCCGGTAGAGGGAGCTCACCACCGCGGTGCATTCATCCTCGACGAAGTCGAGCCCTGCGGTTTCGGCAATTCGGCGTGCTTCCTCAGAGCGGATGTCCAGCTGCAGCCACAGCGCCTTCGCGCCCACGGCGACCGCCTGCCGTGCGATCTCGGGTGCGTCGGCGGCCGGCCGGAAGACGTCGACGAGGTCGATCTTCACGGGTACCTCCCTCAACGAGCGATAGACCCGCTCGCCGAAGAGGGTGTCAGCGAAGGGATTGATCGGGACAATGCGGAAGCCCCGCTGCTGCAGGCCGGTGGGCACTGATCCCCCAGCCTTGTCGGGATCACGCGAGGCCCCGACGACGGCGATCGTGGTCGCGCGCTCGAGGATCTCGTGCGAGCTGCGTCCCATCACAACAGCAAAAATGCGCGAAAGGAGCCGCTATTCCAACCGAAGAAGCCGAAGCGCACGTCTGACGCCAAACGTGCGCATCGCCCACGCCTCAACGCCCCGTTTGTCGCCAAACGGGCGGAATTAGGCTGCTTCGCTCTTGCTCTTGACGGAGGGCTCGAGGGCGAACTCGAGCACCTCACCCACGCGGCTCGCGAAGTGGAACGTCATCTTCTCGCGCACGCTCTGCGGCACGTCGTCGATGTCCTTCTCGTTTCGCCGGGGGAGGATGACCTCGGTCAGTCCCATCCGGTGGGCGGCAAGCACCTTCTGCTTGACGCCGCCGATCGGCAGCACCAGGCCCTGCAGCGTGACCTCGCCCGTCATCGCAACCGTGCTGCGCACCGGACGCCCGGTCAACAGGCTCACGATCGCGGTCGTCATCGTCACGCCGGCCGACGGGCCGTCCTTGGGCACCGCGCCCTCGGGCACGTGGATTTGGAATGACTTGTCGGCGGCACCTTTCTCGATCTTCAGCTCGTCAGTGTGCGAGCGGACGTAGGACAGCGCAATCTGCGCCGACTCTTTCATCACATCGCCCAGCTGACCGGTCAGGATGACCGTGCTGCCGTGCCCGTTGCTGTCGGTCGCGGCCGCTTCCACGAAGAGGACGTCCCCGCCGGTGCCGGTCACAGCGAGGCCGGTGGCCACGCCAGGCACGGCGGTCCGAGCGGCGACTTCGTTGTCGAACCGTGGCTTGCCGAGGAACTCACGCACGCGCTCGACCGTGATCGCCACGGGTGGAGTCAGCTCGGCCTTGGCGACCTTGGTCGCGACCTTGCGCGTGATCTTCCCGAGCTCGCGCTCCAGGTTGCGAACTCCGGCCTCGCGCGTGTGGTCGGTGATCACCTTCATGATCGCGTCTTCAGTGACCGTCACCTCTTCCGGCTTCAGGCCGGACTGCTTGACCACGCGTCGCAGCAGGTGGTCACGCGCGATCGCGACCTTCTCCTCTTCGGTGTAGCCGTCGAGCCGGATCAGCTCCATGCGGTCCAGCAGCGGAGCAGGGATCGTCTCCGAGACGTTGGCCGTCGGGATGAACAGCACTTCCGAAAGGTCGAGGTCGACCTCCAGGTAGTGGTCGCGGAACGTGTTGTTCTGCGCTGGGTCGAGGACCTCGAGGAGGGCGGCGGACGGGTCGCCACGCCAGTCGCTGCCGACCTTGTCGATCTCGTCCAGCATGATCACAGGGTTCTTGGTCCCGGCCTCTTTCAGCGCACGCACGATGCGACCCGGCAGCGCGCCGACGTAGGTGCGCCGGTGGCCGCGGATGTCCGCCTCGTCGCGGATGCCGCCGAGCGACACACGGGTGAACTTGCGGCCCAATGCGCGCGCGACCGACTCGCCCAGCGAGGTCTTGCCGACTCCAGGGGGGCCGACCAGCGTGATGATCGCGCCAGAACCTCGGCCGCCGAGCACCTCGAGGCCGCGCTCCTTGCGCAGCTTGCGGACGGCGAGGAATTCGATGATGCGGTCCTTCACGTCCGATAGGCCCGTGTGGTCCTCGTCCAGGATCCGTCGCGCCTCGTTGAGGTCGTAGTTGTCCTCGGAGCGCACGTTCCAGGGGATGTCCAGCATCCAGTCGAGGTAGGTGCGGATCCAACCGTACTCGGGGTTCTGCTCGCTGGTGCGCTCGAGCCGGTCCAGCTCACGCGTAACCTCGGTGAGCACGCCCTCGGGCATGCCCGCCTTCGCGACCCGCTCGCGGTAGGTCGAG
>CATPBO010000202.1 GCA_955652835.1 Candidatus Dormiibacterota bacterium
GACTCACGCCTCAAAGCCATCGCTCCCTTCTACGGCGTCAACCCGCGCCCGCTCGAAGTGGTCAGCCGCCTATGCCCCGTGGTCGGCTCCTATCCGGAAAAGGACTTCACCGCGAATGCCGGACGCGCGCTCGATCGTGCCCTCGACCTGCACCACATTGCGCACGACATCAAGATCTATCCGGGCGCCCATCATTCGTTCTTCAACGACCAAGGCGGGGCGTACGACAAGGGTGCCGCCGAAGACTCCTGGGCTCGAGTGGTGGCGTTCTTCGGCGAGCAGATCGGCTAGCGGCGCCACCTGCTGCTGCGGCCGCGATTCCGGTTGAATCGCGGAGCGGCGCTCGACGGATGGGCCTGCATCGGCCGGCCCTCCTGGTAGTGCCAGCTGCCTTCGTCGAGCAGTCTCTTGGTGTCGATCTCGCGGATGTGCGGCGCGCCCAGGCGGCTGAGCTTCACCCACGCGGATTCGTCCTCGGGAGTGACGAACGTGAGCGCTCGCCCAGCCTCACCCATCCTTGCCGTCCGGCCGACTCGATGGGTCAGCCACTGCGGCGAATCAGGAAGCTCGAAATTCACGACCAGCCCGACATTGACGACGTCAATCCCTCGTGCAGCCACGTTGGTGGCGACGAGGATCTGGCTCCGGCCGTTGCGAAACGACTCCATTGCGCGATCCCGGACCGGTTGCGAAAGATCTCCTTGCAGCTCGACCGAGTTGTGACCCATGTCTCGCAGGTGCTTGTTCAGCTTCTTCACACCATGCTTGGTGCGGCCGAATATGATCGCGCTCCCTGAGTGGCGGCGGAGCAAGCGGCTCAGCGTCTGCAACTTGTTGTCGCGATCGACGCGGAGCAACCCGTGCTCGAGCAGGTCGGCATGGTTCGACTCGAGACGAACCTGCACTGGACTGTTCGTGTGCTTTTCGACCATCCTCGTCACCCAGCTCGGCATCGTCGCCGAGGCGAGCACAGTCTGTGGCTCATATGTGAGACCCAGGATCTTCTCGACCGACGGAGCGAAACCCGCGTCGAGCATCTCGTCAGCCTCGTCGAGCACCAGGTACTCGACGCGGGACAGTGAAAGCTTCCCCTGGCCCAGCATGTCGATAATCCGGCCGGGAGTGCCGACAACAACGTCGACACCGTGCTTCAACGCGAGCCGCTGCGTGGCATAACCGACACCGCCATAGAGGACGGTGGAGCGGAGCTCCGGTGCGAGGGTGCGCAGCACCTTCTCGACCTGGAGCGCCAGTTCGCGGGTCGGCGTGACGATCAGCGCCCGAGGCCCGGCCCCGCCACGCGGCAGCTTGTCGACCAGCGGGATGAGGTAAGCAAGGGTCTTGCCGGACCCGGTTTGCGCTTCCATGACGACGTCATGACCCGCGAGCAGCGCGGGGATAGCTTCCGCCTGCACCTGGACCGGTTCCGTGATGCCCTGCTTGGACAGAGCGGCGAGTAGGCGCGGGCTTACGCCCGCATCGGCAAAAGAGCCGAACATGCGCGGGCTCACGCCCGCTTCAGCAACTGCTGGCAACGTTTTCTCCTGATCCTCTCCAAGTTCGTATTTGGTTCGCGACGATCAGGACACCGTTACCGTGACGGCGAGAGAGGACCCGAGCGGAGCGGGCCGGCACAGCCAGCCGAGGCCACCAGTCTACGGGTTCGGCACGCTCGGCGTCGTTTCGCTCACGATGATCGAGTCCAGATGAACGTCCTCGTCACCGGCGGCACGGGCGCGCTTGGACGCCACCTGGTCATGCAGCTTCGGAGCGCGGGGCACCGAGCTCGCATCCTGAGCCGCAACCCCCGGGGTCATGTCGACGCGGTACAGGGTGACCTGACAACCGGCGCCGGCCTCGTCAAAGCGGTGGCAGGAATCGACGCGATCATCCACGCAGCGTCCGCGGCAAGTCAGCCCACGAAGCTTCGGATCACGGACGTGGTCGGCACGCGCCGGCTGCTTGCGATGGCCCGTGAGGAAGGAGTGAAGCACCTGGTCTACATCTCGATCGTCGGCATGGAAGGGATCGCGTACCCCTACTACAAGACCAAGCTCGCCGCCGAGGCCGTGGTCAAGGAGAACATCGTGCCCTGGTCGATCCTGCGGGCAACGCAGTTTCACACGTTGATGGAGACGTTCCTTGGCGGCTTGTCGGCCTTGCCTTTCGTCGCGACCGTCCCATTCAAGTGGCAGTTCCAGCCGGTCGATCCGCGCGAGGTGGCAGCTCGGCTAGTGGAGGTTGTCACGCACAAGGCGGCTGGCATGCTGCCCGACTTCGGAGGCCCCGAGGTACGAGATTTCAAGAGCGTCGCGGAATCGTGGCTGAAGGCACGCAAGTCGAACAAGCGATTGATCAACCTGCCGCTACCGTTCAAGTTCAGCCGACAAGTCGCCGAAGGGCACTTGCTGTGCCCCGACCACAAGGACGGCAAGATCACTTTCGAGCAGTATCTGGAGGTGAAGTACCCCGAATGAACCGCCTCGTCGAGCGCTTTGGCCGCACCGGCGCTGCCGCCGTGACGAGCCTCATCTGGGCACTTCCGATGGCCGCCTGGGCAGGATCTTCCGACCTCTCGCCCATCGACAAAACGGCGTACCCATGGGTCGCGCTTTCGATCGGCGTCGTGATGTTCGTTGTCTGGCTGATCCTGCTCACCCGCCTCGGTCGAATCCCGGTCACGCCGCGGCAGCGCCGACTCGACCTTGCGCAGATGTCCAGGTCGGAAAAGCGGTGGACGCTGGCTCTGGTGGCGTTCGGCGCCGGGCTCATCGCCTGGCTCAACTCCGCCGCGACTGTCGACTGGGCGCCACTCGCGGCGGCAGTGGGCGCGGGCAAGCTCGGGCCGATCGTCTTCGCGGCAGGGCTGGCCGCCTTTCTGATCGCCATGCTCGTCGGCATCTGGATCAGCTGGCGAAGATCACGTCACGCGTTCCTCGAACGAAGTCGCCCCGTGCCGTGAGCACCCTGTACAGGTTGATGTACCTGCTGGGATTCACACCATGGGACGGTGTCTATCCAGACGAGCTCCGCCAAGCCATCGATGGTCCGGCCGCGCTGCCGCCCGGCCGCGCCCTCGACATAGGTTCGGGGAAAGGCGGCAAAGCTATCTACATGGCAACCCACGGGTGGCAGGTGACGGCCGTGGAAAACGTCCCTCGCGCGGTAGCGCAGGCTCGCAGGCGCGCACAGGCGGCGCACGCCACAGTCGACTTTCGGCTGGGAGACGTGACGCGCCTGCAGGAGCTCGGCCTTGATCCCGGCTACAACCTGCTGTTCGACTTCGGGTGCTTTCACAGCTTGAAGGGGACCCAGCGAGCCGCATACGCCGCGGGCGTGACCGTGCTTGCGGCACCGGGGGCCCAGCTTTTGATGATGGCCTTCACCCGACCTCTTCCCCCTGTACCGAGCCCAGTCAGCGAAGCCGAGCTGATCGAGCGGTTCGGTGACGCATGGACGCTCATGTGGTCGCATCCCGACCGCTCTGGCGGCACCTCCGCCATGAACCGGGCGGGCGCTAATTGGTTCTGCCTCTCGCGCCGCCAGCCGTCTTCTGGGAATAGTTGCTTGCGCAAGCAAGTAGCCATGAGTAGGAATTCAACGTTTCCAGGAGGAAAACAATGGTCAAGTACGAAATCGATCAGGCGCACACGCATCTTGGATTTACCGCCAAGCATCTGGCGGTTTCGCAGGTGCGAGGGCGATTCAACAAGTTCGAGGGGTTTTTCGAGGGTCCGGACGACGACCCTACGAAGGCCCGCGGCGAGGTCAAGATCGAAGTCGCAAGTCTCGAGTCACGGAGCGACCAGCGGGACACCCACCTTCGATCCGCCGACTTCTTCGACGTCGAGAAGTACCCCTACATGACATTCAAGCTCACGGCGCTGCAGATCGTCGATGACGAGAACTTCAAGGTCACCGGCGACCTGACTGTCAAAGACATCACCAAGCCCATCACGCTCGACGCCACCGTTGGGGGCCGTCTGCCCGACCCGTTCGGCGCCAAGGAGCGCGTCGGCATCAGCGCCCGCGGACAGCTCAACCGGATGGACTGGGGCCTCAACTGGGATGGACTCGCCGGCGCCGTGCCGTTCGCCAGCCACACCATCAAGCTCGAGGTCGACGCAGAGATCGTCGTCAAGGTCGAGGAACCCGCGGCGACCGCGTAAGGCACGTACGAGGGGGATTCGAAATGAGTCCCCCTCGTCCTTATATATGCACGGACCAAATGAATAGGATTACCCCGGTGGCCAAGCTCGCCAGCTCCAAGGCGGTCCAGCTCTGGGACGGCATCTCTCGCACTTACCACTCGATGACGGCGGCAATCGAGAAAGACATGCTGCCCGAGACCGGCCTTTCGCTCGGCTGGTACGAGGTCCTGGCTCAGCTCAGCCGGGCCCCTAACGCGATGCTGCGTTTCCAGGATCTCGCCCGCGTCGCCGACCTGACGGACAGCGGTGTTTCGCGCCGCGTGAACCAGATGATCAAGGCGGGCCTTGTCGATCGCCATTCGTGCCCGACCGACGGCCGCGGCGTGTACGCCCACCTGACCAACAAGGGCAAGGCCGCGTACGGAAAGGCGCATGCGGTCCTTCTCCGCAGCCTCGAGCGCAACCTTGGCAGCCAGCTGCAGCCCGGCGAAGCAGAGGCGGTCAACGCCGCCCTTTCCAGATTGGGGTAGCAAATAGTTCCCTCTCCCCCTCGCGGAGAGGGTGCGGGGTGAGGGGCTTAAGCTGGATTAACCGGCTTCAGCTCTCTTGGCCAGGTTGGCCAGCAGAGTCCCGAACTCCTTGGAGACTTGCGGACCCATCATGCCCTGCATGATCGGACCCAGGGGCCCTTTGATCTCGACCATCTGGCTGATCTTCGTCTTGCCGCCCGCGGGCTCAACCCGGCAGTTGAAACGAAACCTCGTCCCGGGGACGACGCTCGTCTCGAGTGCAAAGAACCGACCCGGCTGAACTTCGACCAGCTTCATCTTGTGGTGCTGCCCGGCGCGGGTGTTCATCACGCCCTCGGTGCCCTGCGCGAAGCCACCCTGCCATTCCATCGTCGACACGTTTGGGTTCCAGCCGCCCCAGGTGGACATGTCCGACCAGATCTTCCAGACCCGTTCCGGCGAAGCCGTCGTCTCGACCGAGGTTCCGTATTCAGCCATGAATCCTCCATTCAGCCCAGCTGGGCCACAAAACGCCATTTTCATCCCGGCGTGAAGCCAGCCGCTCGTTCACTCGTGTACAGCCATCCTAGGTTCGTGTGCTTCCTTCCCGTGCCAGGTCTTCATCCGCCACGCTCATAAGCAGGAACCAGGCGTTCCTCAGGTTCCAGACGACGATCGCGATGACCTGGAACGCGATCAAGTAGAGCCCGGGTCCAGTGCCCGCGTACAGGTTGTAGCCGCCAACCAGGCCCGTGAGCGCAAGCAGGTAGCCAAGGCCGGAGCGGGTCAATGTTCTGCTCGGCACCTTCCAGCTCATCCGGCGGAAAACGGAGACCTGGTAGGCGCCCAGAAGGACGATATAGAGCAGGTTCACGAGCGCAAGCTCCAGCCCGGTCCATATCGCGGGCTGGCGGATCAAAACGACCAGGCTGAGCACGAGGACCAGCACCAATCCGATGAGACTGCCCCGTGCCGTATTTCGATGATCCCTGCTGGCGGCGATGTACCGGACGTGCAGGGAGAGGCTTACGAACAGCAGGCCGGTGAGCGCGGCGGCGGCGCCGGCGATCGCCAGAAAGAAGTCATGCCAGGTTTCCGGACTGTACGGCTGGACCATCTGCCGGTCGGGAGATTAGCTCTCGGCTACCGCCAGCGGGCGCGCGACGACGGGCGGCGCATTCTCCTTGGACCAATTCAGCACCACGATCACGGCGAGCAGCATCGCGGTGCCGACGACCTGTGCCGGGTAGACGGGCTGATTGAAGCCCCACGGCGGCGGCGCCCAAAAGATCAGCGTCGCGGCCACCGGATAGGCCATCTCGGCGATGGTTGCGAGAGAGGCCGGCGTCTTCGACAACGCCCGGTAGTACAGCAGCAGCGCGAGCAGGCCCGGCACGATGGCGATGGCGAGCAGGTTGGGCCAGAGGTCGCTCGGCTGGTAGTGACTGAATCCCGAAGGCCCGTACTGGAACAGCACGATCACGACCAGGACAGGCAAAGCGACCGTGAACCTGAGTGAGGTCATGCTCCAGAAGCTGATCGAGCCGAGCGCGTAGCGGCCGAGCACCGTGCCGCTGGCCCAAAAGGCCGCGGCACCGAGCGCCAGGAGGCCTGCCTCCAGCCGGCCCTTCTGTAGTGCGGAGACGGGAGCCAGGGGATCCTGCGCGAAGACGACCAGGTACACCGCCAGCAGAGCGACGGCCGCAGCCGGCCAGAACCAAGGACGCCGGCGCTCGCCGAGCACGATCCAGGCCAAGGCGATTGCAATCAACGGCTGTGTCTGCTGGAGTACGAGCGTCTCGGCGTATATCTGGTACGAGAACGACGCAGTGAACAGGATGGTGGCAAGAGATTGAGCGCCCACCGCGATCAGCCCGACAGCAATCCATCCTCGGACGCCCAGGCCGCTCACCTCGTGCCAGCTCCGGATCAGCACTGGCAGCAAGAACAAAGCGATGAGAGCGTCTTCCGCGACCACGATCTGCGTCGGGCTCAGGTGCTTGATCAGCTGGTTGCGGAAATATGCGTCGGAGACCCACAGAGTGGCGGCCACCGCCACCAGGATCACTGAGTACCGATCGATACCCGCACGGCTCGGCGTCGTGTTCACGCGTTCCACTGAACCCACTTGAACGCCTTGTTCTAGCAGAAACTTCCGCTAAGCCGGTATTTGGTCCTCGACCACATCCCCCTCGAGAGCCACGTCGGCGTGCTGCAGCACGTAGACCTCCTCTGGACGCTCATGGCCCTCGAGCCGCCGCTTGCCGACGCTGACCAGCTGGATGTCTTCACGCAGGATGTCCGCCACGATCGAATACGTTGTCTCAGAGACCAGGACCTGGTTGCCGACCGCGCGGCGCCGCAGCTTGGCGCAGCGATTGACGGCGGGCGATCGATAGTCGCGGTCCTGGGCATCCGCCTCGCCGGTCAGGATTGCCATGCGTACGCTGATCTGAATCCGGTCCCGCCAGGGCTCGGACAGGATCGCTGTCTGCGCGTCCAGGGCGGCAGCCACCGCGTCCGTGGCGCGCAGGAACACGGCGAAAAAGCTATCGCCTTCACCTCGCTCCTTGATCACGATTCCACCGTTGGCTTCGATCGCGGCGCTGAGCAGCTGATCGTGCCGCCTCATCGCTGCGTACATCTGCGCCCGGCTGTGAATCCAGAGGACGGTGGAGTCCACGACATCTGTCATCAGGAAAGTGACGATCCCATCGGGCAGCGAAATCGCTGTCTCGACCGCGATTGAAGCCGGAGGGCGAGTGCCGCGCGTGACTTCCACGCCAGGGTTCGTTATCGTGGCCGCCACCGCCACGTATTCGTCGATGGTGTTGGCGCGCCGGAAGAAGTGGATGTTGTATGAGGGGAGGAAGCTCCAGGTCGCATAGTCCGGTCCTACCTCGGAGTCGCGACAGACCTCCGGCGAAAGCGCGAGCAGCGTTCCGAGCTTGATGGTCGAGAGCTCATCCAGGTTCAGCTCATGCGCGACTTCTTCGCTCGTGAGCCGTCGGTTCTCCTGGTCCGCGGCAACCGCCATGCGCACCACCTGGACGAAATTCTCGAGGTCCGGCTGTGTGTCTCGACATCGATGCAGCTGCTCGAGCGTCAGCGTGACCAACGTGTCGGGGCCACCGACGCTGCCGTCGGAGCCGTTGCTCCCTGGGACCGGGGCGAACATGGCAGCCACGCGCTCGAAGCTGTCCTCGAGGGCGAGCTCGCGTGTCATCCGCTGGTAAACGTCGCCCAGAGTCGGCCACCTGCCGTTGGCGACAAAGTTGTAGGCCACCACCTGCTCGAAGAGCCAGGCAGATCCGCCGAGAGTCAGGTCGAGGCTTAAAGCCACCTGCAGGAAGTCCACCGTCAAGCGGTACAGCTCCTGCACGAACGGCAGGGCGCCTGTGCCCACGACTTTGATCTCGCGGTCGAGGCCGAGTGAGGGATTGTGCTTGGAGGTGCCGTCGGCATAGGTGAACGCCTCGACCGCGACCAGGTCGCCGTGGTTGCGCAGCCTGAGGCGCGTTTGCGAAACACGCGGCCCCGGTCCGACGACGTTCGGGCTGTCCGCGACGTGGACGTGGCCGCCCAGGCCCCAGGCCTTCTGGATCGGCGCGCGCAGATCAGAGACGAGCGAATAGCAGCGCTGGATGAACGCCAGCGCTTCCTTGCCCGTTGCCGTGTCGTAGCGATCCTGCCGCACGGCCCGCAGGTCGTCCTCCCAGGCTGCGGTGATCGCTCCCCTCAAACCAACGATGCCTGGCTGCATCGCTATACCCCTTTCGGACCCCAGCGAGCGCCATTCCCGGCCCGGCGGCAAAGAGTAGCCTCCAACAGGCCGGGTTGGACCCCCTTTCAGGCCCGCCAAAATACGAGTCGACCGCGTTGTTGCGCTGTCCGCACACCGGCGGCTAGCTCACACTTCCGGCAGTGACGCTTGACCCCGCGGTTCAAGCCCCTACCAAGAAGCCAACGCCTGTCCCCGAGCGTCGGGTCGCTGCCGGCCGCGCTTCGAAGCGTTCCTGGCAGGTGCGGAGCGCTCTCAACGTGCTCGCGGCCACGATCGCATCAGCTGCCGTGCTCTACGCCGCTTTCTTCGGCGCGGGGCCGCTACCGGCCCTGGGCCCGGCGTTCAACCCGATCAGCGGAGCCTGGACCATGGCCGCCGACGCGGCGGTTAGCAATGAGACGCTGCACCTGGCGGGGCTCAAGCAGCCGGTCAAGGTGACCCTCGAAAGCGACGGAACAACCCACATCGTCGCGCAGACCGACCACGACCTGTTCCTGGCGACCGGCTACGTGCACGCTCGCTTCCGGCTGTTCCAGATGGACCTGCTCCGCCGCCAGGGTGAGGGTCGACTTTCCGAAGTCTTCGGCAAGGCCGCGCTCGACAGTGACCGCTTCGAGCTGCAGCTGGGCTTGCTCCGCACTGCGCAGCTCGAATGGAGCTCGCTAGCCCCGGACAACCGGTCGCGGCTCGCTCTCGTCGCCTACGCGCAGGGAGTGAACGATCGCATCACCGAGGACGAGTCCAAGCATCAGCTGCCGGCGATGTTCACCCTGGTCGGCTATCGACCGAAACCATGGACGCCGATCGACACGCTCATCGTCAAAGGCGACATGACGCAGACCCTCAACTTCACCGACACGCCCCTGGTGATGGCGCTGCTGAACAAGGCGCTCGGCCCCGATCTCACCGCGCAGTGGTTCCCCATACTTCCGCCGAATCCTCAGTCTCCATACGATCTCGGCCCCTATCCCGTCGAACCGGCCATTGCTCCGATTGCGGCGATGTCCCAGGTCACCGACGCGGCGGCGGTTGCCGCGGCCGACGCCTATCAACGTTTGGCCTCGCTCCCGGCAGGTCTCATCGCCACCGGAGGCGCCAGCAATAACTGGGCGGTTGCCGGCTCGAAGAGCACGAGCGGTGGAGCGATGATGGCGGGCGACCCGCACCTCCACCTGACCCTGCCGGCGATCTGGTTCCAGCTGACCCAGGATTCGCCGAGCTATCACACAAGCGGCGTCAGCATCCCGGGTACCCCAGGAGTGCTGATCGGGCACAACCAGCACATCGCCTGGAGCCTCACGGATGCGCAGAACCAGCAGACCTTCTTCTACCTGGAGCACGAGGACTCGGCCCACCCGGGCCAATACCTCTGGAAAGGTGACTGGCAGCGTTACAAGACGGTGGGCTATGACATCCCGGTGCTCGGCGGGTCGACCGAGCACCTCACAGTCAAGCTCAGCGTTCACGGGCCGGTCATCACCGAGCGCGGGCAGACCACATCGGTGTGGTGGGCGGGCAACATCCCGTCGCAAGACCTTGACGTGCTGATCGGCATCAACCAGGCGAGCGACTATCAGTCCTTCCGCGAGGCGCTGCGCGGTTGGTACTCGCCGACGCACAACTTCGTCTACGCCGACGACAAGGGAAACATCGGGCTCATCTCGGCGGGCTACTACCCGCAGATCAATGGCGGCCAGCCGTGGCTTCCGATGGCCGGCACCGGCGAGTACGACGTAACCGGCACCATTCCGTACGACGACATCCCGCAGTCGTACAACCCGCCGGGGGGCATCATCTGGTCCGCCAACCAGCGCCAGGTGAACGCCAACTACCCGTATTACATCGGAACCGCGTCGAACTTCTTCGACCCCGGTTATCGAGCCAACGAGATACATCGGGTGCTCAGTCAGAGCGGAAAGCTCAGCGCCGCGGACATGATGGCGCTGCAAACCGACACGCGTGATTACCTCGCGTCTGAAATCGTTCCGATCCTGCTGCAGGCGATCCCGAGCTCGCCGTCGAAAGACCTCCTGATGGGCTGGGACTACCGGATGGAGATCAACTCGCCGGCAGCCACGATCTGGTGGACCTTCTGGCAGACGTACATCACTGAGAGCTTCGACCCGTGGTGGAAGGCGAAGAAAGTGACAGTGAATCGGTCGGAGCTCAATGACGCGCTCGGCCAGGACCTGGAGGTTATGGCGCTTGCTGGTACGACGGTCTGTCCACCAGCCGGATGCCAGCCGGGAGCGTTGACCGCTGCCGTGAACAAAGCGTTCCGCACGACGGTCGCGACGCTGACCAACCAGCTGGGCTCCGACCCCAGCAAGTGGACGTGGGGCAAGGTCCACCAGCGCGTGATCCAGAACCTGGCGCAGGTCACCGGCCTCAACTACGGGCCGCGGCCGGACCGCGGCGACGCCAACACACCCCTGGCCGCACCAGATTTTCCGTCGACCCACGGGCCAAGCTGGCGGATGGTCGTCGACTGGGGCGCGGGCACCTTCCAGGCCAGCTACCCCGGCGGCCAGAGCGAGAACCCCGCGTCGCAGTGGTACACGAACCGCGTCGACAAATGGTTCAACGGCCAGTACGCGGACATGCTGACCGCAGACCAGGCCGCCTCGTCGAGCGGATCCAAGACCTGGAGCCTCAAGCCATGAAGGTCGTTGCGGTGCTGGTGGTCGTCATCGCGGCGTTGGGCGTGGACTTCGGAGTCTGGTGGGCGCCATTCGTCGCCGGCGTTGTCATCGGGATCACAGATCCTCGGGCACGCATCGCCCTCCCCAC
>CATPBO010000203.1 GCA_955652835.1 Candidatus Dormiibacterota bacterium
GCATCTGGCCGGGCACGTGACGCTGCAGCGCCGACTCCCATATGACCTGGAAAACGGTGAGGCCGACGCCGCTGAGGAACCCGAAGACCAGGATCGGACCCAGGGACGGAAACAAGCCGAATCCAGCGAGCGCGATAGAGGCGAGGATCTCGGCAGCGTACATGACCGGCCCGCTCCTCCGTTGTGGAAGTAGGGTGACGATCACGCCGCCGCTGGCCTCCCCCAGTCCAATCGCTGAAGTGATCAACCCGAAGACCCGCGCGTCCGCCAGCAGCACGTGCTTGACGAGCAGGGGCAGTCCGACGATGAGCGGTCCGAACAAGGCCGCGTTGACCAGCGCGAAACCGAAGATCGTGATCCACAGCCACGGGATCGAGAACGTGAATCGCAGACCTCCCCAGACCTCGGCCAGAAAGTGCTGGCCAGATGATTCAACCGCTCGCGGCCGGCTGGTCATGAGCAAGGCGGCGAAGCTGATGAAGAATGTCGCCGCGTCGAAGGCAAAAGCGGGAGGCGGTCCGCTGAACGCAACCAGCAATCCCGCACCGAGCGGTCCCACGACTCGCGCCCCCTGCCGGCTCAGGCCGCGGAGAGCGTTGGCCGCGACCAGCGTTTCCTTCGGGACCAGCTCGGGGATGATCGCGCTCATCGCCGGCAGATAAAAGGACGAGGCAGCGCCGAAGAGCGCCGAGCCGACGAAGAGCTGCCAGATGTGGAGCTGGTGCGTGAACCCGAGGAAAGCAATTACCGACACGACGACGCCCGACGCCAGGTCGCTGGCGAGGATGAGCCTGCGGCGCGGGACGCGATCAGCTACGGCGCCGCCGAACAGGATCACGAGAAGTGAAACACCTGTGAACAAGGCAACGGAAATGCCGAGCTGCACCGCGGAACCGCCAAGGGCCAGGACCTGGAAGGGCAGCGCCACGCCATACGTCCAGTTCCCGACCATCGATATGGTCTGGCCGATCCACAGCAGCCTGAAGTCGCGATGTCGGAGCGGCGCGACGATCCGCGGCATCCGCATGAGGGCTCTCAGCGTATAAAAAGGTGGTGAGCGAAGAAGAAAAGGCGCAGTCCCAGACAGGCAATGCACCACGCAAAGCGCCCGTGATCCCATCGGACATGAAGGCGTTCAACGACAAAGTGATCACCGAATTCCGCGCGAATCACGGACAGTTCACCGGTCCAATGGCAGGGCGCTCCGTGCTGATTCTCACGACCACCGGCGCGCGGACCGGCAAGGAACGCACGACCGTGCTTGGTTACGGTCGCGACGGCGACCGGTTGGTCGTGATCGCCTCGGATAACGGCGCACCAGCTGCGCCGGCCTGGTATCGCAACCTTCTCGCCAGCCCGATCGCCACTGTCGAGCTTGGGCCTGAACCTTTCAAGGTTCGCGCCAGGACAGCCAAGCCTGAAGAGCGAGAAGAGCTCGCGAGAGCCGTGCCTTATCTAAAGCAGCAGCAGGGCTTGACCGAGCGCGAGATCCCGATCGTCGTCCTCGATCGCCTTAGGTCGAGGACAGCACCTTCCGCACTTCGCGCGCGACCTCTATATCTTCGTGGGCCTTGATGATGAGCGTCGGAACATCCGCCGCAGAGGCGCTGATGTCGGCGTCGGCGACCACGTTCTTGTTGAGGGTTTCGTCGATCTCGACCCCGAGGAACCCCAGGCCGGACACGGTCTCGGCGCGGACCGCCGGTGCGTTCTCGCCCACGCCCCCGGTGAAGACGAGCACGTCCAGGCCGGCCATCGCCGCCGCCATCGCAGCGATGCACGCGCGCAGCCGGTGAACGTAGACGTCCAGGGCGAGGCGCGCCCTGTCGCTGCCGGCTGAAATTCCCCTCAGCACCTCCCTCATGTCGGCGCTGCCGGCGAGGGCCGCGAGGCCGGAACGCTGGTCGAGCGTCTCGGTCATCTCGGCCTCGGTTACACCGGCGTGTCTCTGCAGCCACAGCACCAGTCCCGGGTCGATGCTGCCCGAACGCGTCCCCATGACCAGGCCTTCGAGTGGCGTGAAGCCCATCGTCGTATCCATTGACCGGCCGCCCCACACGGCAGCGACGGAGGCGCCGGAACCCAGATGACAGGTGACGACCTTCAGTCCTGATCCGGGACTTCGCAGCATCTCCGCCGCGCGCCGCGCGGCATGCGCGTGAGAGAACCCGTGGAATCCATAGCGCCGGATGCCGAATCGCTGCCGCCACTCCTCCGGGATGGCGTAGGTCGAGGCGGCCGCAGGCATGCGCGAATGAAATGCCGTGTCGAAGCAGGCAACCGAAGGGACCCTTGGAAGCAGAACGCGAACCGCTGTGATACCTGCCAGCGACGCCGGCAGGTGCAATGGGGCGAGGTCTGTGATCGAGGCCAGGTAGCGGATGACCTCCGGGTCGATGCGGACCGATTGCGGGAAACGCGGACCGCCATGCACGACCCGGTGCCCGACAGCCTCCACCTCTCCCATCGCGTGCACCGCAGCCTCGAGCTTGGTGTCGCTGACCTCGCCACCCGAGGTTTCGAAGGTCTGCTCGGCGACGACCTGGTGGTCCGAATCGATCAGGCTCACCTTCAGCGAGCTAGAGCCTGCGTTGACCGTCAGGATTCTCAAACCCATCCCCCCACCGGCCCTTCGGGCCACCTCCCCATGAATGGGGAGGAAATTTTTCTCACAAAGAAGGCCAGGCCCAGTCGCGGATGTCGGGGGGATCTTCTCCATGGTCGCGCGTGTACTGCCGGTGCTTGAGCCGCTCGTCGACCATGAGCTGACGGACCTCCGCGGCCTTTGAGGCGAGACCTGGCACCCGGTCGATCACGTCCTTCACCAGGTGAAACCGGTCGAGGTCGTTGAGCATGACCATGTCGAACGGCGTGGTGGTCGTGCCCTCCTCCTTGTAGCCGCGGACGTGAATGTTCGGGTGGTTCTCGCGGCGATAGGTCAGCCGGTGGATCAGCCACGGGTAGCCGTGGTAAGCGAAGATCACCGGCTTGTCGCGCGTGAAGATGTCGTTGAACTCGGCGTCGGACAAGCCATGCGGGTGCTCGCTCGGTGGCTGCAGGCGCATCAGGTCGACGACGTTCACCACGCGGACCTTCAGGTCCGGGAGATGCTTGCGTAAGAGATCAGCCGCCGCCAGGACCTCGAGTGTGGGCACATCGCCGGCGCACGCCAGGACGACATCCGCCTCGTCGCCCGCGGCGTTGCTCGCCCATTTCCAGATGCCGAGACCTTGCGTGCAGTGGGCGATCGCGTCCTCCATAGATAGGTAGTTGAGGGCGGGCTGCTTGCCGGCGACGATCACGTTCACGTAGTTCCGGCTGCGCAGGCAGTGGTCGGCGACTGACAAGAGCGTGTTGGCGTCGGGCGCCAGGTACACACGGATGACCTCCGCCTTCTTGTTCACAACGTGGTCGATGAACCCTGGGTCCTGGTGCGTGAAGCCGTTGTGGTCCTGCCGCCAGACGTGCGATGTGAGCAGGTAGTTGAGCGATGCGATCGGGCGGCGCCACGGGATCTGACGGGTCACCTTCAGCCACTTCGCGTGCTGGTTGAACATCGAATCGACGATGTGGATGAACGCCTCGTAGCAGTTGAACAAACCGTGGCGGCCGGTCAGCAGGTAACCCTCGAGCCACCCTTCGCACATGTGCTCGCTGAGCACCTCCATCA
>CATPBO010000204.1 GCA_955652835.1 Candidatus Dormiibacterota bacterium
GGCCGCGGCCGGCCTGCCTTCCGAGCTCCGCCGCCTGGTCCGCGCCACGGGTGAAGCCGAGGCGGTCGAGGCCGACCTGGTCGTCAGCGGCAAGCCTGTGGGCCTCAGCCCGGAGTCGGCGCACATCCTCTTCATCCTGGCTCGCGAAGCCCTGGCCAATGTGACGCGTCACGCCAGGGCAAAGCGTGTCCTGGTCAGCCTGCGGTACTCCGACGAGCACGTCGACCTCGTCATTCAGGACGACGGCGTTGGGGCCTCCGAGCAGATCCTCCAGAACTACCAGGAGAGCAGCACCCACTTCGGGCTGAAACGCAGCCGCCGTCAGGTCGAAGCGCTGGGGGGCACCTTCGAGGTACACAACGGCGAGGAAAGTGGGCTGGCGATTCGGGCCAGGCTGCCGGCGCGCGCATGACGAAGGGCGGGCAGATCCGCGTGCTGATCGTGGACGACCACGAGATGGTTCGCGAGGGCCTCATGGCGATGCTCGAGCCGGAGCCCGACTTTGATGTGGTCGGCCAGACCGGCCGCGGCGCGGGTGTAGTCGAGCTGGTTGAAGCCACCCGTACCGACGTGGTCCTCCTAGATGCCCGCCTGCCCGACGTCAGCGGCGTCGAGGTATGCCGCCGGCTGAGTCAGTCGCATCCCGAGGTCTCGGTTGTGATCCTGACGACCTACACCGACCCCGACCTCGTCCAGGAGTGCATACAGGCCGGGGCTCGCGGGTACGTCGTCAAGGACGTCGAGCGCTTCAGCTTGAAGGAGAGCATCAGGGCCGTCTACCGGGGCCAGGCGGTGCTGGCGCCTCAGGTGGCCGGCCAGGTCATCGAGCAAGCGCGAACCCGGCAGCCGGTTGGGTCCAGGCGTGCGGCTTTGAGCGCGTCTCAGGTATCGATCCTTCGCCTCATCAGCCGCGGCCACTCCAACCGCGAGATAGCGGCGGAGGTGCACCTCAGCGAGAACACCGTGAAGACCCACATCCAGGAGATCTTCCGCAAGCTCGGCGTCCGCAATCGGGTGGAGGCTGCCATCCTGGCCGGGAAGTCCGGCTGGATCTAATCACCCGATCGGGTGGTCAGATTCGCCCGCCTGGGTGATGACTGGCACGCGAGCCGGTGGTTTTGTTGTTCGTGGAGGTGTTGACGAATGTTTCCTGCCGCCTTTGACTATCAATCACCAGCCACACTCGACGAAGCGTTAGGACTGCTGGCCGAGCGAGGCGACGACGCCAAGGTCATGGCCGGCGGCCAGAGCCTCATCCCTCTCCTCAAGCTCCGATTCGCCCAGCCGCAGCTGATCGTGGACATCGGCCGGATCCCGGGGATGACCGAGATCAAACGCGACGACGGTCATGTGAAGATCGGCGCCCTGGCCCGCCACGTCGACATCGAGCGGAGCAAGGAGCTGGCGAAGCTGCTCCCAGTGATGGTCGAGGCCGTTCGCTGGATCTCCGACCCTCTGGTGAGGAACCGGGGAACCCTGGTCGGGTCGGTGTGTCACGCGGACCCGTCCGGCGACTGGGGCTCGATCATGCTGGCGCTTGACGCCGAGCTGGTGGCAAGATCGGCCAAAGGGGAGCGCGTGATCCCGATCGACGGCTTCTTCGAGGGCCCATTCACGACGACCCTGAGGTCCGACGAGATCGCGACCGAGATCCGCATCCCGCTGCCTACCGGGCGGGCCGGCGGCTCGTATCACAAGCTCGAGCGCAGGGTGGGCGATTTCGCCACCGTCGCGGTGTCCCTGCAGATCGAGCTCGACGGAAACAAGGTGAAAAAGGCCGGCATCGGCCTGACGTCGGTCGGCGCCACCAACATCAAGGCCAAGAAGGCCGAGCAGGCGCTGGTCGGCCACGAGTTGAAGGACGACGTGATCGCCGAGTCGGCCAAGCTCGCGGCGGAGGCCGCGGAGCCCAAGGACGACATCCGCGGAACGGCGGCTTATAAGAAGGACGTGGTTCGGGTCTTCGTGCAGCGCGGCCTCAAGGCAGCCCTCGGCCGAGCCCAGGAGGTAAAGGCGTGAAGGTGACGATGCGCGTCAACGGCGCGGAGCGCAGCGGGGACGTAGAGCCGCGCGTCCTGCTCGTCGACTTCCTGCGCACCAACCTGGCGCTCACCGGCACGCACGTCGGTTGCGACACGACCAGCTGCGGCGCTTGCACGGTGTTGTTGGACGGAGAACCGGTCAAGTCATGCACCCTGCTGGCGGTCCAGGTTGACGGGCGTGAGATCAAGACCGTCGAGGGCCTTGCCAACGGAGCGGCGCTTGCTCCGATCCAGGTTGGCTTCCACGAGGAGCATGGGCTGCAGTGCGGTTTCTGCACGCCTGGGATGATGCTGGTCGCGTCGGCCCTGCTCGAACGAAATCCGAATCCGACCGACGACGAGATCCGCTGGGCGATCAGCGGCAACATCTGCCGCTGCACCGGCTATATGAACATCGTCAAGGCGGTCCAGTACGCGGCCAAGATGCATTCCGAGGCGGCAAAGGCCCCTGCGGCCGCGGCTGTGGCCGGAGGTGGCGAATGAGCTCGACGATGCACATGCACGGCGGCATCGGCGAGTCGATCAAGCGCAAGGAGGACGCGCGCTTCCTGCGAGGCAAGGGCAACTACCTGGACGACTTCGTGCTGCCGAACATGCTCCACATGGCGATCTTGCGCAGCCCGCACGCGCACGCCCGCATCAAGTCAATCGACACGAAGGCCGCGTCCGCCCAGCCAGGCGTGATCGCGGTCGTCACCGGCGAGCTGATGGCTCAGCACAAGCTGGCCTGGATGCCCACGCTGAGCGGCGACACGCAGGCCGTCCTCGCGACCGACAAGGTTCGCTTCCAGGGCCAGGAGGTCGCGGCGGTGATCGCCGAAACCAAGTACCAGGCGGAGGATGCGCGCGATGCGATCGAGGTCGAGTACGAGATCCTCGCGCCCGTAACCAGCCCCGATGGCGCCAAAGCCCCCGGCGCCTCCCTCATCCGCGACGACAAGGAGGGCCAGAAGGACAACCACATCTACCACTGGGAATCGGGCGACCAGGTCACGACCCAGGCGGCTTTCGCCAAGGCGCACAAGGTGGTCAGGCTGCACACGTTCTACCCGCGCTGCCATCCGTCTCCGCTGGAGACTTGCGGCTGCATCGCCGACGTCAACGGCGTGACCGGCAAGGCGACCATCTACATGACGAGTCAAGCCCCTCACGCCATCCGCACCGTGTTCGCGCTGGTCACGGGCTTGCCCGAGCAGCAGATCCGCATCATCTCGCCGGACATCGGAGGCGGTTTCGGCAACAAGGTGCCGGTGTATCCCGGCTACGTGGTCGCGACGGCAGCCAGCCTGCTGATCGGCCGGCCCGTCAAGTGGGTCGAGGACCGTACTGAGAACCTCATCTCGACCGGCTTCGCGCGCGACTACCACATGACAGGCGACCTGGCCGTGGACGAGAACGGCAAGATGACCGCGCTGCGAGTTCACCTGGACAGCGACAACGGCGCCTTCTTCGCTGACGCACAGCCGTCCAAGTTCAAAGCGGGGTTGTTCCACATCGTCACCGGCTCGTACGACATCCCGACAGCACACGTCACCGCGGACGGCTACTACACGAACAAGGCGCCCGGTGGCGTCGCGTTTCGGTGTTCCTTCCGCGTCACTGAGGCGAGCTACCTCATCGAGCGGCTCGTCACCAACGCCGCACTAGAGCTCGGTATCGACCAGGCAGAGTTCCGCAAGAAGAACTTCATCCAGCCCGAGCAGTTCCCATACACGTCCGCGACCGGCTGGATCTATGACAGCGGCGACTACCCCAAGGCGATGGACGTCGCTCTCGACCAGCTCGGTTATGCAGAGCTGAAAAAGGACGTCGAGGCGCGAAGGAAGAAAGGCGAGGTGACGGGCATTGGCATCGCCAGCTTCACCGAGGTGGTTGGCGCAGGCCATGGTGCGGAGTTCGACATCCTGGGCCTGAGGATGTTCGACAGCGCCGAGCTGCGCGTGCATCCGACGGGCAAAGCGCTCCTGAGGATGGGCGTCAAGTCGCAGGGCCAGGGCCACGAGACAACGTTCGCCCAGATCGTGGCCGAGGAACTCGGAATTCCCGCACAGGACGTCCTCGTCGAGGAGGGCGACACAGACACGGCGCCGTACGGGCTGGGCACGTACGCGTCACGCAGCACGCCGGTTGCAGGAGCCGCCACCGCCATGGTCAGCCGGCAGCTGCGCGAGAAAGCTCGCAAGCTCGCGGCCCATCTTCTGGAGGCGGACGAAGAGGACCTGGTCTGGGAGCGTGGCAAGTTCTACGTCAAGGGTTCACCGGAGCGTTCGAAGACCATCCAGGAGGCCGCCTTCGCGGCCTACACCAACCTTCCGGAAGGCATGCAGGCCGGGCTCGAAGGAGTCCACTACTACGACCCGCCCAACATGACGTACCCGTTCGGAACCTACGCGGTGGTGGTCGATATCGACAAGGGCACCGGCCAGGTCAAGGTGAAGAGAATGGTGGCGGTCGATGACTGCGGCGTCCGCATCAACCCGATGATCGTCGAGGGGCAGATCCAGGGCGGACTGACCGAAGGCTTCGGCATCGCGTTCATGGAGCTCATCACTTTCGATGCAGACGGCAACTGCATCGGCTCCAACTTCATGGACTACTTGTTGCCGACGGCCTGGGAGACACCCAAGTTCGAGATCGGGCAGACCGTGACGCCATCGCCGCACCACCCGCTCGGCGCCAAGGGTGTCGGCGAGTCCGCAACGGTGGGATCGCCGGCCGCGTTCGTCAACGCCGTCATCGACGCCCTGTCCCCCTATGGCATCACGAACATCGACATGCCGGTAACCTCAGACAAGGTATGGGCGGCTCTGCGCTCCAAAGGGGTGACCGAATAGCGGCCGAGGTAATCGACCTCCTGCACCAGTACGCGGTGACCGGCACACCGCATGTGCTAGCGACCGTCGTGCGTACCGAGGCGCCGACCTCGGCACACCCCGGTGACAAGGCGGTCATCACCGCCGACGGCCGGCTGCACGGATGGATCGGAGGGAGCTGCTCGGAGCCGATCGTCCGCCGCGAAGCGCTGCGGGCGCTGTCTGAGGGCGTGCCTCAGCTGGTGCGGATCGTCCCGGCGCCCGAGGTCAAGCAGACGAGAAAGCGTGGGGAGCTCATGGTCGCCACAACATGCCCGAGCGGCGGCGCGCTGGACATCTTCATCGAGCCACAGCTGCCGCGACCCCTGCTGCTGGTGTTCGGCGACAGCCCGGCGGCGCGGACCCTCGTGCAGATGGGCTCGCT
Organism: Candidatus Dormiibacterota bacterium; assembly: GCA_955652835.1. Classification (GTDB taxonomy): domain Bacteria; phylum Chloroflexota; class Dormibacteria; order Dormibacterales; family Dormibacteraceae; genus Palsa-870. The sequence goes on from CATPBO010000204.1 coordinate 5,280, forward strand.
CGCCGGCTTCCGGACCTGCTCGGTGCATCCAGGTGCCGCGCCCGCGGACTTTGGGGCAGCCGACATCGTGCTCGGCAGGCTCGAGCTGGCGGGCGCCAACCCCGGAGCCGACACCTGGGCGGTGGTGGCGACGATGGGCCACTACGACGAGGACGCGCTCGAGGCTGCGCTGGCGTATCCAGCCGTCGAGGTCGGTTTGGTCGCCAGCACGCGCCGGGCGGCCGCCGTGCGCGAGGCACTGCGCAGCCGCGGAATGGATGAGGCGACACTCGACCGAATTCGCACTCCTGCGGGCAGGGTGCGAGGTGGCAGCCAGGAGGAGATCGCACTCCTGGCGCTAGCCGAGGTCGTCACGGCCAGGCGAAAGCGAGGCCACGTGCCCGCAGCGGCCGAGGCCCCGCCGGTCGTGTTCGCCACCGATCAGGTCTGCGGTATGACGGTCGACCCGCTCACGTCGCAGCACAAGGCCGTGTATCGAGACGCGACCTACTGGTTCTGCTCGGCCGGGTGCCAGGCCGAGTTCGATAAGGAACCGGAGCGCTTCCTGCGACCGATCGAAGCCTAGAGGCGTGAGCAGCACCGGTCTGGTGCTCGCCGCCGGCTCCTCGCGCCGCATGGGGAGTCCGAAACAGTTGCTGCAGGTCCGCGGCAAGCCGCTGCTCGAGCTCGTGGTTGGGCAGGCCTGCGACTCAAGTCTCGACGACGTTCTGGTCGTGCTGGGGGCGGCGGCCGACGAGATACGCGGCCGCGTCGACTTCGGCCGTGCAAGGGTACTGGTCAATCCCGACCATGCCGCGGGAATGGCTTCGTCGCTGAAGGCCGGGCTCGCATCGCTGGCCAGAGACGTCGATCGCGCGGTCGTCATCCTCGGCGACCAGCCCGATGTCGACGCGGCGCTGCTGAATCGACTGCTCGAGCTCGAGGAGACGTCCGGCCTCCCGGCGGCGGCGCTCAGCTTCAACGGGCTTCTTCATCCGCCGGTCGTGCTGAAGCGCGAGCTGTGGGGAGACCTCATGATGCTCGAGGGCGACGTCGGCTGCCGTGCTGTGATTCGGGCACGGCCCGAGCTTGTCGCCAGGCTGCCGGTTGAAACTGACCTCACCCACCCGGTGGACGTCGACACTCCGGCCGACTACGAACGCCTGGCGAACCGCGTCAAGGGATGACTGGGACCAGGAGGTGTGAGTTGTACCGGCCGCCGGTGTGGAGCACTAGCTGCCTCTTGTGGTCGTCATCGGGCACCAGATCTGTGGGATCGACAACTTGACGATCGCCCGCGGCTACGGCGCCGAGGCGACGGCGGTTTCGGATGCGGAGGAGCTCGGGGTCGCATTCGCCGATGCGCTTGAGTCGCCAAATGTCACCTTGATCTCGATCCCTGTTGCGCAGAACCGCCCCTAACCAAGGAATTCTGGAGAATCGAATTCGTGGGAGCAGAGGGAGATTCCTCGATGGCTGGCCGCAAGGTGCGCCTACGGCCAGTCGCCGTAGATGATGCGGAACTCCTCGAACTCTGGCAGTCCCCTGAGTACGTCGGTGAATTCAATGTCTTTGGGGTGAAGGGGCGGCCGGTCAGGGAACGCATTGAGGAGAACGGACTGGTCACCTCCGAGGGTGGAACCTTGATCGTCGCGTTGCAACCGAACCATAAGCCAATCGGCTCGGTCTCCTGGCGAGGGGTCCGATATGGCCCCAATCCACAGTCGGTCGCGTGGAACATTGGAATCAATCTGATTCCGGAGGCAAGGGGACGCGGCTTTGGCACCGAGGCGCAGCGGCTTCTTGCCGCGCATCTCTTTGCCACGACTCCGGTCAACCGGATTGAAGCATCGACCGATGTTGAAAACGTGGCTGAGCAGCGTGCGCTCGAAAAGGCTGGGTTCGTCAAAGAGGGTGTGCTCAGAGGGGCGCAGTACCGGCCTGGCGGCTGGCATGACCTTGTGGTGTACGCCTGCGTTCGTGAGACCCCGTGATCTCAGTACTGGTCGCCCAGAACAGGCCCTAGCATTTCGCGTGCTTGCGTCGGGCGAAAACGCACTTATGACGCCAAACGCGCTCTTCCCGGTACCACCTAACCGCCCCTTTGTCACCAAACGTGCCGAACGCGCGATTCAGCTGTCTCTTTGTTGACGCATTAGGGTTAGCGGCACAAGTGCCGTGAGGACGAAGCTGACTGCGCTGGTGGCGATCGGACTTGCCCTTTCGGCGTGCTCGGCCGCACCTACCGTTGCATCGAACTCAGAGGCGCTGGCCCGCGGCGCTGCCGTCAAAACACTCGATGCCGGCAAGCTCGACAGCCTGCCGACTGGTCCCGTCTACATCCGGATGATTCGCTTCGCACAACCGGTCGGCTACGTCATCAACTCGAAGCAGCATGTCGCCAGCGTCGTTTATGTCGAGACTGGCGCGCACCGGTTGATACTCAACGGCCAGGCGCCTATCGACCTGATAGCCGGGCAGGCGAGGTTTCACCAGAGCGTGACGCACACCCATCTCAATCCCGGACCGGCGGACCCTAGCGTCTGGTATTCAATCGCTCTTTGGCCAAGCTCTGCTCGCAGTCAATCGCTCGTCGACAAAATCGCGCAGGCCGCATTTGAAAGTGACGACATCTCACGCGAGTCGCTGCCGCAGGTGGCCTACTCGCAGGTGCTCCGCCTGGTCACACTTTCGAAGGATGGAACATCCGGGGCGCATCAGTTCGGTGGCCTCTCTGCCTTCTACGTGCTCACCGGTTCCGTGACGATCAGAAGCGCTCATCGGCCCCCGGTCACGCGGAGCGTCGGCCAGGGAGGCGCCTTCCTGCCAGACGTCGCGCTCCAGGAGACGAATGCAGGGCCGGGTCAGGCGGTGTTCCTCGAATTCCTCACCACCCCCGTCGGTAAAGACTTCGAGGTGCCGCTTCAGCAACCGCCCGCGGCCTGATTAGCCGATGCGGCTGACCCGGTTGTCGCCGGCATCGGCGACATAGACGATGCCCTGCCCGTCGACGGCCAGGCCAAGCGGCATCCTCATCTGCGCGACCGTGGTGATCATTCCCTTCACGTCAAGTCGCCTGACACGGCCGTTCAGCGCGTCTGCAATGAAGACGTCCCCTCGCGAATCCACCGCGAGGCCCTGGCCGATTCCTTCGAGAGGATTGGTGGCCAGGTTCAACTCCGCGTAGATGGCAGGACGCCCGTCGCCGAGGTAGCCGGACGCGCCGGTGCCCGCAACGGTCCCGATCTGCCCGTTGACGTCGATGCGGCGCACGCGCTGGTTCAGGGTGTCTGCGATGTAGAGGTTGCCTTCGCCGTCGAACGCGAGGCCTCCGGGCGCGTGCAGGACTGCGTCAACCGCAGCCCCCGCCTCACCACGGTACCCGGCTTCACCGGTCCCGGCCACCGTGTGGATCGCGCCGTCTGGCTCGAGCTGACGGATCAGGTTGTTACCTGTGTCGGCGATGAAGAGTTCGTCGCTTAGGCCGATGGCGAGGCCGGTGGGTAAATTCAGCTTGGGCTCTCCGGCGCCCGCGACTGTCGTGATCGTGCCATCCCCGTCGACGCGCCGGACCCGATTGTTGAGCGTGTCGGCGATGTAGACGTTGCCCGCGCTGTCCACCGCCAGGCCTTGAGGCATGTTGAGCTGCGCCTTCGCTGCAGGGCCCCCGTCACCGCCGGACCCAGCGGTGCCGGTGCCTGCGAACGTGCTGATACGCCCGTCCTTCTTGACCTCGCGAATCCGGTTCCCCTCGGCGATGTAGATTTCGCCGACCGGTCCGATGGCAAGTGCGATGGGACGCACAAGCGTTGAGGCGGAAGCCTGACCTCCGTCGCCCGAGAACGCCCGCTCGCCCGTGCCCGCCACGCTAACGGCGCGCGATTCGGCTGCTGAAGGCGGCGACAGCCACGCATATGCGAGAGCGAGTCCTCCCAGGAGCACTGCAACTAGGCCGACGCTGGTCGCGACGGCGAGGCGCGGCGAGATCCGAGGCCGAACTCGGCCGGGAGTAGTTGGCTCGGCATGGGCCGCAGCCGGAGCACTCGACAGAGGGCCGGCGTCGCCGGGCAAACCGGCCGATACCCACGTGGCGATCTGTACGCGGGAGTGAAATCCAAGCTTGCCGCGAATCTGCTCGACGTGACTCTCGGCTGTGCGCTCAGAGATGAACAGCCGGGTGGCGATCTCCCGATTCGTCAGCCCCTGGCCGACAAGGATTGCCACCTCTCGCTCGCGGCGGGTGAGACTGGGCGAGACCACAGAGATCGCGCAGGAGCATAGCAACGAGCGGTTGATCGGAGGGATCAAAGACCGGTACTGAAGTCCGGTACCGATCCCGGTACTTCTACCAATGACGCGGGCCGCGTCCTACCTCAGCCTCCAGACATCAGCCGAGCCGTGGGCCCGGCGACCGAATCTAGGAGGAATCTCCGAATGAAGAGAGTCTCGCTACCAGTCCTGCTCTTCGCGGCCGCATTGATGGCGGCCTGCGGTGGAAGCGCCGTCAATGTTGCGGCGAAGCCGTCGGCGCCGCCGGCTCCGGTGACCAAATACAAGAACACGCTGCCCGGGCAGACCGCTTCCGGGCCGATCGACCTCATCCAGTCCATCCTCTACTTCGCCCCCGGAGCTGCGAGCACGGTTCACAAGCACCCGACGTCTTTCCTGGCCACAGTGCTGCAGGGCCAGATCACCCTCAAGACGCCCTCAGGCGACAAGCTGTCGTCGGCGGGTGAGGTGATCCTCGAGCCACTCAACCAACCGGTCCAGGCCGTCAATATGGGTTCTGTAGACGCGATGACCGTGGTCGCCTACCCGGTACCGCATGGCGCGAAGCCGACGGTGGCGGTCGCCGGGCAGCCGGCTCCGACGACGCTCAACAAGACGCTGTACAGCTTCACCCTCGACTCGCCGAGCATCACCGGCGCCTACACCATGGTCCAGCAAGTCCTCGTCTTCGCACCGGGTTCCCAAACGCCTAAGCACCGCCACGGGGGGCCGGGCGTGATCACCGTGATCCAGGGCCAGGTCACGCTGAACCGCGATGGGACAGAGAAGACCTACAACGTGGGAGACAGCTTCACCGAGACGCCCGGGCAAACGCTGCAGGCCTTCAACCGCGGAAGCACCGAGCTGATCGTCGCCGCCACGTACCTGCTGCCCGACGGCGCGCAGCTGACGACCAACCTATAGACGCCAGGAGGTCCTCCCTGCTCGCGGGGAGGACTTCCACCTCAGTTCACCTCGACGGCCGGAAAGCGAACACGTCGCCATTCGAGTCGCCAACCGCCACCATCGTGCCGGCGATCGCGGGCGAGCTGAAGACTGCCGAGTGTTCGTTGTAGGCCCACAGCACTCGACCATCAAGGCTCGACAGGGCAACGATCGAGCCGACGTGAACATCGCCGAACACTGCACGCGTGCCGAATACCAGCACCCCATCGCCGGCGGCCGGATAGGAGTAGACCGGTTGGTCGGTACTTTGCCGCCAACGGGTCGCGCCATCGGCCGGCGCCAGCGCGAACACCCCGGTCGGAGGACTTGCGGTCGTCGCTTGCCGGAATAGCCTCGTGCCGACCAATGAAGTAAAAAACCTTCGGAAACGATCTCAGCAGGTGAGGCCACTAATTTCGGGGACCGTGAGACTAATACGCATGAGCAGCGATGAGGGTGAGGCCGGGACGCCCGAGTCCCGGCCTCTTGATCTGACGCGCTAGCACGCTTTGTGCTTGCCGACGAAGACACAGCTGTCGTTTGCGCTGGAGTTAACCGCCTGGACGTTGGGCGCGGCGATCACATGTCCGGAGCCGCTTGTCAGTGAAGTCGGCTTGAACGTGTAACCCAGCGCCCCGCCCAGAACCAGCGCGGCCGCCAAAGCGAAGACGATCATCAGCAGAGTCGATGGGAACCGCTTGATCTGGAGTCGGGCCTGCATCGGAAGTCCTCCTTTTTTCAGCTCGCTACCTGTGGGGTAGCAGGCATGGCAAGAGACTAGGCCGGGCTGACCGATGCTCCTATGCCGTGTGCCACAGTTCAGCTGTGTTGTTCATCACACGTGCAAAGTTCCGCGGCTGTGCAGCTAGTTGCGGTTGAGTACCGCGGCTGGGCACTACGTCGCCGAATTCAACGTCACCGCGAAGGCAAGCACCTTTAGGGTGCCGCTGCCCTGATTGCCGATCTCTGAGAGGATAAACGGTTGCGGCGAAAATGCACTTCTGACGCCAGGCGGGCTATTCCGCGTGTATCTAAGTCGAGCCCGCGAATAGTGGAGCGTTGTCGTTTACGCGCCACAGGCGCACCAGGGCGACCGCAACGGCGACGATGATGAGTCCCAAGGCGACGAGATAGATCCACGGATTGCGAGCGAGCAAATTGCCGATCGACTGACCGAATGTCGCTCCGATCCATAGCCCTACCGCCGCCCAGACCCCAGTCGAAATAGCCACCGACGGGGCGAAGACCCGGTACGGCACGCCCGCGGTTGCGGCCAGGACTGTGACCGGGATGCGGAATCCCGGCACGTGGCGTCCGAAGATGATCGCGAGCGCCCCCCAGCGTTTCGACCAACGGCGGACTGTTTCGAGCCGGGCCTCGTCGACGCGGAGGACATCGTGCACGAACCGGTGCCGAAGCAATGTAGGTGCCCAGCGCCGCGAGATCAGGTACAGATTTGTCGATCCGCCGACCACCACCGCGATGATGCCGAGCCACGCCAGCACCAGGTTCGGAAGCGACGATGCGTTGAGCTTCCCCAAGTAGGCGACGTAGACGTCGCCAGGCACGGGGAGAGGCACGCCGGATTCTTCGATGTACAGCAGCGCGAACGAAGCTGCGGCGCCGAATCGATTCAGCAAGCCTGCGACCAGCGAGCCGAAATGCGTAAGGTCGTCCGCCACGTCACCTTCGAGCAGACTCATGCCTAGCAGGACACCTGCAACCAGGCCCACTGCAGCGACCGCGCGCCAGGACCTCAAACGCCGCATAACCTTGCCCCTCGAAAACGCATTTTTGACGCCAAAGGCGCCCTTCCTCTTACACCTAAACGCCGTTTTGTCACCAAACGCGCCAAATTATTGAGGTGTGTGGCCGGGCTGACTCCGCTGTCAGATCGTGCGCGTGACAGCCCCCATCTCGGCACCCCGCTCGACTGAATCCAGGAAGGCGAAAAAGACCTGGCTCCAGCGCTCGGCGGCGTCAAAAAGCGGACCGTGGCCAGAGCCGTCGAACATCTCGACCTGCACGTGGCCGCCCGCATTGCGATAACGCTCCAGCACGTCGCGGATCTGCGTGACCATTAGCTGGGGTGGAAAGACTTCCTCGCCAGGCCAACCCGGCACAGCTCCCATCTTGCCGAGCGTGCCCATCTCCCATGCCGAGCCATCGGCGACCACGATGTCATTAGCTCCGTGCGTCCAGAGGATGGGCGGCTTGGGGCTGAGGTCGACGATGTCTGCCCAGCTGCAGTACTTGCCAGACAGTGCGTTGAGGATTCCGCGCGTGCCGGGAGCAATGGTCGGCCAGTTGGGCGAGGGCGTTGAATCGCCGGGGTATCCGTCGTCGCCAATTACCGATTTGAGAATCTCCTCGACGAGCACGTCCTCGCGCTCTGGCGGCTCCCGATGCGAGGGCGCCCAGTAAGACGTATTCATCACGTTGCGCGGCGAGAACGGCGAGTCGGAGGAGGTGTCGTGGTCGGCGATTCGCTTGGCGAACTCGAGGCTCCCGGTGCCACCGCCCGATCCGGCGTAATCGGGAAAGCACGGAGCCCCGTCCGGCCGGACTCCGCCGAAGCCATACGGCGATACCGGATCGACAAGCGTGAGCGAAGCCACCGGCCGATCCTGAGCGTAGTTCGCGATCGCCGCGCCACCCGTCGACCACCCGACCAGGTGCACGGGTCGCGTGATTCCCAGCGCATGCACCAGCGCGAAGGTGTCGTCGGCCCAATCATGAAGGCCTCGGGTGCCGTCAATCGGAACTTGTTCCGTATCGCCGAAGCCACGCATGTCTGGCGCGATGATGCGGTAGCGCTCTGGCGCTCCGGGCATCAGGTGTTCGAAGAAACGACCGGTCGCCAGGTTTCCGTGGATCATCACGACTGGTATTCCGTCGGACGGGCCGGATTCCACATATCGCATTTGCAGCCGATCGGTGCGAACGGTCTGACCGCGGACCCCGGGTAAAAGGTTCATGCGCCTCTCCTTTTGACGCTGGCTAGTTAAGTTTTGCGGCCGTAGTCGGCAGCTTCAGCAGCCCCTGTGCGTTGCGATAGAGGTTTTTCGCCCGGCCTTCTCGGCGAGCGGTGGCCTTTGGACGAGCTCCGCACCGTCGATGACCATGCCCGCTTGATAATACCTGCGAAGGTAGTGAGCAACACCCCAAGCACCGAGCAGAGCTGGATCGGGCGCTCTGTCAAGCGCCGAGAGGATCCGCCGCTGATCCAGGGCCAGGGCCGCTACTCGGCTGACAACCACGCGCCTGGCACCGTGCACATGGCCGTCCGGCGCGCCGGCGTGCCTCGCGCCAACGGCCTGAAGGTCGACGTCTCAGCGGCACTGAAAATGCCGGGCGTCGTCGGGGCGTGGGCGGTAGGCCAGATGGGCCTGGCCGACGACTACATGCCGGATCCGAATCCCCAGCAACCTTTGCCGATCCGGCGACCGGTGCTCGCGAAGGACGAGGTGAGGTTTGAAGGCGACGCGGTAGCGGTGGTCGCAGCGGAAACCGAATACCAAGCGCACGACGCGGTCGATGCGATAGAGGTCGAGCTCAACCCGATCTCGCAGACCACGAGCGCGCTCCCGGCTCAAAGCTTCCGCATCGGCGACGCAGCTGCGGCGATTGATCAGGCGCCGGTGAGGGTGCGCCAGCGACTGGCAATGGCGCGGATTGCCGGCGCTGCAATGGAGCCGCGCGCCGCCTTCGCGGACTGGCGTGACACGGAGCAGACGCTGTACATCCGGGCGAGCGTCGGAGGTGTTCATGTGCTGCGCGAAACGATCGCAAGGTGCCTTGGACTCGAGCGCACCCAGGTGGTCGCACTTTCTGAAGACGTGGGCGGCAGCTTCGGGGCTAAGAACCACCCGTATCCGGAATACATCATGGCTGCGGCGATCAGCCGCCTTCTCAAACGCCCTGTGCGCTGGGTCGCAAACCGCTCGGAAGACGGCCACACCACCGGCCAGGCTCACGCAGCCGACCTCGACATGGACATCGCATCCGACCAAGACGGCCGCATTGCCGGGCTGCGTGGCAAGTACTCGTGGACCGTCGGCGGCTACCTCGGTCGTGGCGCTTTCCAGGAGATGAGCATGGCGGCACACACCATGTCGGCGTACCGCCTACCCGCATTCGAGATAGAGGTGACGTCGCGCTTCTCCGACACCCCTCCCTCTGCATTTATTCGCGGAGGTGGGCGGCCCGTCGGCAACTTCGCCATCGAGCGCATGATCGACCGCCTCGCACGCCGCCTAGATCTCGATCCGATCGAGCTGCGTCGCCGCAACCTGATCCGCCCGACTGAGATGCCTTACGACACCGGACTCAACTCAATCGTCTACGACGGCGGCGACTACCCGCGCCTGCTCGAGCTGGCGGTCGAGCGGATCGATGCCGCTGATGTTCGCCGGCGCCAGCAAGCCGGCGCGCCCGTCGGAGTCGGCGTCGCGATGTGCATCGAGTCAACCGGCATGGGCATGCCGGAGGCATCCCGCGTTGCAGTGATGGGTGACGGCACGGTGCGCGTGTTCGTCGGCAGCACTCCACAGGGCCAGGGACATCAGACATTCATGGCACAGGTCGTTGCCGACCGGCTCGGATGGCCGATCGACCGCATCGAGGTCAGCGCCGGCGACAGCCGCAATGTGGCGAACTCCTTCGTCACGGCCGCCAGCCGCACCGCGCTGGAGTTTGGCAACTCGGTTGCGCTCTCGGCCGCCTCAGCCCGGCGGATGCTGCTGGAGCGTGCGTCTCAAAAGCTCGAGGCGGCGGCTGAGGATCTGGTGCTCGCCATCGGCGGTGCCGGCGTGCGCGGGGTGCCAGATCGTCGCGTGAGCCTCGAAGACCTGGTCGGCGACGGTTTGGAGGCGGCGGAGGCCTGGGATTCCAAAGGCAGGACCGCGTGGGCCTCCAGCTGTCACGCCGCGGTGGTGCGCGTTGACGCTGAGACCGGCGGTGTCGACATCGAGCGATACGTCATTGCGCACGATTCGGGCCGTGCGATCAACCCGATGATTCTCGAGGGCCAGCTGCACGGCGGGTATGCGCACGGCCTCGGCTACGCACTCTTCGAGGAGGCGCTTTACTCGCCCGACGGGAACTTCCAGTCGCCGTCGTTTCTCGACTACTCGATCGTCAGCGCACCTGAGCTTCGCGCCGAGCCGGAGCTGATTCACACCGAGACACCCACCGGCCACAATCCAGAAGGCTTTCGTGGCGCTGGCGAGGCAGGGACCATTGCCGTGCCCGCCGCGATCGCGAACGCGATCGAAGACGCGATCTACGCGATGGGCTACAACGTCGCCATCGACTCGGTACCCGTCACCCCGCTGAAGCTGTGGAACCTGATGCAGTCAAGCTCTCGACGAGCGCCCTCCTAGAAACGTTCCCGAACGTCGAACGCGGGAAATCTCGCGCGGGTCAGGACTCGGAAGCCGCCATCGGCTCGGGTGCCGGCTCAGCAGCACCTTCGCCATCGGACAGGTTGGTCAGCTGCAGCAGGCCCGGACCGTAAAGAGCCTCGAGCTCGTTTGGCAGGTCCGCGTACATCCTCTGCACGAACAGGTCGTGGCGGATGTACGACTTGACCAGGCTTGCCACCAGCGGCACCTCGCCGTACAGGACCTCCCATTCCGTCCCGTCACGGGCCAGTGCCCACAACGCCCACGTCGAGTCGACGAC